>NC_013171.1:1162689-1522878 GCF_000024105.1 Anaerococcus prevotii DSM 20548 | reverse complement strand
TGCAAAACTAGTTGATTATTTAAAAGAAGATACTAATGGTAATGTAGCCTATACAAATGTCCTTACTAACGATAGAAAACAAGGATCCTGGGTAAAGAAAATAGGAATTAAAAAAGCTGATATTACAATAAAAGATGGTCTAGCATATGTAGTTATTGCCAGAAATGATTCCGTAAATGCATTCAAAAATAATGAAATAAAGGCTGTTGGCGTTCCTACTCTTGACCAGTATATCAATCAATCTGGTATATATTTTTCATCTATAGATTATTTAATTGATAAGACAAAGTTGAACGAAGAGTTTACACCAGGCAAAAGAAAAACAGACTTTTCAATGGCTGCTGGTTGGGTAGAACCAAACACAAAGGGATGGACAATTTTTGAAAAAACATTTGACGAGGATTTTGTTGTACCTAAAGGGGAAAAGTATACTATCAACACAACAAACGTTCCTGAAGGCGGTCAAGTTATAATTCAAGTTGGGGATAAAAATCAGGCAATACTAAGAAATAAGCAGGGTTATTATAACAGTACAGTTTCTTTCTGGAAACAAGGGGTTGATTCAGTCGATGAAACTAGCCCTGGAACCTATGAATTCACATTAAGAGAAGGTGCCACAATAAAGAAGGGTGAAGGAATTAGAGTTCTCTTACCTGACACTCCTGATCATACTTCACCAGTAAGTTTTGTAAATCAACATAATGCAGATGGTGGAACCGAACTCAAAGTAGAATCAAATTCAGGAAATATTAAGGTTAAACTTAATAATTCTGCCAATGGAGATATCAAATTAAAGTACACTCTTAAAGGTGAAACAGAACAAAGTGAAATTGTATACAAAAAGAAGCTAGTAGGTTGGGAAAAGCCAAATGATCCTGATAATATCTTAGAAGGCTTAGGAAAAGCTTGGATAACTAAATCAAAGTTAGAGCCTGGTACAAAAATACTTGTAGAACATTATGATGCTAGTGGAAAAAAAGTAGATAGTCTGGAATCTTATATTATTTATAAGGAGCTAGAAAAAAGCCCAGAGAGATATACTAATATAGCTTGGGTTGATTCTACAGACACATTATCAGAAGTTTCAATGAGAAAATCATTATATAAACCATACCAAGTTATCTTTACAAATGACTATGCAGAAGGAACTGATGATTTCTACAAAGACCCTAAGGCTTTACCATCTGATAACACTGAATTTATGAAAACTACTGATAAGATTCAAGGTTATACAAAATATGACGGCGGATTAATCAGAATGCGTACAGAGCTTTTAGATGATATAGCACTTTTAGGTAAAACTCAAGCCCTAGCTAATGAATATGATAAAGATGGAAATGTCACAACAGACAATAGTTCTAAGCTTACATTAAAAGGAGCTAATGGAGAAAAAGAATATAGGGTTTATAGATATGATATCGATCTTAATAAACTAGGAGAAATTTCAAAAGCTGGAACATCAGCTAGAGATGTTGATGCAGAAGGAAATAACAAGCTAGTTCTTAAAAAAGATATGAAGCTCTATTTCAATGCATCAGACGGATCTTCCCTACCAACTGAGTTAGTTGAATCAAGAGTAAGAACAAGAGTATTATTCGATACAACAGATGGAAAGTTTGCTGATGCTAGCACAAGATCAGTAAGAATTGCTCCAGATAACGTGAAATATCTTGAGGATGCAGGATATACAGCAAACGGATTTACAGGTGCAAATGTAGCAGAAGGTACAGGAGATAAATTTGCTGAAAATCCAACAGCAGAAGGCAAGACATTCCTAGGTTGGGTAACTGAAGCAGGTAAAGCTGAACTAGGAGCAACAACTGTTAAATCAGATGCCTTCAATAAATTATCAGCAGATAAAAAATTCACATCAGAAACTCCAATAACTACTCACCAAGTTGTATATGCAATTTACTCAGATGAAAAATTAGTAACATTTGATGCTAATGGCGGTAAGTTTGACGATAATTCAACTACAAAGACAGATGATATAACTGACGGAGTTCAAGCACCAACACCAACTCAAGAAGGAAAAGAATTCGTAGGTTGGGCAAGCAAACCTGATGCAATAGAAGCTGAAGCAGGAATCTTAGATAAAGTAACAGAAGGACAAACTGTTTATGCTGTTTGGAAAGACGCTAAGACTCAAACAGATGCACAAAAGAATCCAGCAGTTGATCCAACTAAGACAGAAGTTGCAAACAAAGATAAGTTAACTGAAGACGAAAAAGCTAAAGTAGTTGAAGAAGTTAAGAAAGCAAACCCAGAAGCTAAAGACGTAACAGTTGATGATAAGGGTAATGCAACATTAACTTACGAAGATGGAACAACAAATGAAATTCCTGGAGAAAAGACAGTAACTGAAAAAGCAAAAACAGATGCTGAAAAGAACCCAGCAGTTGATCCAACTAAGACAGAAGTTGCAAACAAAGATAAGTTAACTGAAGACGAAAAAGCTAAAGTAGTTGAAGAAGTTAAGAAAGCAAACCCAGAAGCTAAAGACGTAACAGTTGATGATAAGGGTAATGCAACATTAACTTACGAAGATGGAACAACAAATGAAATTCCTGGAGAAAAGACAGTAACTGAAAAAGCAAAAACAGATGCTGAAAAGAACCCAGCAGTTGATCCAACTAAGACAGAAGTTGCAAACAAAGATAAGTTAACTGAAGACGAAAAAGCTAAAGTAGTTGAAGAAGTTAAGAAAGCAAACCCAGAAGCTAAAGACGTAACAGTTGATGATAAGGGTAATGCAACATTAACTTACGAAGACGGAACAACAAATGAAATTCCTGGAGAAAAGACAGTAACTGAAAAAGCAAAAACAGATGCTGAAAAGAACCCAGCAGTTGATCCAACTAAGACAGAAGTTGCAAACAAAGATAAGTTAACTGAAGACGAAAAAGCTAAAGTAGTTGAAGAAGTTAAGAAAGCAAACCCAGAAGCTAAAGACGTAACAGTTGATGATAAGGGTAATGCAACATTAACTTACGAAGACGGAACAACAAATGAAATTCCAGCAGACAAGACAGTAACTGAAAAAGCAAAAACAGATGTTGATAAGAGACCACTTCAAAATGAAGTAGATAAAAAAGATGATACAAAAGCATCAGACAAGTATAAGAATGCAGACCAAGATAAAAAGGATGCATACGACAAAGCACTAGAAGATGCTAAGAAAGTACTTGAAGATCCAAATGCAAGCCAAGAAGATGTCAACAAAGCTAAAGACGCTTTAACATCAGCAGAAGAAGCTTTAAACGGCAAAAAAACTCCAGAAGTAGATAAATCAGCACTTCAAAAAGAAGTAGCCAAAGAAAATACTACTAAGGATACAGACAAGTACAAAAATGCAGACCAAAATAAAAAGGATGCATACGACAAAGCACTAGAAGATGCTAAGAAAGTCCTTGAAAATCCAAATGCAAGCCAAGAAGATGTCAACAAAGCTAAAGACGCTTTAACAGCAGCAGAAGAAGCATTAAATGGAGAAAAAACTCCAGAAGTAGATAAATCAGCACTTCAAAAAGAAGTAGACAAAGAAAATACTACTAAGGATACAGACAAGTACAAGAATGCAGACCAAGACAAAAAGGATGCATACAACAAAGCACTAGCAGATGCCGAAAAAGTACTAAAAGATCCAAATGCAAGTCAAGACGATGTCAACAAAGCTAAGCAAGCACTAGAAGATGCAGAAAAAGCACTAAACGGTGAATCAACATCAGTAGATAAAAAAGCACTAGAAGCTGAAGCAGCTAAAAAAGACACAACAAAAGCATCAGATAAGTACACAAATGCAGACCAAGACAAAAAGGATGCATACAACAAAGCATTAGCAGATGCCGAAAAAGTACTACAAGATCCAAATGCAAGTCAAGACGATGTCAATAAAGCTAAGAAAGCGCTAGAAGATGCAGAAAAAGCACTAAATGGTGAATCAACATCAGTAGATAAAAAAGCACTAGAAGCTGAAGCAGCTAAAAAAGACACAACAAAAGCATCAGATAAGTATACAAATGCAGACCAAGACAAAAAGGATGCATACAACAAAGCATTAGCAGATGCCGAAAAAGTACTACAAGATCCAAATGCAAGTCAAGACGATGTTAACAAAGCTAAGAAAGCGCTAGAAGAAGCGGAAAAAGCACTAAATGGTAAAGCTAGTGACGTTTCTGATAATATTAGTCCAAATCTTCCAGGAAAAACAGAAGTAGAAGATAAAGACAACTTAACTGAAGAGGAAAAGGGTAAGGTTAAGGAAGAAGTTAAGAAGGCAAACCCTAAGGCTAAAGACGTTGACGTTGATAACAAGGGTAATGCAACTCTAATTTACCCAGATGGATCAAAGAATTATATCTCTTCTGACAAGACAGTAAGCGAAAAAGAAAAATCTATAAAAGATAAAACAGATGCTGAAGGTAACTTAGCAGTTGCACCAAGCAAAAAGCTTGGAGTAGCCGATAAGGGTAACTTAACAGATGCTGAAAGAAGAGAAATAGCTGATAATGTGAAGAAAGCTAATCCAAATGCAAAAGAAGTAATCGTTGATGCACAAGGAAAGGCAACATTAGTATATCCAGATGGATCAAGAAACTTCATCCCAGCAAGCGAATTAATCTACGAAAAAGCTAAGGGACTTGTAGCAGATAAAACTGTTCAAACAACAAACAAGACAGGCAAGGCTGCTAATACAAATGTTAAGACAGGAGTAGAGTCATTAACAGGAGTAATGGCAACACTAGCTACAGCAGTAGGTGGATTGTTCGTAAGCAAAAAAAGAAAAGACGATGATAGATAATATTTGAGAAAATATTATAAGCACAGAGACCTCAGGCTTAGGCTTGGGGTTTTTGTTTTGGAGAAAATTAGAGATTAGACTAGGAAAAGAAAATAATAAAATGATGAGCCTTAGGGCCCTCTCTTATATGATTTTTGAGAAAATACTATTGAAGGCTTTAGTTTTTCTTGTTTCCTATAATAATTTAATTAGAGATTTAAAACCGACGTAAACAAACAAAAAACCGACGCAAATTTTGCGTCGGAAATACGTCGGTTTTATATTTTCTTTTTTAATATTCTCATTGCCCAAAGGATGGATATGATTGAAACTCCTACGTCGCCGAAAATTGCCATCCACATGTTGGCGTGGCCGAATAGGCCTAGGATTAGGATTGCGATTTTCACAAGCATTATAAATGTTACATTTTGTTTTACTGTTGTGTTGGTAAGTCCTGCAATATTGACTAGCTTTCCTATTTGTGAAAACTCTCCGTTGGTTATGAGGATGTCGGAGGATTCGATAGCAAGGTCAGATGCAGTTTCTCCCATAGATATTCCCACATCGGCGTTTTTGAGAACTGGGGCATCATTTATACCGTCGCCTACGAAGACTGTCTTTTCTCCCTTTTCCTGGTAGGTCTTCATTATTTTAAGCTTCTCATCAGGCATGACTTGGGCGTAGTAACTGTCAAGCTTAAGCTTATCCGCTGTATCCTTGACTGCAGCGAGATTATCACCTGATACTATGGCTATTTCTTTAAATTTATCCTTAAGTTTCGCAATTGTTTCTTGGGATTTTTCCTTGATGTCATCTTCTATATAGACACTTGCTGCAAGCTTCTCGTCTACTGACAGATAAATGGCTCTTTCTTTTTTGTCATCTATCTTGAGGTATTTTGGAGAGCCAACTTTGATAATTTTTCCATCTTTGCTTTTTGCCTTTACACCAAGGCCCTTCTCGTTTTTGATCTCTTCAAAGAGGTCTTTCTCTTCTCTATCAAGCTCTTTACTTATAGCCCTTCCAATAGGATGGGTGGTCATGTTTTCTATATTGAAGAGATAGTTTAAGATTTCTTCACGGTCAAAGCCTTCTTCGATCTTTATATCCTTGATCTTGAAATCTCCTGTAGTTAGGGTTCCAGTCTTGTCTGTAAGAAGGACTTCTGCCTTATCGAGGATTTCAAAATATTGGCTACCCTTAATTAGGATTCCGTTTTTGCTCGCAAGCCCCAGCCCTGACATAAAGGATAGGGGAACGGATAAAACTAGGGCACATGGGCAGGAAAGGACTAGGAAGGTCGCCGCACGAAGGAGGTAATCAGACCATGCTCCTCCCATAAATACGGGTGGTATGATGGCAAGAGCTAGGGCAAGGGCTACGACTATTGGTGTGTAGATTCTTGCAAATCGAGAGATAAACTTCTCGCTGTCAGACTTACTTGCTGCGGAATCTTCGATTAGTTCCATGATTCGTGCTGCAACAGAGTCGTCGAATTCTGTCGTAGCTTCGATTTTGATTATCCCATCTGTAACAAGGGATGAGGAAATTACTTCATCTCCTATATCTACAGAAACTGGCATGGACTCTCCTGTAACAGAAGATGTATCAAGACTTGCCGTCCCTTCAATGACCTTGCCGTCTACTCCGATTTTTTCTCCATCACGGACGAGGATTATATCTCCTACTTCTATATCATCTAGGTCGACTTCTTCCGTGCTGCCATCTTCATTTATCCTATTTGCCACATCTGGAACAAGGTCTAGGAGGTCTTTGATATTATCTCTTGATCTTTGGGTGGCAATGTCTTCGAATAGTTCTCCGAAGGAATAGAAAAGCATAACAGCTACTGCCTCTACGTATTCGCCTATGATAAAGGCTGTGATTGTAGCAAGGGCCATGAGGAAGTTCTCATCCAGGGCAGATCCTCGTCTTATCCCCTTAAAGGCCTTAAGGAGTACTTCCTTGGCTGATAGGATGTAAAGAATCAGGAAGGCCCATTTTCTGAAAGAGCCCAGGTAGAAAAACATACTCATAAGCTGTAGGAAGGCTCCCAAAAGAGCAAGGATTATGAGCTCGTTTAATCTGTCTCTGTGTTCTTTTGTAATATTCTTAAACATGACTATTTAGCTATAAATTGGCAACCTGGCTCGATTCTTCCAGCAATCTCGTTTGCCTTTTCTAAAATCTCGTCCACATTGGCGTCATCTTCTAGTTCGATTTTGGCCTTTTCTGTAAGGAAGGATACATTAGCATCTATTACTCCATCTAGCTTTTTGATTTCTCCTTCGATCTTGTTGCCGCAGTTTGCACATTGTAGTCCTTGAATTTTAAATTTCTTTTTCATAATTACTCCTCTATATGTTCTAATCCTGTTTGTATAATTGTCTTAACGTGGTCATCTGAGAGATAGTAAAGCATAGACTTGCCATCCCTCTTGCTTTTAACTAAATTAACTTCTTTAAGGTATTTGAGCTGGTGGGAGATAGCGGATTGGCTCATATCGAGAGCCTGGGCTATGTCACCGACGTTCATCCTTCCAGCAAGTAACCTATACATTATCCTCATCCTAGTCGAGTCGGCAAAGACCTTGAAGAGATCTGCCAAATCAATTAGGGTAGTATCATCAATATTTTTTAACGAATCATTCATGTGGCTCCTTTCATATGAGTATATGTTCATATGAATATTATAACATATATGATAGCGATGTCAATAGAATTTTTATAAAATCCGACTCTTTCTATAGGGATTGAATTTTAGGAGAAATTTAGTATATTTATATAACGAGAATAGAATTATTTTTAAGATATTTAAGAAAGAATTAAATTAATATAAATGGGGAGAGATATAGAAATTATACTAATAATACTCTATGGAGCTATATTGTTAGAGCAAATGTGAGATATGGGATTACACTAATTTCTACTAAGGCTAAAGCCGAAACCATCTGGCCCTTACTTCGCCTTACGATAAAGCCGAAACCACACCCTTGCTTCGACCGAAGTGGAGAAGCCTCTGAGATCTCTCGACTACGCTCGAGATAAGGGGAAGTGGAGAAGTCTCATGGATATTTACTAGCTCTCTTTTGAACCCTTCGAGTTCTTGGAACTTATTTTTCAAATAAGTCCCACTTATTCGATTTTTTACAAAAATCGAAGCCCGACTGTCCGGCACTCTGCCATCAATTCACTTCGTTCATTGTGGCCAAATCCATTAGGGATAAGGGGGATGAAAGTGGAGAAGCCTCGGGATAAGGGTTGTGCTTAGATACACCATTACCCTTACTTCGACCTTGTGGAGAAGTCTCTGAGATCTCTCGACTGCGCTCGACGGTAGCTTGCGGGCTTAGGTCTAAAGACCTTCACCTCGCCAAGCCTCGATTAAGGTCTGCCATCAGCTCACTCTGTTCGCTGTGGCCAGAACCATTAGAGATAAGGGGGAAGTGTAGAAGTCTCAAGGCTACTTACAATCTCTCTTTTGAACTCTTCGAGTTCTTGGAACTTATTTTTCAAATAAGTCCCACTTATTCGATTTTTTACAAAAATCGAAGCCCGACTGTCCGGCACTCTACCATTTTATTAATTTTTGTTATATATAAAGGAAGATTTATGAAGTTTAATTTAAAATCGGATTATAAACCTAGAGGCGATCAGCCTTATGCTATAGATAAATTATCAAAGGGAATCGAGGCGGGAGACCATCATCAGATTCTCCGTGGTGTAACAGGTTCTGGTAAGACCTTTACCATGGCTAATATTATCCAAAATGTCCAAAGACCTACCCTAGTTCTTGCCCACAACAAGACTTTGGCCTACCAGCTTTTTACGGAGTTTAAGGAATTTTTCCCGGACAATGCTGTCGAGTATTTCGTTTCCTACTATGATTATTACCAACCAGAAGCCTATGTGGCTGCTACAGATACATATATTGCCAAGGACTCTTCTATTAATGACGAGATAGACAAGATGAGGCACTCTGCGACCATGGCTCTTTTTGAGAGGCGTGATGTTATAATTGTGGCTAGTGTTTCTTGTATTTACGGCTTGGGAGATCCTATCGAGTATCAAAAGCTTGTAGTATCCCTCCGTCCAGGTCAGGAGATTAGCCCGGAAGATGTTATGAGAAAGCTAATTGATGTCCAATATGTGAGAAATGATGTGGAGTTTAGCCGAGGGACTTTCAGACGTAGGGGAGATATCTTAGATGTTTTCCCAGCAGGTTTTGACCAAAAGGCTATTAGATTTGAGTTTTTCGGAGATGAAATCGACGAGATTTCGGAGTTTGATTCATTGACAGGTAAGGTTACTGCAAGGATTAGCCACGCTTATATTTATCCTGCCAGCCACTATGCGACATCAAGTGAGAAGACAGAAAAGGCCATCATTACTATAGAAGAAGAACTTGAGGAAAGATTGGCCGAGCTTAATTCGGAAAATAAGCTCCTTGAAGCCCAAAGGCTCGAGCAAAGGACCAAATACGATATAGAGATGCTCAGGGAGATTGGTTTCTGTTCTGGAATTGAGAATTACTCTAGACACTTAAGCCAGAGACCAGCAGGGTCTAGGCCTTATACCCTAATCGACTATTTTCCAGAAGACTTCGTCCTAATGGTGGACGAGTCCCACGTTTCTATTCCCCAGGTTGGAGGAATGTATGAGGGAGATAGGTCCCGTAAGCAAAACTTGGTTGACTACGGCTTTAGGCTTCCTTCTGCCCTAGATAACAGGCCGCTTAAGTTCGACGAGTTCGAGAAACTAATCAACCAGGCAGTTTATGTTTCAGCAACTCCAGGCCCTTATGAGAAGGAGAAAACCCATGGCAAGATGGTCGATCAAATCATAAGACCAACTGGGCTTTTAGATCCATTGATAGAGGTAAGGCCAACAGCAAATCAGATAGACGACCTCATAGAAGAAGTCCATGCGACCATTGCCAAGAAGGAAAGGGTACTCGTTACTACTCTTACCAAGAAGATGGCAGAAGACCTTACGACCTTCCTTACGGAAAATGGAATCAAGGTAAGATACCTTCACTCAGATATTAAAACTATAGAGAGAAGTGAGATTATTAGAGAGCTCCGTCTAGGAGAGTTTGATGTTCTTGTAGGAATCAACCTCCTCCGTGAGGGACTCGATATACCAGAAGTTTCACTTATAACAATCCTCGATGCTGACAAGGAAGGCTTCCTCCGCTCTGAAACTTCCCTTATCCAGACTATCGGAAGGGCAGCGAGAAACTCCGAGGGTAGGGTAATCATGTATGCCGATACCATAACTGGATCTATGAGAAGGGCGATTGATGAGACAGAACGCCGTAGGACCATACAAGAAGAATTTAATGAAAAGCACGGCATAGTGCCAACTACAATCAAGAAAAATATAGCTGAAATCATCCAAATCACCAAGAAGAAGGAAGAAGAGGAGATTGAAGAATTCAGCAAAGACGATATAGAAACAATACTAATTAATCTGGAGGCTGAGATGTATAAGGCAGCAGAGGAGCTTGACTTCGAGCGTGCCGCAGCCCTCCGTGATCAGATTAAGTCTATGAAAGATAATTTTACAGGAGTGATTAATTGACAGAAATTAAGATAAAAGGAGCAAGAACCAACAATCTCAAAAACGTAGATATCAATCTTCCAAGAGATAAGATGATTGTATTTACAGGCCTTTCAGGCTCTGGCAAGTCTACTCTTGCCTTTGATACCATCTATGCGGAAGGACAAAGGCGTTATGTCGAAAGCTTATCTTCCTATGCTAGGCAGTTTTTGGGCAATGTAGATAAGCCGGATGTGGACTCCATTGAGGGACTTTCCCCATCCATATCAATCGACCAGAAGACAACTAACAGGAACCCAAGATCTACAGTAGCAACGGTTACAGAAATCTACGATTATTATAGGCTCCTTTACGCAAGAGTAGGAGATGCCTATTGTCCAGTCTGTGGTAGACCGATAGAAGCCCAAAGTATAGACCAGATGGTCGATAGGGTAAAGGAACTTCCTGAAAGAACGAGAATCCAAATTCTTGCCCCAGTAATCAGAGGAAAAAAGGGGGCTCACAAAAGAGCCCTAGAAAATATCCAGAAGGATGGATATGTAAGGGTCGTAATCGATGGAGAAAAGTACGACTTGGCAGAAGATATCGACCTATCCAAGACCAAAAAGCACGATATTTCTGTCGTTGTAGATAGGATTGTGATCAAGGATGGAATCGATGCGAGACTTACAGATTCCATAGAGACAGCCCTAGGACTTGCAGATGGCCTAGTTATCATAGATGTGATAGGAGAAGATGAGATACTCCTATCTTCTAAGCTCGCCTGTCCAGAAGGCCACGTATCCCTCCCAGAGATTACACCAAATATGTTCTCCTTCAACGCCCCAATAGGGATGTGTCCCGACTGTAATGGACTTGGTTTTCACCTTCAAGTCGACAGGGACCTTGTTATACCAGACTACGACCTATCTATAAACGAGGGGGCTATTGACCCTTATGCAACTTCCACCAAGGAGAGCTATTATTATGAGATGATAAGAGCTATAGCAGATCATTACAAGTTCTCCCATGATGATCCAATAAAAAAGGCTCCTAAGAAAATGATCGAAGATATACTCCATGGTACAAATTACGACCTAAGTTTTGTCTTCGATAGTCATTTTTCTGGTAGGAAAAGATACACCGGACCCTTTGAAGGAGCAATCAAAAATATCTACGACCGCTATCAAAGGACAGGATCTGATGCTCAAAAGAAAAAGTTTAGAGAATATATGTCGGAAGAAGAATGTGACACCTGCCATGGAGATAGACTTAAGCCAGAAGTCCTCGCTATCAAGGTCGGAGGAGTAAATATTTCAGAGCTTACAAGACTTTCCGTAGAAAAGTCCGTAGACTTTTTCGCTAAACTCGAACTTTCTCCAATGAAGGCGAAGATTGCAGACCTTATAGTAAAGGAAATTAAGGCGAGGCTCTCCTTCCTAAATGACGTGGGACTTACCTATTTGACCTTAAATAGGGCGGCAGCGACCTTATCCGGTGGAGAAAGCCAGAGAATCAGACTAGCTACTCAAATAGGATCTGGTCTTGTAGGAGTTTGCTATGTCCTTGATGAGCCTTCCATAGGACTTCACCAGAGAGATAACGATAAGCTCATAGCAGCCCTAAGAAATCTCACAGATATTGGAAACACCCTAATCATAGTAGAACACGACGAAGATACTATGAAGGAAGCTGACTATATAGTTGATATTGGACCAAAGGCAGGAGTTCACGGTGGAGAGATTGTCGCCAAGGGAAGTCTTCGTGATATAATGAATTCCAAAAAGTCAATCACAGGAGACTATCTAGCTGGAAGGAAAAAAATCCCAGTTCCTAAGGAAAGAAGAACAAGCGATGAATATATAGAAATAAAGGGGGCTGCGGTAAACAACCTCAAAAACATTGACGTCAAAATCCCCCTAGGAGTCCTTACAACTGTAACTGGAGTATCAGGATCAGGGAAGTCTTCCCTAGTAAATGAAATTCTCTATAAGCAAGCTACAAAGAAGATTAACAAGACCAAGATAAGAGCTGGTAAGCACAAGGAAATCCTAGGTCTTGATAAGATTGATAAGGTAATAGCCATAGACCAATCCCCAATTGGAAGAACTCCAAGGTCAAACCCAGCTACCTACACCAAGGTCTTCGATGCCATAAGGGATGTCTTCGCCATGACCAATGAGGCCAAGATGAAAGGCTATGATAAGGGGAGATTTTCCTTTAACGTTAAGGGAGGAAGGTGCGAGGCCTGCAAGGGAGATGGAACAATCAAGGTGGATATGATGTTCTTGCCAGATGTATACGTTCCATGCGAAGTCTGCCACGGCAAAAGATACAACAGGGAAACCCTTGAAGTTAAATACAAGGGCAAAGATATATCAGACGTCCTAGATATGACTGTAGAAGAAGGAATAGAATTTTTCCAAAACCATCCTAGCATAGTAAGAAAGCTCCAAACTCTCTACGATGTAGGCCTAGGCTATATTAAAATAGGCCAACCATCCACAGAGCTATCTGGAGGAGAGGCTCAAAGGGTGAAACTAGCAACAGAACTTGCTAAAGTCTCCACAGGAAAAACCCTCTACATCCTAGACGAACCAACAACAGGCCTTCACATGGCAGACGTCCACAAGCTAATAGAAGTTCTAAACAGACTAGTAGATCAGGATAATACAGTAGTTGTAATTGAGCACAACCTAGACGTAATAAAAGTCTCCGACAACCTAATAGACCTAGGTCCAGAAGGAGGAGACGGGGGAGGTACTCTAGTAGCGAGCGGTACTCCAGAAGAGATAGCAAAAAACAAAAAGTCCTATACTGGGCAGTATCTTAAAAAGATATTATAGAAGATATTTTATTTCAAATATCTGGTACTAAGAATATTTAGTATTAAGATATCTGAGTATTGGAATATACATTCGAGCAGGGTTGAACCCTTCGAACTTCAGGGAGACAGCTAAGGGGGCGGCAGAGGCCCCCTCTACCTTTCTCCCTGAACCCTCTTTTCATTCACCCCCTCTGCTCCTTAGCGGAGTGCGAAACCAGATGATTGGCTAACGCCAATCTTTTTTTAGTAGGTAGAACTTCTTCGTTTTAGTTTATTTAGCAGCTGGGGATTCCTAATCATCATTCGCTAAAAATTTATAACTCGCTTCGCTCAAACAGATAAATTTTCTTAACGCTCACTCTGATTATACATGCTGCCCGGTAAGGTTATTTGTAAGATATACTAAAGAATATATTGTATCTTTATCTAAATAAATAGGGAAAATTCTTTCTAGCTACGCTAGATCAGAATTATACAAAATTAAAATAAGATATAAAAAAAGATAAGCTTTGCAAAAGCAAAGCTTACCCCATCCCTCACTCAATGGACGAGTAGAAATGTCTAATCAAGTCTCTCGTTAAGAAAATCGATTTGTTTGAGCGTAGCGAGTTATCGATTTTTAGAGAGACGGAGATTAGACATTGTTAAATTCAAGGACAATTAAGATGAAGGGATCCCCCTACCAACAAAGATTTGCGGAGCAAATCGACCTTTTCCGCACTCCGCTCAAGGAGCAGAGGGGGTGAGGGGAAAAGGGGTTCTAGGGGAAAGACTGGAGGGGGTCTCTGCCGCCCCCTTAGGCTGTCCCCTAGGGAACGAAGATGATATCTTAATTAAGAAAAACACTTTAATAAAAAGAAATACTCATATCGCAATCTTTATTAAATTTTTTAAATATATCCATTTATTCCTTGAGTTTCGAAGGGTCCAACCCTGCATAAAGAAATTTTCTAATATATAGAAATACTAATCTAAAATATTTTAGTCAAAGATATTTTTAAAAATATCTCTCCTTCCCATTGTCCAGTAACTTCTCAATCGCATAGCCAACCCCAGAGTTTAAGTTGGATTTTGTTATGAAGTCAGCGTGGACTTTGAGTTCTTCAACGGCATTACCCATAGCTACGGCAAAGCCTGCTTTTTCTAGCATGGGGATGTCGTTTTTTTCGTTTCCTATTGCCATGACTTCACTCATATCGAGGCCCAGTCTTTCTATCATTTGTCCTATGGCGTAGCCCTTGTTGGTGTTTTTGTTCATCACCTCTATTAGAAAAGGTGCAGTTTGGACTGGGTAGTAGTTTTCTTTTAAGGCTTTTGGCATATTTTTGATAAAGCGGCTTATCTCGCTTGCGGATCCTAGGATAAGAAATCTCCCAAAATCCTTATCTTCTGGCCAATCCTTGTAGGCTACTGTCTTTATTGGAAGCTTGTTTATTCTTGCGTCCATTTTTGTATAGAAGTTTGGGTTTTTGTGTCTGGTGTAAAAACCCTCGTCATCCATACTAGATAATTCAAGCTTAAAGCCTTCAAGCATCCTATCTACTATAAAGAGGTCTTTTGGGCTTTGGTGGGTCCCAAACATTGGCTTTCTTGTGAAGTTATCATAGATGTAAGATCCGTTTTGGCAGATTGTAAAATGCCCCTTTTGGGCTAGGTCTAATTCTTCTATAAGATGAATCATGCTATGGAAGGGTCTGCCGCTAACTAGGGCAATGTGAATGCCTTCCTTCTTTGCTTTTTTGATCGCTTCTTTATTCTTCTTTGTTAATCTTTTAAGTGGAGTTACTAAAGTTCCGTCCACATCTATTGTTATTAATTTAATCATAAAATTATTATACTCTATAAAAATTATTAATTTTGCTCATTTTGGGTATATATTATTATGGAAAGACAAAAGGAGGAATTATTTTGATTATTGGAATACCTAAAGAATTAAAAGATCAAGAATCCAGAGTGGCAATCATTCCTGGAGCTTGTACAGAACTAACTAAATCAGGAAATAAAGTTATTATAGAATCTGGAGCAGGACTTGCGTCTGGAATTAGCGATGAAGATTATAAAGAAGCTGGAGCAGAAATCGTAGAAACTGCAGCAGAAGTTTGGGAAAATGCAGATATTATCTATAAGGTTAAAGAACCACTAAAGGAAGAATACAAGTACTTTAGAGAAGGTCTTATTATCTATACCTACCTTCACCTTGCTAGTAACCCAGAGCTAACAGACGCTCTTATAGAAAACAAGGTTACAGGAATTGGTTTCGAGACTGTTCAACTTGACGGAAAGCTACCTCTTCTACGCCCAATGTCAGAAATCGCAGGAAGAATGGCAGTTCAAGAGGGAGCGCAATATCTTACAAAACCAAAAGGTGGACGTGGAATCCTACTTCAAGGTGTGCCAGGAGTTAGACCTGCCAACGTTGTAATCGTAGGTGCTGGTACTGTAGGAACAGCTGCAACAAGAATAGCAGTAGGTATGGGAGCAAGAGTTACAGTTCTAGATGTAAATATCGAAGCCCTAACTCAACTACACAATATCTTCCCAGATAAGATTGAAACACTCTATTCTAACCCACTAAATATCGAAGATGCAGTTAAAAACGCAGACCTTGTAATTTCAACAGTCCTAATCCCAGGTGCTCGTGCGCCACAACTAATCAAAGAAGATATGGTTAAACAAATGAAGGAAGGATCTGTAATAGTGGACGTTGCAATAGACCAAGGTGGTTCAACTGACCTAACAAAGGGCAGACCAACAAGCCACACTAATCCAACATTTATTGAACACGGCGTAATCCACTACGCAGTTGCCAACATCCCAGGTGCAGTAGCGATGACATCAACCTACGCCCTATCAAACGCAACTACAAAATATGCAAAGGCCCTAGCAGATCTTGGATTAAAGGGAGCATGTGAGAGATTCCCAGAGCTAATTAAGGGAATCAACACCTATGAGGGTAAAGTAACATACGAACCTGTAGCTGAGGCTAACGATAAGGAATATGTAGAGCTTAATATTGAATAAGATTAAGGATATATTTTCTTGATATCTGAAACTAAATTTATATAATATTAAATAATTATTATATCAGATAAATAGAATATGCTTTTATCTCTTCAAAAGCTAAGGAGAGAGTCAAGGGAGCTAGTGCTTAGAGTGCTAGTCCCCTTTTTATATGCCAAAAATTAGAATGGATATTTTATTGTAAAATTATAGTTTTCTATTTTGATATAGAAATTTGTAGGAAAGATTTTTCTAAAAATTTTTCATCACACTAGTATAATAGCTATATGGAAATAAATAAAAAGCGTTATAAGGATCTGGATTCCTTTTTTAAGAGAAAGTTTCATAAGAAAGTGATTAAGCTTCCCTTGGATGGAGGATTTACTTGTCCTAATAGGGACGGGTCTCTTTCTTCCCTAGGCTGTATTTATTGTTCGGATTCTGGATCTGGCGAGTGGACTTTTAGAGAAAAGGGAAGTATATCTCGTCAGATTTCCTATCAGAAAAAGCTTTTGGCAAAACCTGGTAGGGATGAGGCCTATATAGCCTATTTTCAAAATTTCACCAATACTTACGGGGATGTGGCTAAGATGAGAGAGATGTTTTATGAGGTGATCTCTCAAGATGACATAGTAGGTCTTTTCATAGCTACTAGAGCAGATTGCTTATCTGATGAGGTTTTAGAGCTTTTGGATGAGCTAAAGGCAAATACCTTTCTCGTGGTGGAGCTTGGTATGCAAAGCGTAAATGAAAAGACGATTTCTCTAATAAATAGGGGCTATAGGCACGAGGAATTTGACAAAGGTTTATTAAAACTTAAGAATTTGGGCATAAATATATTAGTCCATATTATTGTAGGTCTTCCTTATGAGGTTATGGGAGATTATCTGGCGGATATTTCCTATATTAATTCTAGAAAGATTTGGGGAGTCAAGATTCACAATCTTTATATTGAAAAGGGGACTAGGCTTTTAGATTTCTACGAGAAGGAAAATATAGCCTACAGGATGGATAAGGATTCATATGTAGAAATCGTAGTAGCTATGCTTAGAAGACTTGATCCTGATGTAGTTATTAATAGACTTACAGGGGATGGTCTTAGGGAAAAAATCGCCTTTCCGGTATGGTCTAAGAATAAGGCGAAGATTTTGGCTACAATTGATAGAGTGATGAAAGTAAAAGATTATAGACAGGGGGATTTATGGAAAGAAAATTAGCTAGCAAGTTTTATATAAACTCATTGGAAGAAGATATTTATCAAAATAGACAAAAGACTCTGCTACTCGTAGTAGACGAGCAACCAAAGCTAATGAAGACTATGGAAAATGGAGAGAAGACTGTAACAAACACTTTAACTCTCCTTAAGGCCTTTAAGGAATATGATATGAATTATCTAGCTACAGAGCAATATCCAAAGGGACTTGGTAGGAGTGATGATAGGCTTTTGGAATTAATCGAAGAAGATAAGATCTTTGCCAAGTCTCTTTTCGATGCGGCTATTCCAGAAGTAGTAGATTTTATTGAGAAGAAAGATATTAAGAAGGTCCTTGTAGTTGGAGCAGAAGGACACGTTTGTATTTACCAAACTGTAAGGAGCCTCCTCGATATGGGTCTTGAAGTCTTCTTAGTAGAAGATGCAGTATCTTCCTTTACAGAAGAGCTTAAGGCTACAGCCTTAACAAGCCTCGGGCAAATGGGCGCAGTCCTTGTAAACACCGAGATGGTCCTATTCGATATAGCAAGAGACTCTAAGGATCCTCATTTTAAATTTATTTCAAATTTGGTTAAGAGCTTAAGATAATATATTTCTTTACTGGGTCTTCTTATATATTGTAGAAAAGTTTTGTGATAAGTATCCATTAATGATATAATTTATACAAAAGGAGGCTCTATGAAAAGAGAATACAAATTATCATCTATAGTTATAATTCAATTTATAGGAATTCTAGTTGCTCTTATAACTAGCACATTATTTGATTATATAAGCAAGGATTCAACTGTTTTGAGCATAATTGCAGGACTTATTACATCTCTAATTTCTCTTTTGTTTCAATTTGCCATAGCTAGTGGTCTTATTAGAAACAGGATGGGATCAGTTGGAGAGTACCTTAATCAAGTAAATCTCATTACAGGAAGGATTATCCTAATAAACATTATAGTATCTCTTATAGTTAGCTTGTTTACTATAACCATTGGGCTTTTGGGCGGAGGAGTAGTCTTTGCCCAAAGTATAATAGCTAATGGTATAGGAAAAAGCCTTGGAATGATACTTACTGTTATCTTAGTTGCTATCGCATCATTAATTTTTTCAATTCTTATAACTTACGCTAACTTTTATCTTGCAGATAAGCTTGTAGGAAGTGAGAGAAAGGAAAGTCTTGGGACATCAATAAGAAATATATTTAAGCTTGGTAAGGATCTTTTTGGAAAGACTATCATGGTTTATTTAAAATATTTCATAATTCCTATCGTTATAGTTATTGTCCTTATAGTACTAATGATGACATGGGGTGGAAATGATGCTGGAATGGGACAAATCCTTATTATAAGCATCCTATCCCTCCTAGCTGTAGTCTATGGAGTATTTGCAACAGCGATAGTCCTTGCGAGATTATCTGATAACTATCTGGACTATGTTGAAGAAAACGAAATTTAAGAAGTAACAAGACGAGCTGTTATGACTAGGCTCAAGGTTAGAGTGGAATCTAATCAAGAAGGCTAGTTAATAAGCTCCTCTTTTACTGTGGATATTTAATTGATTTGAGGGGTCTTTCCCTCTTTTCTTAACTTTTCTAATTGGCTAAGGGCAAAGGCTTGAGCTTTCTTTGGTGCCTTGGCCATTTTTTTCATCTTAGTCTTGCCAAATATATTTGTGTAAGACCCATCTGCCCAGAAGATATTTCTCTTAAGAAGGGCTGTGACTAGGGCAAAGATTGGGTTTAGGAGATTGACAAAGGCAAAAGGGAAAAAGCTTAGGGGGCTTACTCCAAGAGTCTTCATCTGATAGGCTCCACAGGCCGTCCACGGAAACATAACTGCCCAAAGTGTACCTGCATCTTCAAGGGTCCTTGAAAGCATATTACGAGAAAGACCTATCTCATCGTATTTATCCTCATACAAAGGAGCAGGGACTCCAATTCCTAGGAACTGATCGCACATAGTAGCATCACAGAAAATTGATGTAAGCATTGTAAGAAAAACAAGGCCTCCTACTGAATTGATTTTCTCCTTAAGGTGAGCGAATAGTCTTTCGATAATCCCAGCTCGCTCCAAGGATCCACCGAAGGATACCGCAAGGAGGATGAGATTGACCGTCCACATTTGATTATCCATACCACCCTTGGAAAGGGCCATATCCACGAACTCATTGCCAGTTTCTATGTCTGGTCCGTAGTGGAGAATGGCGAAAATTTCTGCGAGACTTCTTTGTTTTTGAAAGATCATAGAAAATACTAGACCAACAAATACAGAAATCATAACACCAGCAAGGCCTTCAATCCTTAGGACACAGACAAGAACTATCAAAAGGATTGGCAAAAGTACTAGGGGATTTAAGTTAAAATTGCTAGCGAGTGCTGCCTTGATTCCTTCGGCAATATTTGGATCGTAGTTTGTAACATCAATCCTAAAAGAAATGAAACTATAAAGGATGAGAGCTATCAAAAAGACTGGTCCTGTTGTAGAAACCATAGCAGTAACGTGGTCGAAAAGCCCAGTTTTTGCTACTCCTGCAGCAAGGTTTGTGGTATCTGATAGGGGAGAGAATTTATCTCCAATATAGGCACCAGAGATTACCATACCTGCAGTTATGGCAGGGCTAATGCCAAGGCCTTGACCTATAGTCATAAAGGCTATACCAATAGTCGCTGTAGCAGTCCAAGAAGACCCACAAGCAAGACCAACTAGGGCCGTAATGATACAACCTATTGGAAGGAAGAGCTTAGGGCTAAGGAAGGTCAAACCATAATAGATAAGGGCAGGGATAGTTCCTGAAATCATAAATGAAGAAATTAAAAGGCCAACAGTTAGAAGAATTAAAATCGCATCAAGAGTTGTTCTAATTCGCTCGATCATACCATCGACCATTTCCCTAAAACTTCTCCCACAAACAAGTCCTACAAGGCTTGCTACAATAATTCCTATAATAAGAGGAAGGTGGGCAGCATCGTAAATATTTTCTCCGCCTTCCTTGGCGAAGGCAAAGACATAAATCATCAAAAATATCATAGTAATAATAGGTAAAATCGCCTCAAACAAAGAGGGCAGCCTATAAGTTTTTTTCATAATAAGTCCTCCATAAAACATATTAGCGTGATAAATTAACTAAGTATATCCTACATCAGATTGATAAATCTGTCAATATATAATTTCGTATAATAATTAGTTATCAAGATAAATTAAAATATACTAGGATTATAAATTTTATTTCAGAACTTACTCTTAAGGAAGATATTGAATTATTTTCTACTTGTTATAAAATATGAGTAAAAGTTGTTATTAAAATTATCAAAGTTGAATATTTTTTATTAAAATATATATAGACTATATTTGATTTTAAATGTATAAGTGCTATACTTAAGTAATCTAGGAGGGAATATGAATATTATAATACTGGGAGCTGGTAAGGTAGGATCGTATCTTACGAGCGATTTGGCTGAGGAAGGCCACGATATTTTAGTAATAGATCACGACAAGGACGTCCTTGATAGGCTCCTTGCTGCCAACGATGTTATGGGTATTGTCGGAGATGGAAGAGATCCTGAGGTCTTAATCGATGCTAATGTAGGATCTTGTGATTTATTTATTGCAATCACCCTATCTGATGATGTCAACTTAATCGCTTCAACCATGGCCAAAAAGCTAGGGGCTAAAAATATTATCATTAGACTTAGAGATCCTCAATACATGAAGCAAAAGGAGCTTGTTGAGGAGATTACATCAGCTACAAGGATAGTCAATCCAGAATCTATAGCTGCTAAGGACATCCAAAGAGCCCTTAAGTATTCACACGCCCTAAACGTAGAGGGATTTTTCAGAGACCAGGCTATCATGATGGAGATAGTTATATCGGAAGATTCGACTCTTGCTGGGTCTAGGATATCCGACCTTAATGCTTACTCTGCAAATTACCACACCCTTATTGGAATTGTAAATAATAATGGTAAAATCTATATACCTCACGGATCCTACGTCCTTGAGAAGGGGGAGAAGATTTACGTTATTGGAGAGAAGGAAGGCGTAGATAGGTTCTACAAGCAGGAAGTTCTCGATAGATACGAGATTAAAAACGTCCTAATCATTGGAGCAGGCTCAATTTCTGCTCACTTGACTGGTTTATTATTGGAAAGAGGCTTTAATGTAACTCTTGTAGAGATCGATAAGGAAAAGGCAGAAGCCTTCAGCGAAAAGTACTCTGACGCTGTAGTTATAAATGCTGATGGGTCTGATCCTGACGTACTCGAAGAAGTAAGGGTAAACACCTTCGATGCTATGGTTTGTCTTACAGGTATGGATGAGGAAAATATCTTGATTTCATTACTTGGCAAAAAATATGGAATCGAGAAGATAATCTCAAAGGTAAATAGAATTAAGCTTATCAAGATGACAGGTATTTTAGATATCGATACTACCTTTACCCCAAAAAGAGCTGCCAGTGATGTTATAAATAGGATTATAAGAAGCAAGGAGAACGCCCGTGGATCGTCTATCACTTCTTTATATAGATTAGAAGATGATGAGGTAGAGGTAATTGAGTTTGCTGCAATTGAGCATTCAGAAATCTTTGGCAAGAAGTTAAAGGACTTAAACATCAGAGAAGATACCTTGATAGCTTGTATAAAGCACGAAGAAAGAGACGGGGCAATCGAAGTACCAAACGGAGATTCTATGATTTCTTTGGGAGATAGGGTTTTGGTTATCACAACTAATCACAGCTTCCAAACCATAGATGATATAGTGGAGTAGATATGAACGGATCAGTAGTTAAATATACTATAGGAAGACTAATGCAAGTTTTGGCTATGCTTATGCTTATTCCCCTACTTGTAGGTCTGATCTATAGGGAAAGTTTAATAGATATAAGAAATTTTGTAATACCAATTGTCTTAGCCTTTCTTTTAGGCTTTATACTTATGAGATCTGGCTCAGCCAAGGGTCATATTTTCACCAAAGAGGCCATGTTTATCACAGCCTCTTGTTGGATAATATTTTCTATAATAGGGGCAATCCCCCTCTATCTAACAGCAAGCAACTACCCAAGCTTCGTCGATGCCTTTTTTGAGATGATGAGTGGTTTTACAACTTGTGGAGCTTCAGTTGCAAGTAACGTGGAGCTTCTTCCTAATTCGATAATTTTCTGGAGATCTTTCTCCCACTTTATTGGAGGAATGGGAATCTTAGTATTTACCCTTGCCATAATGCCAAAGGCCAACAAGGAGTCATCTTCCCTAATGCAGGCAGAAGTACCAGGGCCAACTTTCGGCAAGATCACTCCGAAACTATCTCAAACAGCAAGGGTCCTTTACCTAATGTATATAGCCCTTACTGTAATTGTAATAATCTTACTCCTTTTTGGAGGAATGAATCTATTTGATGCAATAATTCACGCCATGGGAACAGCTGGAACTGGAGGATTTTCCAATAAGGCCGCATCTATCGGATATTACAATTCAAGATATATTGAGATAGTCTTATCTATAGCCATGCTAGCCTTCGGGATCAACTTTAATATTTATTATTTTTCACTCATAAGATCAGCTAGACAAGCATTCAAAAGTGAGGAGCTTTATTGGTACTTGGGCATAGTAGCTACGACTGCCCTACTTATCTTCTTTAACATAAGAAGTATGTACGATAGCTCGTTTTTTACTGGAGTGACTTCCCTATTTACAGTATCCTCAATTATAACAACGACAGGATACGTATCCCTTGACTATGGGGCCTGGCCACTTTTTTCTAGACATATCTTGATATTTTTGATGTTTGTCGGAGGTTGTGCAGGATCAACTGCAGGTGGAATAAAAGTTTCTAGATTTGTAGTTTTGTTCAAATCAGCCCTAAACCAAATAAGAAAAGCTCTAAACCCACTTAGAGTAAGTGTAAACAAGATGGACGGCAAAAGGGTAGACAAGGAAGTAGAAGAATCCATAAACAGATACATCTTGGTTTATATCTTCTTATTTATAATATTTATGCTAGTAATAACGCTCGAGACAAATAACTTCGAATCAGCCTTCTCAGCAGTAGCCACCACCTTCAACAACGTAGGTCCAGGACTAATAGACTTCGGCCCAGTAACAAGCTTTGAGGCAATGAGCAAACTATCAAAACTAACCCTAACCTTCGCCATGCTATTTGGAAGATTGGAACTATATCCAATGATATTATTGTTTTCGGCGGGGACTTATAGGAATATTAGGAAGTAGGGGAGATATTTTTCTTCAAAATATCTGAGACTAAAAATGTTTTGATATAGTTATCTGAAGAATCTAGTTATTATTATAATAAAATTAATACCTTCGTTCTCTAGGGGACAGCCTAAGGGGGCGGCAGAGGCCCCCTCCAGTCTTTCCCCTAGGACCCCTTTTCCCCTCACCCCCTCTGCTCCTTAGCGGAGTGCGGAATTTGTTGATTGGCTTACGCCAATCTTTTTTATTAGGCAGAACTCTTCGTTTTAATTTGCTTAGTAGCTTAGGATTCCTAATCATCATTCGCTAAAAATTTATAACTCGCTTCGCTCAAACAGATAAATTTTCTTAACGCTCATTCTGATTATACATGATACTCGGTAAAGGTATTTGTAAGATATGCTAAAGCATATTATGTATCTATATCTGAATAAACTGAAAAATTCTTCCTAGCTTCGCTAGGTCAGAATTATTTTTTAAAGTAATATGTAATATAAAGAATAAAAAATGATACGCTTTGCGAAAGCAAAGCTTACCCCTCCCTCACTCAATGGACGAGTAGAAATGTCTAATCAAGTCTCTCGTTGAGAAAATCGATTTGTTTGAGCGTTAGCGAGTTATCGATTTTTAGAGAGACGGAGATTAGACATTGTTAAATTCAAGGACAATTAAGATGAAGGGATCCCCCTACCAACAAAGATTTGCGTAGCAAATCGACCTTTTTCGCACTCCGCTTAAGGAGCAGAGGGGGTGAATGAAAAGAGGGTTCAGGGAGAAAGGTAGAGGGGGCCTCTGCCGCCCCCCCTTAGCTGTCTCCCTGAGGTTCGAAGGGTCCAACCTTACTTCAAGATATATTCTAATATTAAGATAACTTAATATCTAAAAATATTTTGTCAAAGATATTTTATAAAATACCTTTCCCATTTGACTTTCTTATTTTCTAATATTACAATTTAAATATAAAAAGAATAAAGCAAGGGAGTTCTTTTAGGATCTGAGAGGAGGGTGTAACCCTCGACCTTACCTGATTTGGATAATGCCAACGTAGGGAGATTTATTAAGCGGAATGACTTTGTTTTGTCTTCCGCTTTTTTCTTTGAGAATTTTTCTTGTAATAAAATATGGAGGTTTTTATGAAAGTAGCACTTACTATTGCTGGCTCTGATTCTTCTGGAGGAGCTGGTATTCAAGCTGATCTTAAGGCTATGAGTCTTAATGGGGTCTTTGCTGAGTCTGTTATCACTGCCCTTACTGCTCAAAATACTAGGGGGGTAAGTGGAATTATGGATGTGACTAGTGAGTTTCTAGCAAAACAAATGGATGCGGTTTTTACTGATATTTTCCCAGATGCTGTTAAGATTGGTATGGTTTCTGATAAAGACTTGATTAGGACAATAGCTATTAAATTAAAGGAATATGGAGCAAAAAATATAGTTCTTGATCCTGTTATGGTAGCAACTTCAGGATCTAAGCTTTTGAAAGACGATGCCATAGAAGCTTTAAAAGGAGAACTTTTCCCGCAAGCTTTACTCATAACACCAAATATCCCAGAGGCAGAATTAATTTCTTCTCTAAAGATAGAGGATGAAGCTGATATGGAAAAGGCAGCAGAGAAGATCTATGAAGATTATGGAGTAAACGTCCTTCTTAAAGGTGGCCATAGAATAAATGATGCCAATGACTATCTTTACGCAAATGGATCTGGGATTTGGATTAAGGGAGAAAGAATTGACAATCCCAACACTCATGGTACAGGATGTACTCTTTCTTCAGCTATAGCAGCAAATATCGCCAAGGGCTATGACCTAGAAGAAGCTATAAGAAAAGCGAAAAAATATTTGGAAGGCTGCCTAAAGGATGGCCTAAATCTAGGAAAGGGATCTGGTCCAATGAATCACGCCTTTGATATTAAGGATGAATACAAGAAGTAGGAATTTATGGAAAAGAAAACAAGTATATATGAAAATAGTTTAATTTGGTTTGGGGCAGGAGTTTCAATAGCAGAGATTTTGACAGGGACTTATTATGCCTCCATGGATTTTAAAAGTGCTATCCTTGCTATTATTATAGGTCATATAGCAGGCTTTATCCTAATGAGCTTGTCAGGGCTTATTGGTGCTAGAACAGGTCTTTCTGCAATGGAGGCGACAAAGCTTAGTTTTGGAAGACTCGGTGGTATATTTTTTGCAATCCTAAATTTCCTCCAACTAGTAGGCTGGACTGCTATAATGATCTATGATGGAGCGATCTCTTCTGGCGAACTTTTTGGAAGGGGAAATAATATTTGGGCTCTTCTTATTGGAATTCTTATAATAATCTGGATTGCCGTAGGGATTACCAATCTTGGCAAGATAAATACAGTTTCAATGGTAGCCCTCTTTGTCCTAACGATTTTGATGTCTAGAAAGGCTTTTACAAGTAGTTTGATAACAAAAGCAAGCTCCGAGGCCCTATCTTTTGGAGGAGCAGTAGAACTTGCTATAGCCATGCCTATGAGCTGGCTTCCTCTAATATCTGATTACACATCAGAGGCTGAAAAGCCAGAGAAGGCGACTTGGATTTCTGTAGGAATCTATTCCCTAGTATCCATGTGGATGTATATCATTGGACTTACGGGAGCGATGGCTACTGGAGAATCAACCCTTTCTGCAATATTTTCCTATTCAGGAATAGGATCTTTGGCTATAATCATAATAATCTTATCTACTGTAACTACAACTTTCCTAGACGCATATTCAGCAGGGATTTCATTTGAATCAATCAAGCAAAATGCAGATGGAAAGAAGGTTGCAATAATAGTAAGCGTAGTTGGCATTATCCTAGCTATTGTGTTTCCGATGGATGATATTACAAACTTCCTCTATTTAATAGGATCTGTTTTTGCCCCTATGATAGCAGTTCAGATAGGAGATTTTTTCTTAAAGAATGAAAAGTCAAAAGTAGATGAGAAAGTAAATATTATAAGTTGGGTATTCGGTTTTATAATCTATAGGATTTTACTCAAGTTAGATGTTGCAATTGGTGCTTCTATATTATCTGTAATTTTAACGATTATAGTAACTTTGATTTTAAGGAAAATAATCTCTAGAAAGTAGTAAAATAATTGACAAGATCTAGATTCAGTAGTATTATATATGAGTCAACTTAAGGTTTCTTTTATGAAGCTTTTCGATTGAAATCGCAAATCCTGAATGCGATTATAAACAAATGTCAGGACGAGTAAAGCCGCCACCTACTAGAAGCGGTGTCTAAATATAGTAGGCGAAAAATTTATAGGAGGAATTTTATGAAATATCAAAAAACATGGACTGCAACTCCTGATCAAATCGACAGAAAATGGTATGTCGTTGATGCAGAAGGAATGGTTCTAGGTAGACTAGCTAGCCAAGTTGCAGCAATCTTAAGAGGAAAGAACAAACCAACATTTACTCCACACTACGATACTGGAGATTATGTTATTGTAATCAATGCTGACAAAGTCGTTCTTACTGGTAACAAAGAAGACCAAAAAGAATACCAAAGATACTCAGGATACAGCGGTGGACAAAAGATTACTAAATTCAAGGACATGAAAGCTAAAAAACCTGAATTTATCGTAACACATGCAATTGAGGGCATGCTTCCACACAACAAGCTTGGTCGTGCTATGGCTAAGAAGCTTAGAGTTTACGCTGGTAGCGAACACGGACATGAATCCCAAATGCCTGAAGTTTTGGAATTAAATTAAGGAGGGCTTAGATGGCAGATATAATTCAATCAACAGGAAGAAGAAAGACATCTGTAGCTAGATGTACTATGGTTTCTGGTAAGGGAGAAATCCTTGTTAATGGAAGAAGCCTAGACGAATACTTCAACTATGATACACTAAAAGTAATAGCAAAATCACCACTTGAATTAACAGAAAACCTAAACAACTACGATATCAAGATCAATGTTAATGGTGGAGGATATACAGGACAAGCAGGAGCAATCAGACACGCTATCGCAAGAGCGCTACTAATTGCTAACCCTGACTATAGACAAGCCCTTAAGAGAGCAGGATTCTTAACAAGAGATTCTCGTAAAAAAGAAAGAAAGAAACCTGGTTTCAAAAAGGCAAGAAAATCATCTCAATTCTCAAAGAGATAATCAAAGACTTACAACCGCAGGTTACGACTTGCGGTTTATTTTTTACGAAAATTCTCTAAAGGAGATAAAAATGCAAAAAATCAACTACAATCTCAAGATGGAAGAGATTATAAAAGAAAACAAGAAAAAGGGCCTAAGGCCAAGGCTTTTGATGCAGGTCTGCTGTGCTCCTTGCTCAACTGCGGTTATAGAGAGGATATATGAGGATTTTGAGATTGATCTTTTCTATTATAATCCCATGATCTATCCTACAAGTGAGCTAGAAAAAAGGGTGGATACCCTAAGAAACTTAAAGGAGGCTCTTGGCATAGAGTCTAGGATAATCTTTCCTCCAAATGACATATCTGACTTTGCTGAGATTGCAAAGCTTAGGAGGGATGACCATGAGGGGGGAGAGGCCTGCTATAAATGTTATAGGTTAAGGCTAGAAGAGACGGCAAAGTTTGCCCAAAAAAATTACTACGATTACTTTTCTACTACTCTTTCGATTTCTCCTTACAAAAACAGCCAGTGGCTTAATGAGATAGGGGAGAGTTTGGAGAAGGAATATGGGGTAAAATATCTTTATTCAGACTTTAAGAAGAAAAATGGCTACAAGAAATCCATAGAGCTTTCAAACAAGTACGAGCTCTACAGACAAGACTATTGCGGTTGTATTTTCTCCTTTAAGGAAATGGAAGAAAAGCATAAGAATTTATAGGAGATTAATGCTCTGCTAGCAAATAGTTTTGAATATAATTTATCTATAAATAACAACTTATATTCTCTTATGAGGAATATTTTCTAAAAGAAGTTAGTTTTTTTGATTATTGGGTAATATTCTTATAGGAGAGGATTATGAAAGATTTGATGCTTATTAAGAAAATACTAGATAAAGATAAGGCAGACGAAGTTTATCCTGTAACTTTCGACTTGGATAAAAGATTCGAGAGGTCTATTGCTGTGGGTATTTTTAATGATTTGATGGAGAAAAAAATCATTAAATCAAAGAGATTTACTATCAAGGATCACTCTTTCACAGTAGATATCCTCCCGACTTCTATAAATGAAGTGATAGATATAATTATAAAAAAGGGTATGTACATATATGGGGTCTACACCCTATATGATAATTACATCGAAGAAGGAGAATTAAAATAATGGATAAGAAAATTTTAGATTTAATCAATGAACAAATGAACTTTGAATTCGAGTCAGCTTATATTTACAAGGCTATGGCAGCATATACTGATGATTTAGACCTTGAAGGATTCACAAATTGGATGGAACAACAAGTAACAGAAGAAATCAATCACGGAGAAGGAATGAAAAACTTCCTCCAATCTGTTGGTTACAAACCAGTTTATAAAGCAATTCCTGAACCAAGAGCAGAATATGATTCAGTACTTGACGTAATGAAATCTGCCCTAGAGCATGAAAAAGAAGTTACAAGAAGAATCACAAATATCGCCAAAGAAGCAAACGGGGTTGATGAGAGGGTAAGAAGCTTTATCCAATGGTACATCGATGAACAAGTTGAAGAAGAAGAAACATTCAACAAGCTTGTTACAAGACTTGAAAGAGTTGGAGATGACTGGCACTCAGTTTATATTATGGATGATGAACTAGGACAAAGACCAGAACCAACAACACCAGCTATTGCAGAGTAATATATGAAAATTATAAATAATAAGAATCTAAGAGCCCATATCAACGAGGAAGGGGCCTATGTCGAAAGCTTTACCTTCAAAGATAAGGATGTGTTTTTCGATAAAAAGAGCCTTCCTTTGGGCGATTCTTACAAGATTAGGGGTGGCATGCATGTGTGCGCCCCTAATTTTTCTGATGATAAACTGTTAAATGAACTTCCTAGCCACGGATTCGGCAGAGATAAGAAATGGGAAGTAAAAGATTATGGGAAGGATTATCTTAAGCTAGGACTTAAAGGCCTCGGCTCTTATGATAAAGTTTATTTTGAAATTTCCTATAAATTGTTGGAAGATGGATTAAGGACAAAGCTTACTATAGAAAATAAGGGAGAGAAAAGCCTTCCTCTGGCTCCTGCCTTTCACCCATACTTTGCCACAAGCTTCGAAGATTTGAGTCTAAGGGAATATAAAATAGAAAAGAAAGACCTTCCTGATTCTATTTTCATTGAGGCTTCTTCTATGGAATTTGCTAAGGCAGATATGAAAGTGGAAATTAAGGGAAGTAAAAATGTAGGTACTTTTACCTTATGGTCTGACTTTTTGGATGATTATATCTGTATTGAGCCTACTTACAATGGGAAAAGCTTCCTAGATGATAAGTTAGAGCCTTTCTATCTCGAAGAGGGAAAAACTTTCGTTCAAGAATTTGACATTTTGATCAAGGATATTTAAGATAATTAATTGCGAAATTAATATTAGTGATATAACTTGAAAATAACTTAATAATGCGTATAATTATCTTAAGAAGAATAAAGGAGATAATTATGGCAACAATAGCAATGCTAATACTTTTCCTAGTTTTAGGAGGGGGAATGATTAAGTTTATATTTAAGTTGGGTCTAGGAATAATTGGACTTGTATTGGCCCTAGTATTCCTACCTGTTTTATTAGTGGTTATCCTATTGGCCTTGCCACTAGCAGTAATTGGAGGATTCTTAGGACTTGTAATTAAGCTTTTGCCAGTACTTGTAGTCGGAGGCCTTGGATATTTTGGATATAAGTACTATAAGGAAAATTATCAAACTTGGTAAAAAAATAGAGCTGTTGCATTTTACTTGCAACGGCTCTTATTTTATTTGTTCAAAACAAATCTTTCTATAGCTTCACCTACAGCACCCTCTTCATTTGTAGCTTCCGCTACAAAGTTTGCGGATTCTTTTACCTGAAGGTGGGCGTTGGCTACAGCGACAGAAGTGCCAGCCTCTCCTAGCATGGCTACGTCGTTGTAGTTATCTCCAATAGCTAATACTTCGTCAAGTCCAATACCATAGTGTTCACATACCTTCTCCAAGGCCCTTGCCTTGTTTACACCCTTGGCATTTATTTCCATGAACATATCTGAGGAATAGGCTATCTCTACATCATAGTTGGTAAGATAGGCTATGTCGATTTCTAGTCCTTGAAGGTAGTTCATGTCCTTGTTTTTAAGGATGGCCTTTAGGATGATTTGATCTTTTATAAAATCAATGTTATTGTCAGTAAGCTCGGTGATTTGTTCTTCCGCATAGGAATCACGATCGAGATTGAGACCATACTTGTGATCTAGGGTGTAAATATAGCAAGTTTGATTGTTAGCATAGGCATAATCAAAAATTGTCTTGGCATATTCATACTTTAGTCCCATGGAGTGGACAATCTCTTTGGTCTTAACATTCATAATAATCGCCCCATTACAGCAGATCACATAACGATCATCGTGGATTACTCCAGCCTGTTTAGGTATATCGAAAAGCTCGTAAGTACCACGACCTGTGGCAAGCATCACTATAATGCCTTTTTCTTGAGCCTTTTGGATGGCGATTCTATTTCTCTCTGGTACATTTTTATCATTATCTACCAGTGTTTCATCAATATCTGATGCTACTAATTTTATCATAGGGTATCCTATTTATTTGCCTTCAAAAACTCTATGATGTCGTCTGACTCGTAGAGATATTCTCCGTCATGGTAGAGGCAAGGGATTTGTCTTTTTCCTCCCTTTTCTACTAGTTCATTTAGGGCATCTCTATCTTCATTTATATTTACAACTTCAAGTTCTATATTTTCTTCTTTCATAAAGTTTTCGACTTTTTTACAATATGGGCATACAGTTCCTACGAATAGTTTGTAATCTTTCATTATTTCACCTCATTTTTTAAAAACTTTCATAATATCTTCATTAAGGTATATTATACTTATTATATGAATATTTTAAAGTTTATACAAAGGTGGTTCGATGAAAAACAAAGTAATATCTGTTATTAGATTTATCCTAATAGTCATCATAATTGTTTGCATAGGGATCTTAGGCAAGAGAGGCTATGACTACTGGACTAATATGAAAAATAACAAACACATAGCAGGCCTTATAGAAGAAAGTAAGACCGAGGCTAAAAATGGAAATGATGATAAGGAACTAACAGAAGAAGAAAAGTTCAAAAAGCTTGAGGAGCAAAACCTCTATCTACTAAAGAAGTTCAAGGAAGAAAACTCAGATGTAGTAGGAGTTATCGAAATTCCTAACACAGCAATCAAATACCCAATCCTCCATGCGGAAGATAACAGCTTCTATCTAAGGAAGGGACTCAACAAGGAATATGATATAGCAGGTTCTATCTTTATGGATACCAACAATTCAACCGACTTAAACGATGACAATACTGTAATTTACGGTCACCATCTAGAGCTTGAGTCAATGTTTACTCCGCTTGATAAGTATAGAGAGCAAGAATTTGCTGAAAATCACAGGGTTATGTATGTAACAACAGAAGAAGGCCTTCGTGAATACGAGATATTCTCAGCTTATGGTACTCCTTCCGACTATGACTATAGGACTCTTGAATTTATGTACGATGCTGACAAGATTCCATATTTTAATAAATTGAAGGATATGTCTGAGGTAAGTCTTGATACAAGAGAGTTTAACGAAGATGATACCATAGTAACCCTATCAACCTGCCAATATGATTATGAGGATCAAAGACTAGCAGTACATGCAGTAAGGATAAGATAGTGGAAAGATATACGACAGATTCAAAAAGAAAAATTAATATTGAAGAAACTGACAAGGGGCTAATCCTTAGGGAGGCCTCTTTTGAACCGAGTCATATTTTTGAATGTGGCCAATGTTTCAACTTCCACAAGGAAGAAGATGGGTCATACACAGCAGTATTTTTAGGAAAAATTATTAATGTCCTAAAGCTTGATGAGGGAGTAAGTCTTATAAGAAATATTAGTCTAGAAGATTTTAATGAAATCTTTTACGACTACTTCGACTTAGGGCTTGATTATGATGCTATCAAGAAAGAAGTGGCGATTGACCCGGTAATGGAAAAGGCTACAGCCTATGGCTACGGGATTAGAATCCTAAACCAAGAAGTCTTTGAGACTACAATTTCTTTTATAATCTCAGCCAACAACCAAATTCCTAGGATTAAAAAGGCTGTAAGGATTATATCTGAAAGATACGGGGATTATATAGGAGAATATAAGGGAAGAAAATATTATTCCTTCCCAAGGCCAGAAGTCTTGATGAAGGTTAAGCCTGAGGACCTAAGAGAATATGCCCGAGTAGGTTTTAGGGATAAGAGGATAGTAGAAGCAAGCAGGATGATTTATGAGGGTCAGCTAGATGGAGCAAGTAAGCTAGATACAGAAGACCTCAGGAAAAAGCTAATGGAACTTCCTGGAGTTGGACCAAAGGTCGCTGATTGCATATTGCTTTTTGCCTACCACAGGAGAGAGACCTTCCCTGTAGATGTGTGGATTAAAAGAGTTATGGAGACACTTTTTATCAAAAAGGAAGTCCCTAAGAAACAAGTTGACGATTATGCTAGAAAATATTTCGGCAAAAACGCTGGCTACGCCCAACAATATCTTTTCTATTATGGAAGGGAAGAAAAAATCGGAAAATAAATTAAGCTTTTGCAAAAGTAAGAGTGATCTAGATTAATTAGATCTTTGAGACTCTTATTATGCAAGGGCTTTTTTCTTTGCTAAATTTTACTATAAAAATTTTAAAATCATTTGACATTTCACAAACAATGAGATAATATAATAATATAAATATGTAAGCGGTTGCAATAAAAGCAGCAAGATATTGATTTTGCTAAATAAAACTAAGATTAGGCTTACAGATTTCTCATTTCAGCTTTGGGAAAGGGTTTTATAGGAGGTAAGTTATGGATATATATGATATAGCCAAAGCTTCGGGCTATTCAACTGCCACTGTTTCTCGTGTTATTAACAAGCAAAACAATGTCAGTAAGAAGGCTAAGGAGAAGATCGAGAAGGTAATCAAAGAGAACGGATATACTCCCAATAGGATTGCAAGATCTCTTGCCAAGAAAAGCAGCGAGCTTATAGGAATTATGGTTCCTGATATAAGGAAGTATTTCGAGTCACAATCGGCCTATGAGCTTGAAAGAAAGTTAGAGTCTTCAGGGTTTTCTACACTTTTGTGCGTGACTACTGATGATCTGGCAAAGAAGAGATCTTACCTTGATCTACTTTTAGAAAATCAAGTAGAGGCAATTATCGGAGTTGGATCTACTTACGAGCAAGAAGAATTCTACAAGACCCTTGTCGAAGTAAGTAAGGATATACCAATGGCCATGCTAAATGTTAGCTCTAATATAGATAGCGATAGGATTGTTAATGTCTACATAGATGAAATTGATGCTATGGATCAGGCGGTGAATCTTTTTGAGGAAAAAGGCTACAAGAAGCCACTCTATGTTTCCTTGGATAGGGGTTTTGTTACTCGTTCATATGTGGCCAAGAAGGCTGGATTTATTGAAGCTCTTTACAGATATTATGACAAGCCTAATTTTGTAGAATATAAGCTTACAAGTCATGAAGTCTCTGAGTTTAATGGTCTGATTGATTTTATATCTAAAAATGATTTCGATTGTATTCAGTTTGAGCTTGATAGTCTTGCTGTTATATTTTACAAGCTTTATGTAAACTCAGGTCACAAGGTTCCAGAAGATCTTGGCCTAATAGGTTTTGATAATATTGATGCGACTAACTTTACCAATCAAACTATCACATCCATAGATCAGAGGATAGATAAGCAAGTAGACCTTGCTCTTAGCAATTTATTTAAAATTATGAAGGGTGAAGAAGCTAGTAATAACATCATGGTCAAGGCGAAGCTAATAGAGAAGGAAACTGTTTAATTATGAAAGGAGAAAGTATGAAAAGTAAATTTAAAACTATTTTTATGGCTGTTATTTTTGCTCTTATATTTACTGCCTGTTCTAAGGCAGATAGCGAGAGTCAAAAGACAATTATAAGAGTCGGCCACAACCAATCCCAAAACCACCCAACTCACTTGGGACTTCTGGCTTTTGAGGAATATGTAGAAGACAAGCTTGGAGACAAATATGATATACAAGTTTATCCATCAGAACTTTTGGGATCGCAAATCGACATGGTTCAGCTAACCCAAACTGGAGCGATCAATATCTGTGTTGCAAGTAACGCAATCCTTGAGACCTTCAATGATGTTTGGGAAATCTTTAACCTCCCATATCTTTTCGCATCAAGCGAAGCCTACCATCATGTAATGGACGATCCAGAAATTGTTAAGCCTATTTTTGAATCTACAAGAGAAGGTGGATTTGAAGGAGTAACTTGGCTAGATGCAGGTTCTAGGTCCTTTTATACCAAGGATAAACCAGTGAATTCTCCAGAGGACCTTAGCGGATTAAAGATAAGAGTTCAACAATCTCCAACCAATGTTAGGATGATGGATCTATTAGGATCTTCTGCATCACCTATGGGCTTTGGTGAAGTTTATACTGCTCTTCAATCAGGTATTATCGATGGAGCGGAAAATAACGAGATGAGTCTTACAGATAATGGCCACGGAGAAGTGTGCAAGTACTATTCTTACGATATGCACCAAATGGTTCCAGATATTGTAATTGCAAACTACAGCTGGTTAGAAGGCCTTCCAGAGGAAGATAGAAAAGTCTTTGATGAGGGATTTAAAGTTTTAAACGAAGTACAAAGAAAAGAATGGAAAGTAGCAGTAGATAAGGCTAAGGAGAAAGCAAGCGAAATGGGAGTAGAATTTATCTATCCTGACCAAAAGCCTTTCGTAGACGCTGTAGCACCACTTACAAAGGAAGTTCTAGAAAGAAATGACAAGCTAGCTCCTTTCTACGATGCTATCCAAAAATATAACGAAGAATACCCAGCAAAGGAGGGCTGATATGAGAAAAACCTTAGACAATATATTGAAAGTCCTAACAGGGGCAAGTCTTTTGATCATGTTTATCCTCGTAGTATGGCAAGTATTTACAAGATACGTCCTAAATAATCCATCTACCTGGTCAGAAGAATTGGTAGCTTATCTATTTGCATGGTCAACCCTCTTTGGTGCAAGTCTTGTAGTAAGCGAGAAAGGTCATATGAATATACCAGTTCTAGTAGAAAAAAGAGAGCCAAAGACTCAAAAGGTCCTTAAAATCTTTGGAGAGCTTATGATCTTGATTTTCTCCCTAACAGTTCTAACCATGGGAGGAATCGCTATAACTAAGCTTGCTCTAAGTCAGACGACCTCATCCCTAACTATAGCAGTAGGATATTTCTACATTCCACTTCCTATTACTGGAATTATTAATATTTGCTATACGATAATGAACATTAAAGATATCCTTGCCGGCAAGGAAAAGTTTGTAAAGGCCAAATCAACCGAAGAAATTGCTTCAAATATGGCCAATGAAACAGAAGAAGTAGCCAAATATGAAGGAGGTAAAAAATGAGTGCAAATGCTCTAGCCATAATCTTATTATCTTTAGTTATACTCTTAGCGACTGGAGTGCCAATTGCCTTCTCCATAGGTATAGCTTCAATCATCACAATATTAACGACAGTACCAGCAGATGTAGCAACCCTAACGGCAGCTCAAAGAACCTTCGTCGGCATGAGCTCCTTCACCTTAACGGCGATTCCCTTCTTTATCCTAGCAGGAAACCTGATGAATGAGGGAGGAATAGCCAAAAGATTAGTTGACTTTGTAATGGCAATCTTAGGAAAGCTTCCAGGAGCCTTACTTGTTACAAATATCGGAGCCAATGCTTTGTTTGGAGCAATCTCAGGATCTGCCTCAGCAGCGGCTGCAGCAGTTGGATCTATGGTAAAAGACGGAGAAGAAAAACAAGGCTATGATAAGGCGGTATCAGCATCTGCAAATGGTGCCTCAGCTCCAGCAGGACTTTTAATCCCACCATCAAACGCTCTAATCACCTATTCTTTAGTTTCTGGAGGAACATCTGTTGCAGCACTTTTCCTAGGAGGATATGTACCAGGACTAATTTGGTCTGTAGCTTGTATCATAGTTGCAATTGCTATAGCTAAGAAAAAGGGTTACAAGGCAAATGAAGGAAAGTTTTCCTTCGCAAATCTTGGAAGAGCAACCCTAAGAGCCCTCCCTTCACTAGGATTAATCATAGTAGTTATTGGAGGAATCGTAGCAGGAATATTTACAGCTACAGAAGGATCCGCCATATCTGTACTTTATTCCTTAATCTTAGGCTTTATCTACAAAAACTTAAATCTAAAAAAGGTTTGGAATATAATTGTAGAATCAGCTAAGATGAGTGCCATAGTAGTATTCCTAATTGGTGTATCAAACATCCTTTCTTGGGTAATGGCCTTTACAGGAATTCCACAAATGGTGGGCAATGCCTTGCTATCTCTTTCAAGTAACAAGTATGTAATCTTTTTGATTATGAACATAATCCTACTTATATCAGGAACCTTTATGGACGTGACACCAGCGATTTTGATCTTTACACCACTATTTCTTCCTATAGCGACAGAATTCGGTATGCATCCAGTACAATTCGGTCTAATGATCGTCTACAACCTATGTATTGGAAATATCACACCACCAGTTGGTAACACACTTTTCGTTGCAATCAAGGTCGGAGATACTAGCCTATCTAAGGTTATGCCTTACATGCTAAGATTCTATGTAGCAATTCTTATAGGACTCTTATTAGTAACTTATGTTCCAATGACATCACTAGTTCTACCACTTAAGGCTGGACTAATATAAGATAGAATAAGTAAAATTGGGGGAGAGTAAAATTTCCCCTTATATTTTTATCATTTAATACTCGGATTGGTATTTCTGAGAGCAATATAAAGGAGAGATTATGAAAGCTAAAGTTGTAACACTAGGAGAGCTAACCCTTAGGCTATCTCCATTTGATTTTGAAAGATTCGTCCAGGCTGATAGTTTTGAAGTAATATTTGGTGGGGCGGAAGCCAATGTAGCCATAGCCCTTTCTAATTTGGGTAATGATGTGACTTATGTAACAAAACTTGTAGATAACGAGATGGGCCAGGCGGCTTTTAATAATATAAGAAGATTTGGGATAAATACCGACTACATAGTTAGGGGAGGAGATAGGTTAGGGATTTACTATGCGGAAAAAGGAGTAGGACTTAGGTCTCCTAAGGTAATTTATGATAGGAAAAATTCCTCCATATCGAAGGCTAGGATAGAAGAGTTTGATTGGGATGGGATATTTGAAGGAAAGTCTCTCTACTTTGCCACTGGAATTACAGCAGCCATATCGAAAGAGGGAAGGGACCTTGTTAGATATTCTATAAAAGAAGCCAAGAAGAGAGGGCTAGATATTGTCTTTGACCTAAACTATAGGTCAAGCCTTTGGACTCTTGATGAGGCTTGTGACTTCTACGAAGAAATCCTTCCTATGGTCGATATACTTATTGGAGTCCTTCCAACAAGGCACGATTACTTTACAGGAGACTTCAATGATGAGGTTCTTTCAAGGATGCTAAAGGATATTCATGAAAAGTATAATATCAAATATACCATCTCATCTATCAGAAACTCCTACTCAGCCTCAGTCAATTCTCTTTCTGCAGGACTTTATAATGGTAAGGAATATATTAAGTCACAAAGATACAAATTTGATATAGTAGATAGGATTGGTGGAGGAGATGCCTTTGCGGCTGGTCTCATTCACGCATATATCAATGGATTTGAAATCCACGAAGCTCTAGACTTCGCCACAGCCCTATCAGCCCTTAAACATTCGATAATAGGAGATTATGCAATCTTTAACGAAAAACAAGTCGGTAGACTTGTAAGCGGAGATAAGAGAATGCTGTCATTTTCATAAGATTTACCCTGGTTTGACCAGGGATTTTTATTTGTAAAGAAATTTTACATAAACTTTACATTTATTTAAACTAAGCTATACAATCGGATAGTATTATGTAATTACAAAATAAGTTATAGATAAAATTCAAAGGAGATATTATGAAAATCAAAAACGCAAAAATCCTAGCAGCAGCCCTATCTTTCGGCTTAATCTTTGCTGGTTGTTCAAATGATAAAGGAGCTGACACTTCTACAGAAACTAAGACAGAAGACGCAGCTAAGACTGATGACGCAGCAAAAACTGATGATGCAGCTAAAGCACCTGAAGAGAAAAAAGAAGGAACTGACACAGCAAGCGCAGAAGACTATGACTTCACAGTAGTTTCTAGAGAAGATGGTTCAGGAACTCGTGGAGCCTTCATCGAAATCGTAGGACTTGAAGAAGAAGTTGACGGTGCAAAAGAAGATATGACTACTCAAGATGCCGTAGTTCAAAACTCAACAAATGGTGTTATGCAAACAGTAAGCCAAGATGCTAACTCAATCGGATATATTTCACTTGGTTCCCTAAATGACACTGTAAAGGCCCTTAAGGTTGACGGAGTAGAAGCAACAGAAGAGACAATAGCAGACGGATCTTATAAGATTGCTCGTCCATTCAACCTAGCTTATAAGGAAAGTGAACTAGATGACCTATCAAAGGACTTCCTAAAATATGTTAAATCAGAAGAAGCTCAAAAACTTGTTCTTGAAGAAGGCTATGTTCCACTAAAAGAAACTGAAGCATATGAGGCAAGCGGTGCAAAGGGAACAATCACAGTAGCAGGTTCTACATCAGTTACTCCACTTATGGAAAAAATGGTAGAAGCCTATCAAAAACTTAACCCAGATGCTAAGATAGAAATCCAATCTACAGGATCATCTTCAGGAATCGAAGCTTGTATCGATGGAGCAGCTCAAATCGCTATGGCTTCTCGTGAGCTTAAGGATGAAGAAAAAGAAAAACTTCAAGTATCTGTTATAGCAACTGACGGAATCGCAGTAGTTGTAAATAAAGATAGTAAACTAGAAGACGTAACAGTAGCTCAGTTAAAAGAAATCTTTAACGGAACAATTAAAAATACTAGTGAATTAGAGAAGTAATATGAATAAAACTAGGGAAAGAATCGGAGAGATAATTTTCCTATTATCAGCAGCAATGTCCGTATTCCTTATCCTTCTTATAATCTTTTTCATCTTCAGTGAAGGGATTAAGTTTGTTAATGAATACGGACTTGTTCCGTTTATAACGGGTAAAGTTTGGAAGCCAACAGCGGGAAATCCTCGCTTTGGAATTTATCCAATGATAGTAGGTTCTATTATCGTTACTATATTATCGACAATAATAGCTTTACCATTTGGTCTAGCTACTTCAGTATTTATGGCCTATTATGCCAAAAAAAGCTATTCTCCACTCAAATCATTAATCAACCTGATGGCAGCGATTCCTTCGGTAGTCTATGGTTTCTTTGCCATGATGGTTTTAGTTCCACTTGTTAAATCTATCTTTAATATTAGAAGTGGTATGACAATGCTTACAGCATCTATCCTACTTGCTATAATGATTTTGCCTACCATGGTAAATATTTCTGAAAACTCCCTTAAGCAAGTACCAATGACCTTCTATCAAGGCTCACTTGCCCTTGGTGCTACAAAGGAAGAGACTATAAGAAAGGTCATGATTCCCTATGCTAAAAGCGGAATTTTCTCTTCAATAATTCTTGCGATAGGTAGGGCGATAGGAGAGACCATGGCGGTCTATCTTGTTGTAGGTAACCAACCACGTCTTACAACATCTCTACTAGATGGTTCAAGAACCCTTACAACAAATATAGTTTTAGAGATGGGTTATGCCTCAGGTATGCACAGACAAGCCTTGATTGCAACAGGTATGGTACTTTTCTTCTTCATACTTTTGATCAATATTATATTTAATATCATAAGAGATAGAAATGAAAAGAAATTATAGGAGCAAGCTATGAGTAAAACTTACAAAACTTTATTAATGGTCTTTACCTTCATAGCCTTTGCTATGAGTGGGATAATCATTGCCTATATTCTTTTTAAAGGCATACCTAATATATCTAAAGGATTATTTGACTTAACTTACACGACAGAAAATGTTTCAATAATGCCAGCCTTGATAGCTACCTTGTTTACAATAATTCTAAGCTTGTTGATATCTCTGCCTATTGGTATTTTTACAGCGATTTATCTATCACAATATGCCAAAAACAAAGTTTTTATCAAGCTTGTAAGATTTTCAACGGAAATTCTTTCATCCATTCCTTCCATTGTGTATGGTTTGTTTGGATACTTGTTTTTTGTTACAAGCACAGGCCTGGGTCTTGGTATGGGTTACTCCCTACTAGCAGGTTGCTTTACGGTTTCAATCATGATCCTCCCTACTATAATTAGAACAACAGAAGAAGCAATCCTTACTGTAAATCCCCTCCAAGCCCACGCCTCCCTTGCCCTAGGAGCGACTAAGATTCAGACGATTTTTAAGGTAGTCTTGCCAGATGCTATGGATGGAATCTTGGGCGGTATATTCCTATCAACTGGAAGAATAGTTGGAGAATCAGCAGCCCTAATCTATACCATGGGTACTCAACCTTCAATTCCAAAGGGACTTTTAAACTCAGCAAGGACAATGGCAGTACACATGTACGTATTATCATCAGAAGGCTTCCACGTAAACGAAGCTTATGCGACAGCAGTTCTTCTTTTGGTATTCGTCATAGCTATAAACTTCGTATCAGCAAAGATTACTAAGAAGCTTGTAGGATAGGAAGAAAGGATAATATTAATGGAAAATAAAGAAATAATTACAAATAACAAGACTGCCATAGGAGTTAAGGACCTTGACCTATATTATGGAGACTTTAAGGCCCTAAAGAAAGTTAACATGGATATAGAAAAGGGAAAAATTACAGCCTTTATTGGTCCTTCTGGTTGTGGTAAGTCTACAATGTTAAGATGTTTTAATAGGATGAATGACCTCGTAGATGATTGTAAGATTGAAGGACTTGTCACAATTGAAGGTGAAGATATTTACAAAAAAGACGTTGATGTAGTAGAATTAAGAAGAAGGGTCGGAATGGTTTTCCAATCCCCTAACCCTTTTTCAAAGTCCGTTTATGATAACATAACCTATGGTCCAAAGATTTCTGGAATTAAGGATAAGGACAGGCTAGATGAGATTGTAGAGAAGTCTCTAAAGTCAGCTGCTATTTGGGATGAAGTAAAAGATAAGCTAGATCAAAATGCTCTGTCATTTTCTGGAGGTCAGCAGCAAAGAATCTGTATAGCAAGAACTCTTTCTGTAAATCCTGATATAATCTTGATGGATGAGCCAACAAGTGCCCTTGATCCAATTTCGACATCAGCCATAGAAGACCTCTTGGACGGACTAAAGAACGAATATACAATAGTAATTGTAACCCATAATATGCAACAAGCTGCAAGAATTTCAGATCAAACTGCCTTCTTCCTAACAGGTGAGGTAGTAGAGATGGCCAATACAATAAATATATTCGAAAACCCAAAAGATAAGAGAACAGAAGATTATATAACTGGAAGGTTTGGTTGATATGAGAATAAAATACAACGAAGACTTAGACAATATCAAGAAAATGGCCAAGGACCTTATGGATTATGTCATAATCTCTTATGAGAAAACCGGCCAATTTATAGAAAATTCCAAGGAAGATGAGCTTAAGGATATAATCGATCTTCATGATGATATTAGGAGAAAAGCAAGTGATATAGAAAGGCTTAGCTTTGAGCTAATGGCCCTTCAACAACCAGTTGCTAAAGACCTAAAGCTATTACAAATGTCAATGAAACTAGCCTCATCGTTTAAAAGAATCGCAGGACACTTCGAGCAAGTTTCTTTCATCTTAGGTGAATATGCTCTAAACGAAAGTGAAAAAGATTTTCTAAACAAGTTTATAGAAAATGAGGCAAAGATGGCAAAAGATGCTATCAATTCTTTCGTAAACTATGATATGGACCTTGCCAAGGAAACAATAAAGCAAGATGAAGTAAACAACAAGTTATTTGAAGAGGCAATCTCATACATTTCAAGCGAAAATAAGAAGGATAATATAGGCCCTATGGAGTTATCAGAAAAAGTCCTCCTCTACAAGTATTTTGAAAGGTTAGGAGATAGGCTTGCGAGAGTAGCAGATCTTTCTACGAGGCTTTAGATGATATATGTTGTCGAAGACGATAAGTCTATAAGAAATTTAGTAGAATATGCCTTAAGAGAAAAAGGCTACGAGGTCGCAGGCTACGAAGATGGATCACAGATAGTAAGTGATGTAAAAGATAGTCCGGGCGAGCTTTTAATCCTTGATATAATGCTACCTGAAAAGGATGGAATCACTATACTTAAGGAGATTAGAGAGTTTTCTGATATACCCATAATAATGCTTACAGCTAGGACTGATGAGTTTGATAAGGTGATGGGTCTTGACCTAGGGGCCGATGATTATATTACAAAACCCTTCTCAATCTTAGAATTAATAAGCAGAGTCAAGGCTGTTCTTAGAAGAAGCAAGAAGAAGGATACAGATCACATAAGCTATAAAGAAGTAAGACTTAATATGAAAAAGCGTTCTGTTAAGGTAGACGGAGTGAAAATAGACTTAACCTACAAGGAATTTGAGATGCTACTTCTTTTTATGTCTAATATAGGAAATGTAATAACCCGTGATGACTTCCTACTCAAAGTTTGGGGCTACGACTACGAGGGAGAGACCAGAACTGTAGATGTTCATATAGCAAGTCTTAGGGCTAAGCTAAAAAATGCGGGAAAATATATAGAAACTGTTAGAAATCTAGGTTATAAATTCGGTGAAATATGAAAGATTTACTAGAAAAAAGCCTTATAAGGATATTTAGTCTTGTAATGCTTGTAACATTTTTAATAAATATAAGCATAGTCTTTAGAGGAAAAAATAAAGCTCAAAATGAATTCATGGAGGATTCTTTGAGCTTTATTTACTATGAGATAAATGATGGAAATAAAAATATATTAAAAGATTTTGAAAAAACATATCCAAAATACAAGCTAGTATATTTTAATGACGAAAAGAATATTCTCTATAGTTCGATCGATAATATAGACTTAAAAGATATTAATATTCGAGATGATGGGAAAATCAGAGAAATTAAATATGGGATAAAGGATTCAATAAACACTGCCTACTATATAGGAGGAGAGGATAATCTTATTATCAAATCCCAAAATACAATCCTAGATATATTTGATGGCAAAATTATCTCAATTTATCTTATAGCCTACCTATTTATAATAGGGATTATAAAGTTTGAAGCAGATAATTTTGTAAATAAGTACATAGAAGGACTGAGTCGATTCGATGATAATTACGATTTTAAGAGGATTGATCCAAGATATAAGGAAATAAGCCCCTACTTTGAAAACCTAGTAGAAAGTAAGAAAAAACTTAAGGCAAGTGAGATGGCCCAAGCTTCGAGATTTAAGGAAATAATAGATATAACAGAGAATATGGAAGAAGGCCTTGTGGTTTGCGATGAAAATGGCAGGATCGAGATAATGAATAAGGCCGCCCAAAACTATCTGGACAAGAACTCTAATACTAGCTTTATAGATCTTATTGATGATGAAGATTATAAGAAGGCTATAAAGGAGATTCAAAAGACTAAGAAAACCAAAGCTTTGGCCTTTGATGTAAACAACTTCCACCTAAAAGTCTTTGTCGATCCAATCATTGATAGCTACGATATGGGCTATGTGATTATAATAATAGACAACTCAGAGACAAGAAAGGCTGAGCTTATGAGACGAGAATTTTCTGCCAATGTAAGCCATGAGCTAAAAAGTCCCCTAACTTCTATTAACGGATATGCGGAGCTAATTTCTACTGGAATTGCCAAGGAAAGTGACGTGAGAAACTTTGCAGAGATTATATATAAGGAAGGAAATAGACTCCTTCAGATAATAGATGATATCCTAAAACTTTCTAGCCTTGACGAAAATGGCCAGGGAATCGATGAAATAGAATTTGATATAAGAGAAATAGCCGAGCTTTGCATAGAAAATTATAGGGGAAAGTCGGATTCTAAAAATATTGAGATAGTAAATACAGTAGGATCTTTTAAAATAAAAACTTCCATATCCTTATTTACCGACCTTTTATCAAACATTTATGAAAACGCCATCAAATATACCAATAAAGGTGGGAAAATTGAGCTTTCCTCAATAATATTAGACAAGAAATTAATAATATTCATTAAGGATAATGGAGTAGGAATAAGCCAAAAAGATTTGCCTAGGATATTTGAGAGATTCTACATGGCAGATAAGGCAAGAAAAAGAGACAACAAATCAACAGGCCTTGGCCTATCCATAGCCAAGCACATTGCTGACTACTTAGGATATGGACTAGAAGTCACAAGCAAGGTCGGATGCGGATCGACTTTTAGAATTATTATAGATATTTAGGAAATTAATTGCTATATACTGTTAAATTTGATACAATCTTATTAAGAATATATTTGGAGGAGATTATGAAAGTAACTATATGTTCATGTGCTAGATGCACTGCCCACGGAAACGAGTTCTTATACGATTCAGCAAACATAGTGAAAACTGATATCGAGTACGCTTACAAGCTTGAAGGTTTAGGAGATACTCCAGAAATCGAAGTTGTCTACGAAAATATAATGGATGAGATTGAAAATCCATCTAAGAACGCTCCATTAGTTAAAATCGACGATACATATTTAAAGAAGGCTAAGCCTGAGGTTATGATGGAGATGATGTTTGATAAGTTAAAACCAGCTAAATAATTAAAGAAGAGGATAATAATGAAAGAATCATACATAGACATACTTAATATTAGAAGGATGGCCTTTGAGGCAGTTGCCAAAATTGCCTACGAAAACAGGCCAATTACAGACATAGCCCTAGAAGTTTTTGATATTCTTCCAGGAGAAGAAGCGAGATATAGGGAAAATATCTTTAGAGAAAGAGCAGTAATGGGTGAGAGACTTAGAATGTGTATAGGTCTTGACGCAAGAAGTGCTGCTGATACAGACGCTGTCACAGAAGGCTTAGATGCGATGGATTATGACAGACGAATCTACAATCCACCTTTAGTTTCTGTTATAAAAATCGCCTGTGAAGCATGTCCTGAAAACAAAGTCACAGTAACAGACCAATGCCATGCTTGTATTGGACATCCTTGTGTAAATGTCTGCCCTAAAAACGCTGTTACATATACTGCCAAGGGAGCAATAATAGATCAAGATAAATGTATCAAGTGCGGTAAGTGTGTTGCTGCTTGTCCATATCAAGCAATCAACCACCAAAAAAGACCTTGTGCAGAATCTTGTGGAGTTAAGGCAATCGGCTCTGATGAATTAGGTCGTGCTAAAATCGACGAAGATAAGTGCGTAGCTTGTGGTAGATGTATTATAACTTGCCCATTTGGAGCAATCTCAGATAAGAGTGAGATCTACCAACTTATCAAGTCTCTACAATCAGATAGGAAAGTTTATGCTATAATTGCACCATCATTTGTCGGACAATTTGGTGTAAATGTAAGCCCTGAACAAATCAGAGAGGCTATCAAACAACTTGGCTTTGACGATGTTATAGAAGTAGGCCTTGGAGCTGACCTAACTACAATGAACGAAGCCCATGAGTATTTAGAACAAGTTCCAACAGGCAAGATTCCATTTATGGGAACAAGCTGCTGTTTCTCATGGAAGTTAATGGTAAGAAACCAATTCCCAGATATAAATGATAAGATTTCTGAATCATCAACACCAATGATCTATTCAGGAAAACAAATGAAAAAACGTGATCCAAACTGTGAAGTAGTATTTATAGGACCATGTATATCCAAGAAACTTGAAGCTCTTGAAGAAGAAGTAGCTGAAGTAATAGACTTTGTAATAACCTACGAAGAGCTTCTAGGAATGTTCCTTGCTAAAGGAATCGAACCATCAGAAATCGAAGTAGATGAGCCAATGATGGATGCCTCAGAGACAGGAAGATTCTATGCAGTAAGTGGTGGTGTTGCCGAAGCTGTTAAGAGAAGAGTGGGAGAAATCGATCCGGATGCCAAGGTTGAAGTAGAAAATGCTGAAGGATTAGACAACTGTGTCAAGCTTGCAAGAATGGCCAAACTCGGCAGGATGGACGGCAAGCTTATCGAAGGCATGGCTTGTATGGGAGGCTGTGTCGGAGGACCTGGAACAGTAGTTGCAGAAAATAAGACCGGCAAGAAAGTTAAGGCCTTCGCAGCTGAATCAATCTACAGATCTCCTGCTGATAACGAGAATATTCCAGTAGAAGACAGACCAGATGATAGCAAATTACAAAAATAATATCTAAAAATAAAGATAAAGCCCTAACTCAAAGAATAATTTTAAGTCTTCTTCGAGTAGGGCTTTTTATAGTCATTTCTAACTTGAAATTCCATTTACTAATATAGCTTAACAGCAATAATTTATTTGTCTTTGTCAGTCTAAATGATATAATAAGTAGATAAGAAATAAAGAGAGGTAACTATGGGTCAAACTACTATAATGCTCATGTTTGTGACGGTAATCTCCAAGATTTTTGGATTCTTAAGAGAGTCAGTTATGGCGTCATACATTGGAGCAGGTGATTTAAAAAGTATCTACACAACCGCAAACACCCTGCCGGTTGTTATTGCAAACTTCGTGGCTGTTGGAATAATTTCAGGATTTATTCCAATTTATAATAAGGCAAAGAAGGAAGAAGGGGAGAAGGTAGCTGAGGAATTTACTTCAAATATTTTCAATATCCTTATGGTATTTGGAGTTTTTGCAGTAATAATAGGAATGGTTTTTGCAAGGCCATTTTCTAAACTCCTTTCCCCAGATTTAAGCGGCGAGTCTTTGGACCTTGCCACAAACTATACTAGAATAATGATGTTTGCAGTATTTGCTTATCTTTATTCAGCAGTATTTAGGGGATATTTAAATCTAAAGGGCAACTTCTTCGATCCTGCCATTACAGGAATTATAATGAATATTATAATCATTGCCTTTACTGTCCTTACAGGAATAACAAAGAATCCTTACATGCTAATAATAGGAGCCCTTTTGGGTAACTCCCTCCAATACATACTCTTTCCAAGGGCATGTAGGAAGGCAGGTTATAAGCATAGGAAAATCCTAGATATTCACAATAAGTACGTAAGAAGCTTGATGGTTGTAGCTATTCCTATAATCTTATCATCAGCAGCAGGAGAGATTTCTATAATAATAGATAACTCTATGGCTTCAGCCTTCTTCGGAAAAGCAGCCATCTCCAAGCTCTTTTATTCAAAGACGATGCTAACTATGATTACAGGAATCATAACAATTTCTATAACTACAGCCCTATTTCCAACTATAGCAGAATATGGGGCAAGTGGTGAGATAGGAAAGATGAAAAAATCCATAAGCTCATCTGTAGTATCTACCATGCTTCTGTTAATTCCTGCTAGTATTGGTATGGCCGCTCTTGCAGAGCCTATCATAGGAGTTGTATTTGAGAGAAATGCCTTCACTAGGGAAGATACCATAGCGGTTGCAAGCCTTATTGTAGCTTATGCTCCAAATAATATCTTCCAATCAACAATAGATGTGGTAGATAGAGGTTTTTATGCAGTAGGAGATTCCAAGACACCAGTGGTCGTTGTGATTATCCAACAGATTTTAAATGTTATATTTAACTTTATCCTAATTAAGATATTTGGCATAAGGGGACTTGCCTATGCGACAGTTTTATCAACTGCCATTGGTACAGTCATGATGATTTATCAATTTAGGAAGAAATTCGGAAGCTTTAACTTCAAGACTTCATTAATATCTCTTATAAAGATAAGTCTTGCAACAGGACTTATGGCCCTAGTTGCTGTAGGAGTCAATGGAGCACTTGCTAACTTTGCTCCAAGACTTGTGACCTTGTTTGTAGCTATCATTGCTGCTATGATAGTTTACTTACTAGTAATTCTTTTAGCAAGAATTCCTGAAGTTATGGATATGGTAAATAGGATTTATCATAAAATAAAGTTTAGAAAAGAAAATAAGAATTAATATATGCCGGCTTAGAGCCGGTTTTTCTGTACTAAAAAAAGAGGGGAATTCCCTCTAAATTTATTAGTAGCTGATCTTTATTATTAGATTAAAATCCTATTGGAGGATTTGGTTTTTCATAAAGATTGAAACAATCTTTGAGAAGTTTTCCAGATTTGTAATCCTACAGAAGTCTGTGTTGTAGATTAGCTTGGCGTTTTCTACGTCTTCTTCCTCTCCGGTAAAGACTCCTAGTATTGATATCTCATCTTCTTTTATATTTCTAACTTCCTTGGCAGTATCTTTGACTGCGACTTCCTCTACATATTGGTCTTTATCAAGCATTTTTACAGTATTGATATTACTTCTTTCGTCATTTGGTTTACCATCAGAAAGGATTATGACAATATTTTTGGTGTTTTCGTCATCCTTTTCGATCAGTTCATGGACAGTCTTAAAGGCAAGGCCGTCCCTGTTTGAACCTGATGCGAAAAAGTCAAAAATCTTTTCGTTATTTTCCTTTTCGTCATAGTCCCTATATATATTAAAGACTGTAAAGTCCCTTAGGGTAGAAAAGCTCATGACTCTGATTGGAATATCTAGGGCATCCATGGCCCTTTCTATGATATAGGCCTCGTTTGCTACCATGGCTTGGCGACCTATTTGGCTGGCAGACCCATCGAGTATTAGATCTACCTTAAACTTCGATATATCGTCGCTTTCTTCATTGATGAAGACATCGTAGTCGTGGAGGATGTTTGCTCTCCAGGCCTTTGATGAGTCGATTGCTCCATAGTTTTTGTAGACTTCGTTGTATTCTAAGAAGTTAGCTATGGAGTTTTTGATTGAAAGGGTTAGCTCGTTGATAGATCTGTTGTTGATGGCTGTATTTTCCTTGATAAAGGCTTCGGTTTTTTCGGCTTGCTCACGGCGGCCTTTCTTGTAAAATCTAGCGTTGGCCTTAGTAGAATATTCTCCTCTAGTGAAGTAGAGCCTCTTGTTCTTGTGGATTCCCTTACAAAGCTTTGTCTCCATAGCGGATACTTTTTCTTTTGCCATTACTGACAGGCCGTAAAAGTCCTCGATAAATTCTGTAGATGAGTGGTAGGTATCCTCGCCTGTGTTAAGAAACATGAGGTTTTTGTCATTATCTTCCTTTTTTTCAGCTAGATATATATTTCCAGTAAACTCTGCACTACCTATACCGAATTGGTCTGAAAGATATTCCTCGGAGTACTCGGCGTTTTTGTCATCAATCTCGTCTGGGTCCTTGAAGTCCTTGGCCTTATTTTCTGAGACCATTTCCTTAAACCTATCCCTATCCTTGGCCGACCTATCAAGGCGGAAATATTTTTCGAAGAAATTATTCAATTCGTCAATTAATTCATTGGTCCTTGTGGTGTGGATAGAAAATAGGGCATAGTAGATATCTCTAAAGAGTTTACCCTCAGTAATTGGCCTATCCAAAATCTTGCCGTAGTAGGCCTTCTCGATTTGCTCCCTCAGATCTTTTGGCTCATGGTAGGAATATTTATTCATTACCTTTCTTGCGTATTTTTTCCTAAAGTCAGCTATCACTAGATTTTCTTTGGCAATTTCCTTAAAGGCTATTTCTTCCATTAGGATTTCTGTCATAAACTTGAAATCATCAAAGAACATATTGTCTTTTTTGATATAGGCAAAGAAGGAATCTAGGATTTTAAAATCAAAGGTCCCTATCTTAAAGCCTGTGACCATATTAAGGTAGATGTCTTCCATGGGGAAGGATTTTTTGGGAAGGAACTTATAGGTTTTGGCAAAGTCCCAGATAATGTTGTATTGTCTAATCTTTTCTAGTTGATCATTCATCAAATACACTTTCTCCTATATCTGTAGGAATCTTGCTCTTTAGGGCATCGAGAACGATTTGTCTTTCGAATTCATCGAAGGATTTGTTGACCAGTCCCATCATCAAGGCTTGGTAAGGAGAAAGACCTATTTTTATCGTTTCAATTGCTCCTATTAGTCCACGTAGGTCTACTGACTTAGTAGAAATCTCATTGTTTTCGCTTTTTGTTTGTAGACTTATAAATAAGTCGATGAAGGCCTTCCTGTATTTTTCCTTAAGGGTTGGGAAGTTATCAGCTAGGAGCTTATCGAGATTGTCCTTACTAATATTTGGCACATTTATAATCATAAATCTTGAAGAAAGGGCCTCGTTAAGCTCCCTTGTTCCCACATAGCCGTAGTTCATGGTTGCTATAAATCTTGTATTTGGATCGAGGGCAATCTTATCGTAGCCAGAAAGATCTATTATTCTCCTGTGGTCGAGAGTTGCGTGAAGGACTGATATAGCTTCGTTTTTGGCCATATTTATCTCATCTAAGATAGCAAATCCTCCATTTTCTGCTGCCTCTGTTATAGGCCCCTTCCTAAATACAACTTCCCCGTTTTTGAAAGTATCTGCACCTATAAGAGAGGCAGAATCTGTGTTTACGTGGAAGGATACGTTGTAGGATGGTCTTTGAAATAGATAGGAAAGATTTGATGAAAGGACATTTTTCCCAGTAGCCTTAGCCCCAGTAAGGAGGATGTTTTTTCCCGCTAGAAGGGCCGCTATGGCTTGCTCTAGGACTTCCTTGCCGTAGTATTTGTATTCAGGTTTGATCACCCTGTCGTTGTCAGCAAGTCCATTTTCTTTTCTATATTCTTCTAATTGTTTAATCAAATTTTCGTCTATGTTTTCTTCTTGTAAGTATTTAATCATGTTTCACCTCGTTTTATACTATACAATAGAAGTAGGATTTTTCACTTGACATAGTCCAAAATCGGACTATAATACGATGGTAAGCAAAAGTTAGGAGGGTAGATGGACGAGAAACTAAAAGCCATGATCAATATTTTTTCTCTATTGAGAAAGGCCAATGGTCTAAATAGAGAAAGGGCAAACTTTTATGGCTTAAACGATTTGGAAAGTATGATTCTAATCCAAATCGGAATGAATGAAAAAGTAAAACAAAAGACTCTCGTAAATAAGTTCAAAGCCCCCAAACAGACTATTAATAGCGCAATTATGAACCTAAAGGAGAAAGGCTTTATCGGCCTAAGGACAGACGACAATGATAAGAGAGCGAAAAACTTATATTTAACGGATAAGGGTGAGCTTAGAAGACGCGAGGTCCTAGTCCCAATAGAAGAAGCCAACAGGGCCATGTATGAAGATTTGGGAGAGGAAAATATAAGAGAGATAACTAGATACTTAGAGCTTCTCTTAGATTCGATTTCTAATAATTTTATGAAGGAGGAAAGATGAATAGTATAAAAGAATTTAACAGGTCCTTTTCTTACATGAAAAGACACCTTGGAAAGTACAAAAAAACTAGATTGCTGTCACAGATATTCACAACGCTTGAGACAATTCTAGAACTACTTATACCAATGATTATGGGTATGACCCTAAATACTGCAGTAAGCGACAAGGACCTAGGCCTTGCAATAAAATATGGAGTATTGATGGTAGTTCTTTCTCTATTAACCATGTACTTTGGTATGCAAGCTACTAAAAACGCGGGGCTTACATCAAGTGGACTAGCCGATAATGCAAGAAGGGCCCAGTACAGAAACATACAGAAGTTTTCCTTCGAAGACTTGGAATATTTTGGAGTCCCATCTCTACTAACCAGGTTAACTTCTGATATGCAACAGCTAGCCCAATCGATGTTTATGTCAACAAGATTTGTAAGTAAAACTGTCGTTATGGCTATATTTTCCTTTGTTTTAGCCTTTAGGGCCAGTGCCAAATTGTCCCTTATATTTCTTGTGGCAGTTCCTTTGCTTTTCATAGCTTTGATGGCACTTACCACTTACGCTCTACCAAAATTTAAGAAGGCACGTTTTCAATATGATAAATTAAATCTAGTTATAGAAGAAAACTTAAATAATATGAGAGTTATTAAGGCCTTTGTTAGAAAAAGATACGAACTTGACAAGTTTGGCCTTCAAAACGAAGAGATGTTTAAGCTAGCTGATGGATCTCAAGGACCTATGAGCTATGTCTTTCCTGTTGCAAATTTTGTTTTGTTTGGAACCTTCGTAGGCCTAACATATTTCGGCGGGATTGAAATCATAGAGGGCAGACTTGGAGTAGGAGATTTAATCTCCTTCAATATGTATGCAATTATGCTTCTTGGAGCTTTCATCGGTATGAGCATGGTTCTTACTATGTTTATGTCAGCATCTCCTGGCATAACCCGTGTAGTTGAAGTAATAAAAAGAGAGCCTACTATGGATAATGATGACAAGGTAGAAGGCCTTGATCTAGAGGATGGATCAATCGACTTTGATGGAGTTTCTTTCAAGTACGAGGAAGATTCAGATAATTATCAGCTTGAAGATATTAATCTTCACATCAAAAGCGGTGAGTCAATAGGAATCCTTGGGCCAACAGGATCTGCCAAGTCTACCCTAGTCCAACTTATACCTAGACTTTACGATATAAGTAAGGGAAGCCTTAAGGTGGGAGGCCACGACATAAGAAAATACGACCTTAAGACCCTAAGAGATAGGGTTTCTATAGTACTTCAGAAAAACACTCTTTTCTCTGGAACTATAGCAGAAAACTTACGTTGGGGAGATAGCCAAGCGAGTGATGAAGAAATTCGTCTCGCAGCAGAAATTGCCCAAGCAGATGACTTTGTGAGAGCAAGAAATGATTCCTATGAATCAGTCCTAGGTCAAGGAGGAAGTGGAGTTTCTGGTGGCCAAAGACAAAGATTAACTATAGCAAGGTCTCTCTTGAAGAAACCTAAGATTTTAATACTTGATAACTCAACATCTGCAGTAGATACTAAGACTGAAACTGCGATTATGGAAGGAATAGATCGAAACTTAAAGAATCTTACCAAAATCATAATCTCCCAAAGAGTATCTTCCTTCAAATATGCTGATAGGATAATAGTCATGGAGGAAGGGAAAATTTCTGATATAGGCACTCACGACGAGCTTTATGAAAGAAACAAAAACTACAGACAAACTTACGATATCCAACAACAAGGAGGTAATGATAATGACTGATAATCGCATACAGAAAAAAGATTACAGGAGAACAATGTCATTTAAGTCCTTGGCAAGATTAATGAGCTATCTCTTTGCTTATAAATGGCAGATGATTGTGATTATCCTTGGAGTAATAATATCTACAGTGACCCAAATTTGGGGAGTGAATATGCTCCAGCCTATTATAGATAATCATATCCTCAAAGGAGATGTCCCAGGACTTAAGACTGCTGTTATACAAATGGGCTTTATCTATTTAGTATCGGCTGTAACAAGTTTAATATATTCAAGACTTATGGTAAGAGTCGGTGAAAGATCAATCAGAAACATAAGACGCGACCTTTTTGATAAGATTCAAACTCTTCCAGTAAGATTTTTCGACAATAACCAACATGGGGAGATAATGAGTCGTTTCACAAATGATACGGACGTCTTATCCCAAGCCTTAGCCAACACAGTTCCTACAATTATAAGGAGTCTCTTGACCTTCTTTGGAACAATAATAGTGATGTTTAAGCTAGACTTTAGTCTAACCTTATCTCTAATCATAGGGCTTCTAGTGATGATTCCAATACTTTCTAGAATTGTAATGAGGACGGGAAGATATTTCGCCAAGGCTCAAGCCAATGTATCAAAGCTCCACGGCTTCAATGAAGAGATGCTATCAGGCCAAAAGGTGGTTAAGGTATTTTCTAGGGAGAAAATTGCTGAGGAAGAATTCTCTAAAAAAAGTGAGGACCTAAGAGCGAGTTTCGCTGAGGCAAATATTACTGCAGGAAAGATTATGCCTTTTCTTCTAAACTCTGTAAATATTCTTTACGCCCTAATCACAGTGCTTGGAGTATATCTTACAATCCAAGGAAATATCACAGTTGGAGTACTTGCAGCATTTTTATCAAATATAAGACAAATCCAAAACCCTATAGTAAATATATCCCAACAAGCAAATGCAGTATTCCAAGCCCTTGCTGGAGCTGATAGGATATTTGAGGTGATGGATATGAAAGAGGAAATCGACACAGGTTACATCGACCTTGTAAATGCAGTTGTAAAAAGAGACGGAACCATCACAGAACATGTCGGAATGAGTGGAAGGTATGCTTGGAAATGGGAGGAAGATGGAGAAGATAAATACCAACTTCTTGAAGGAAGATTAGAATTTAAAAACGTGGACTTCTCCTACGATGGCAAAAACCAAATCCTAAAGAACATTTCCTTCTACGCAGATCCAGGCGAGAAGATTGCCTTTGTGGGTTCTACTGGAGCAGGAAAGACTACTATCACCAATGTAATTACAAGATTTTATGAAATAGACAATGGGGTAATTGAAGTCGATGGCATAAATATAAAGAAGATCAAAAAAGAAGCCCTAAGAAAGGCCTTCGGTATGGTCCTTCAAGAAGTAAATCTATTTACTGATACAATCGAAGGAAATATCAAATATGGTAAGCTTGATGCAGATTCTGATCAGATTAATTCTGCCGCAAGACTATCAGGGGCAGACTCCTTCATCAAGAGACTTCCTGAAGGCTACGATACAGAAATAAATGGAGACGGATCAAGCCTATCAGATGGGCAAAATCAGCTCATATCGATCTCAAGAGCGGCAATTGCCGAGCCACCAATGTTAATCCTAGACGAGGCGACAAGTTCTATAGATACTGCAACAGAGCTTGAAGTAACAGAGGCTATGGATAACCTCATGGCAGGATCAACTTCAATAGTAATAGCCCACAGATTATCCACCATCCAAAACTCCGATGTAATAATGGTAATGGAAAATGGAAGGATAATAGAAAGAGGCAACCACGATAAGCTAATAGAAGAAAAGGGAACCTATTGGCAACTCTACACTGGTCAACTAGAGCTAGACTAGGATCAGAATTGAAGATAAAAGATGAAATAGGCGGAAGAAAAATCTCCGTCTATTTTTATTTAATTACACCAATAAGAGCAGCTTATAGATATTAAAAGATAAGTATAAATGAAAACATTTGACAAAGGCAAAATCCTATGTTATCATATATAGGTATTAACAAATAAGCCCAGATAGCTCAGTCGGTAGAGCAGGGGACTGAAAATCCCCGTGTCGGTGGTTCGATTCCGCCTCTGGGCACCAAAAAACAAGCCTGCACGGCTTTGGGAGTGCCCTCCACGGAGTGGTCGCAGAGCCGAAGGCTCGAGAATATAAAGCCCCTCCGGCTATGGGAGGAAAATATCCGCTTCCTGTTAGCGGTCCACAGAGTGATTGCAGGGCGAAGCCCGAAAAAATCAAGCTTGTAGGAATGCATATTAATATAGGGTAGACTTAAATATTTGTAAGGAATTAAGAAAAATCATCTCCTTTCCAAATATCTAATTAAAACAAATCCTTATCTCGAGCGAAGTCGAGAGATCTCTAAGAATCTATATATTGCTTTCTTATCTATTTAATATTTTTAAATTAAATAAAATATAATAAAAACTTTACAAATCCAAATTATGATATATAATAATAGATGTGCGGATGTGGCTCAGTGGTAGAGCATCGCCTTGCCAAGGCGAGGGTCGCGAGTTCGAATCTCGTCATCCGCTCCATTGTATTTGGCGCCATAGCCAAGTGGTAAGGCAGAGGTCTGCAACACCTTTACCCTCAGTTCAAATCTGAGTGGCGCCTCCAAATCGCTCTCTTCGGAGAGCTTTTTTTATTAGGAGAATTTATGTTAATTATAAGTAATAAGGCAAGTTTAGAGTTTAAGAATTTCTTAACTGATCAAAATATAGATTTTATAGAGACTATAGATAATCCAAATCTCTATAAGAGGATAGGAGATCATCCTGACCTTTCTCTTTTTGTCCTCGATAGTGAGAATATAATCTTGGCAGAAGAGGTCTATTCATATTATAAGGATAAGCTTCCTGGGAAAAATCTAATAAAGGGCTCATCAACATCTAAGAAATATCCGAGAGATTCTATTTATAACTTATTGACTTTCGAGGATTTTTATATCCACAATGACTTTACTGAGGAAAACATCGAGAGAAGCCTTAAAGAGAGGAATTATAAACATCTTTTTGTAAAGCAAGGCTATAGTAGATGTTCTATTATTCCCCTTAGAGAAAGTCTACTTACAAGCGATTATGGAATATATAAGTCCCTTAGGAATAAAGTAAATATTATCTTATTAGATAATGATAAAATTGAACTCGATGGCTTTGATCAAGGCTTTATTGGAGGGACTTGTGGCTTAGTCCAAGACAAGCTGATTTTTACAGGAGATATATCAAGGCATAAGTCCTTTGAGTTAATCAAGAAAGCTTGCGATAGAGAAAATATCAAAATCATCTATCCAGAGACCCCTCTTGTGGACATTGGGTCTTTGATTTGGATATAGGTTGTCTAGGCTTTTTTCTTTTAGAAAAAATCGTATAATTTATTATAGTAAAGAAAAAAGAGAGAGGATAGTATGAACATTGTAAAACCATCTACAATTGCTGGGGTAATGGAACTTTTACCTAAGGAGCAATTAGTTTTTGACAAGATTAAAAGCATAGTCGAAGAAACTTACAAGAAATATCAATTTATGCCAATCGATACACCAGTTATCGAGAAAAATGAGATACTTTTTGCCAAGGGAGGCGGAGAAACTGAAAAACAAATCTATGAAATAGCTTCTGACTCTAAGGATATGAGCTTAAGGTTTGATCTTACAGTTCCTCTAGCACGTTACGTATCAGAGCACTTCCAAGACTTGAATTTCCCTTTCAAACGCTATCACATAGGAAGAGTCTACAGGGGTGAGAGAAATCAAAAGGGAAGATATAGGGAATTCTACCAGGCTGATATAGATATCATTGGTCACAACAGTCTTTCAATCTACAACGACGCCCTCCTTCCTAGGGTTATCTTTGAGATTTTTGAAAAATTAAATTTCTCTGATCTTACCTTCAAGATCAATAACAGAAAGCTTTTGAATGGATTTTTCAAATCCTTGGGTATAGAAGATACAACAGATGTCCTTAGGACAATTGATAAGAAAGATAAGATTGGAATTGACAAAACTTTTGATGAATTAGTTAGAATCACTGACGAGAAAAAAGCTAGGACAATCATAGAATTTATAGAAAACAAAGATTCCAATAAAGAACTTTTATCTAAGTTATTTGACTTTTCTACTGATGAGCTTTTCCTTGAAGGAGTTGACGAGCTAAATAAGGTCTACACCTACATGGTTGATCTAGGTATACCTGATAGAAATATCAAAATCGACCTTGCCATAACAAGAGGGCTAGATTATTATACATCTACAGTCTATGAGACCTTTATCAATGGCTATGAGAAGATTGGTTCTGTCTGCTCTGGGGGAAGATATGAGGATTTAGCAAGTAATTTCTCCAAGCAGAAACTTCCAGGAGTTGGCATGTCAATCGGTCTTACAAGACTTTTCTACCAATTCCAAGAGCTTGGACTAATAGATGAGAAAATCAAGAGCCTAACAGATATCCTGGTTATCCCAATGGATGAGTCAATTAATGAGTACGGCATAGAAATTTTAAATAAACTAAGGGATTCTGGCGAAAGTGTCGATATCTATCTTGAAAGCGGCAAGTTTAAGAAGAAGATGAACTATGCAGATAAGTGCGGAATCAGGAAAGTCATCATCTTAGGTGAAGAAGAGATGAGCAAGAGAGAGTATTCTATAAAGGATATGGAAACTGGCGAGCAAGTTACTAAAAAATTCGAAGAACTTTGATCTATAGGCTATAATTTTTATAAAATTGGGTATAAGATATACTGTAGACAACATATGATCATATGGAGGTAAAAATATGACAAAATTAACTGAAACTGTACAATCAGGTGATTGGAAAGCTGAAAAACACGTACCAGAACTAGAAGTTGAAAGACTTGAAGATGGTAAAATAAGAGTTAACGCAAGAGTTGGTAAGGAAATTGAACATCCTAACACACTTGAACACCACATCGCTTGGATTAAAGTATTCTTCAAGGCTGAAGATGGCAAATTCCCAGTAGAAGTTGGATCATACCAATACTCAGCTCACGGCGAAGACGAAATCTTTTCTGAACCATGTGCATCTGGAGTAATCAAAACAGCAAAGAAAGGTACTTTCTACGCACTAAGCTACTGTAACATTCATGGTCTATGGGAAAACTCAATAGAACTTGACTAATAATAGTAAAAAGCGGATCTTAGGGTCCGCTTTTAATATGGAAATTTTATTATGTATCTTATTTCAAATCTTCTTATATGATTTTTGTACTCGATTAAGAGCTTACCTTTTTTCAACAGGTATAATTATTTTTGTTACATGCTTAGATGGATCGTCGACATCTAGGGGAGATATGAGAAACTCTTCTGCTATAGGTCCTGTAACCTTTAAGCCATTGTCGTTAATCCAGGTTAGCATTTTCTGATGCTTAATTCTTATATTTTTGTAATCTCCTACATAATAGGAAGTTACTGCTTCAAAGCCTCCCCAAAATCTTGTTACTCTTTTATTAAGCTTGCCAGCTTCGATTTTTGTTACCTGCATGGCAAATTCTACGTCTGAGTTTTTTTCTAGGAATTGATCAAAGGGCTTTCCGTGAAAGATAATAAGGATAGATCCCATCATTTCCAAGCCGTTTTCTGTACATTTCTCATAAATATCAATCCATCTTGTGAGGGTGATATCTGGATGGGCATAGTTTTTCATGATTTTTCTTGAAAAGACCACTGGATTTTCTTCTATGTATTCGACCTTTATCGGAAAATCTATGGGATCTATATTGTGACTTTCTACATAAGAACTCGCCTTTTTGGCTCTGGCAAATCTTTTAATAGCAATATCACAGGCGACTTTCCTAGCTTGGAGTATCTGTATTTGTTTTTCGTATTCTAAGGATTTTTCTTCGATTAGATTTTCTAGATTATCTAGTGAATTTACGTCCAAAGAATTCTTGAGAGCTTCTATGGAAAAACCTAGATTCCTAAGTCGTCTTAGGATGAGAAGGGTCTTAAGACTTTCTTTGCTGTAATATCTGTAGCCTGTTTCATTATCTCTGTAATCGGGGCAAAATAGTCCTATTTTATCGTAATATCTCAAGGTCTCTTTGGGAATATTGCACAATCTTGAGACTTTGCCGATAGTATAGCGATCTTGCAATAAGGCCACCTCCTTTACCAATTTTATTTTATGAATTACAGCTATTATATCACAAAAGCAAATTTTATACATGAAAACCTGCTAACAAAAGTCAAGGAGAAAATCGAATTAATTTTACTTTTTACTTGTTATTTAGAGTTTAAATTTAAGCACAACAAATAAGCCGCTTACAATCGGCTTGTTTTAACTATAGCAATGTTAATTCTAGGCTACTTTTAATAACTTCTTTTCTTGTTTTGATGCCATAACTTTTGCATAGTAGGTTCTTAAGAATTTATTTAATCCTGCAAATTTACAAATCTTCTTAGCCTTTCCATCTTTTTCTTTTTTTACCATATACAGATATATATCATTTTCAGTATCTTTTGCACTCATCATGCATTTCATAGCTTGATAACCTACTTTTCTTAGTATTGCATTGCCTCTTTTTGTTATTTTTCTCTGATCCGCTTTGAAGTTACCTGACTCATATGGTGGTGAATCTATTCCTACAAATGATATTAAACTTTTTTTGTTTTTAAATTTTGATAAGTCTCCAAATTCTGCTGTAATTTGCACTGCTAATTTATCTGATATTCCTGAGAATTTCTTTGCTTCTTGATATTCTTCTAAGGGCTCGGAAATTTCTATCATTTGTGATAAAATAGTATGTAGAATTTGATTTATATGTTTTATCAATTCTATCCCTTCTTGTATGCTAGTCTTTATATATGAGCTATTAGAAGGTTGAATTGAGATACTTTCCTCTGCGAGCTTGTATATGGATTTAGCTTTATCAGCATTAGGATGGTATCTCTTTTCTTTTGCCCAGTTTTTAAAATCTTCTATGAATTTTTCTTCTGGTTTTTCTAATACTAGGTCTTTGTGCCACCATATTTCTAAGAAGTCTAATAGTTTATCTTTTGAAAAGTCTCCTGAAGCATGTGGTATTAATTTCTTTATTCCTGGAAATGTTTGACTTATTGTTTGATCTATGAAGTTCATTTGATTGATTCTTAAGTCCATGTAGTGCTGATAGGATCTGTTTAATTCTTTTAGAATTCTGAAACTTTCTGAATCTACTTTATATTCTTGTAATTCTTTCCAGTACATCAAGCCATATTCTGCTATTTGTATGGCATCTATGTTATCATTTTTTGCTTTTCTAAAGTTAAGTACTCTACAAAACTGTTTCATTTTCAAAGGGTTTACTACACTTACAAAATATTCTTTATCTTTTAATTCATAGAGGATTGGAAGATGATATTTACCTGTTGCTTCCATGATTATTTTTACTTCTTCATTTAACGTATCTAGTTTCTTTAAAAATTCTTCTACTTTTGTTTTGTTAAGATGAACATCAAAAGGCTTCCAAATGATTTTGCTACCTTGTTCTAGTGCACAGACTGTAAACTTTTCTTTTGCTATATCTATTCCTATAGATATCATTTTATTACCTTCTTTCTTTTGATTTGTAGTTTCTACCTGCACCATTACACTCATTTTAGCTCGTGACACGGACGTTTTGCCCAACCTGCTTAATCGAATATGAATAATGAAGAGGTAGTTGACAGTTTTTATGACGGATATTCTAACCCTAAAACCCCTCGTCATACTACATCTTCATTATACAAAAATAGTGCAAGATAGAAATAATTTTCTTTCTTACACTATTTATGGTACTAAAAACTGCCAGATATACTGACAGCTTTTTATCTATGCTATTAGGTTTACTAGGACCATGGCAAGCGGCATAAGTATTACAGTTATAATACCTGCGACAGCTATTGAAAGTCCACTCATTGCACCTTGGATCTTACCGATTTGTCTAGCTTGGCTAGTACCAACGGCGTGGCTTGCGGTTCCTATTGCAACACCTTGGGCAACAGGGTCTTTAATTTTGCATATTTTTAGGATGCTTGGTGCCATAGCAGCTCCTATTACACCCCTAAATACAACTATCATAGCAGTTAGGGCCACGATACCCTGATATTCATCAGTAAGTGAGATGGCTATAGCTGTTGTTATTGATTGAGGAACTAGTGATGTAATCATCTGTCCATCAAAACCAACTACTTTTGATAAGATTATAGCTATAATCATTGAGAAAATAGAACCTACTAGGACTCCGACTAAGATAGGAACTAGGTTAGCCTTAAGGGAGTCAAGGTTTGCGTATAGGTCCAAAATCATTGCAACAGTAGCTGGAGCGATGAAGAATGCTATGAAATCTCCACCTTTTTTGTAACTTTCATAAGGTATGCCAGTTACTGCTAGAAATCCAATTATTAGTAGGATTGCTATGAGGAGGGGATTGGCAAGTGGTTTTTTAACTTTGCTATTTATCCATTTTCCTATTTCATAGGCAGCAAATGATAGGATTATACCGAAATATGAGTTATCAAACATTATTTCTTCCTCCTTTGTAGAAGTTGAACAACGATGCCTGTTATGGCCATTGTCAAGGCTGTTCCTATTGCTGTGATAATTAGTAATTTTACGATTTTACCTTGGATAACATCGTAATTTGCCATTATACCAACGCCAACTGGAACGAAAAGGAAGGCTAGATTGTGTAAGATACCATCTGAAGTCTTTTGTACGTCCTCAGGCTTTAATATTTTAAAGTTAAGGGCTATAAAGAGGTAGATCATACCATATACAGCCTCAGGTATAGGGAAGTTGATTAGGTGTCTTGTGATGACACCTAGGAATAAACATACGCAAAGAATTACAAACTCTTTTAGATAATTCATTGCTACTCCTTAGTTTTACTCAAGTCCTATAACTTTATCTGGGTTAAGAATCATATTAGGGTCGAATACTTTCTTGATTCCTCTCATTATTCCTGTGTTTAAGTTTCCTTCAAATTCCTTTAGATATTTAAGTTTACCAGCACCTACTCCGTGCTCACCTGATAGTTTACCACCGAGGTCGTATGCTTTCTTGTAGATTATAAGCATGAATTCATGTACTTCATCCTTGAATTGGTCAAGCTTATCGCTTTCGTTAGAAAGTGTATAGATGTGTAAGTTTCCGTCTCCAGCGTGGCCGAAGCTTTGTACGTCGAACATATATTCTTCTGCTGTTTCATTTACAAATTCTACATACTCAGCGATTTTTGTGATTGGAACTACAACGTCACATTCATCGAGAAGTTCGTATTGAGATTCGATAGCTTCAAGGAATGAGCTTCTTGCAGCCCATGCTTCTTTAAGTTGTGCTGGAGTATCAGCTACTAATACGTCGATTGCTCCATTTTCTGTAAGAACTTCTGCAGCTCTTTCCATTGTATCGTAAATACCATCTTCATCATCACCATCGAATGTGATAAGTAGGTAAGCATTCACATCTGTACCTTCGATATTTTTAGGGAAAGTTTCTTTTCCGATATATTTTTCAGAAGCAATAACTATCTTTCTTTCCATAAACTCGATAGCTTGTGGGTTAAGGTTAGCTTGGAATAGCTTTGGAACAGTTGCTATACAGCTGTTTAGGTCTTCAAATGGAACTATTAGAGAAATAGTTGTCTTTGGAGCTGGAACTATTTTTAAAGTTAACTCTGTTATGATTCCAAGAGTACCTTCAGAACCAATCATAAGATCTTTAAGTGAATAACCTGTTGATGATTTAGAAATAACAGCACCAAAACTAGTAATCTCACCTGTAGGAAGAACAACTTCCATAGCTCTTACATAATCTCTTGTTGTACCATACTTAACAGCACGCATACCACCGGCATTAGTTGCAACGTTTCCGCCTAGAGTTGCGAACTTTTCACCTGGATCAGGTGGATATAGATATCCCTTAGACAAGCAATCTTGAGCTAAATCATTTAGTAAAACACCAGGTTGTACTCTAACTACCATGTTATCTTCATCGTATTCGATGATTTTGTTCATGGTTTGCATGTTAATCATTACACCCTTTTTAATAGCAACACCAGCACCAGTAAGACCAGTACCAGCTCCTCTTGCTATAACAGGAACCTTATTTTCGTTACAAATTTTCATTACAGCTGCTACATCTTCTTTTGATGTTGCATCTACTAGACAATCTGGATATCCATCACCATAGATAGGCATCTCATCGTGGAAGAAGTCTTCGTTTACCTCGTCTCCAACATAAACTTTACCAGAAACGGCGTCTTTAATTTGTTGGATAATATCATCTGATATTGCGTTATAATTATTCATTTAAACCTCCTATAAATAATATGTAATAAATATCATTTAATATTTATGGTTAGATTATATCACAAGATTTTAATTTTGTAAAAATGTTTTCAAAAAAAAATTTACCGATTAAAAATCTATCATCGTTGAAAATTAAACATTATAGCGGTACAAGGTTTTTTATGGGAAAACAATATAATAATCTCTGTAAACGATTGACATAAGGGATTTTTGTGATATCATGATTGATGAAGAGATAAATAAGCTTATATCTATGAAAATATGTTCCTATATTGTATAAATATACATAATCTACTAATAAATAGTTAATCTATGTAAGTCGATAGGGAAAATGTTTATATATATAAGGAAAATAAATTTCATGGGCTTAGGTTTTTATAAAGTCTAAATTAAAATTTTGTAAAAACTTAAAAAAGAGCTTGACATTTGTCGTTAACATTGTTAATATAATAACATAAGAGTTAGTTAAGAATATATCAATTCTGATATATCATCTAAAAAGTTTTATAAGGAGAGATTATGTATAAGTTAACAGAAGAACAAGTAGAAATGAGAGACATGTTCAGAGACTTCGCTCAAAAAGAAGTTGCTCCACTTGCAATAGAAGTAGACGAAAAACACATGTTCCCAGAAGATAACGTAGCAAAAATGCAAGAGCTAGGATTTTTTGGAATTCCTTTCGATGAAGAATACGGCGGAATTGGCCTTGATACACTTACATATGTTCTTTGCGTAGAAGAACTTTCTAAAGCATGCGCGACAACAGGAGTTATCGTTTCAGCTCATACATCACTTTGCGCTGATTGCATTAACAAGTTTGGTAACGAAGAACAAAAAGAAAAATACCTAACACCACTTGCTTCAGGTGAAAAACTTGGTGCTTTCGCCCTTACAGAACCAGATGCAGGAACAGACGCATCAGGACAAAAAACAGTTGCAAAACTTGATGGAGATCACTACGTACTTAATGGATCAAAGATCTTTATAACAAATGCAGGTTACGCTGATACTTATGTTGTATTTGCAATGACAGATAAAGAGCAAGGAACTAGAGGAATTTCTGCATTCATAGTTGAGAAAGGAATGGAAGGATTCGACTTTGGTACAGTAGAAGATAAGATGGGTATCAAGGGTTCTTCAACAATGGAATTAATCTTTAGAGATTGTAAAGTTCCAAAAGAAAACTTACTTGGTGAAGAAGGTAAGGGCTTCAAATATGCAATGCAAACACTAGACGGTGGTAGAATTGGTATAGCAGCTCAAGCTTTAGGTATAGCTGAAGGTGCTCTTGACAAGGCAGTTAAATATGTAAAAGAAAGAAACCAATTTGGTAGACCTCTTGCTAAATTCCAAAATACACAATTCAAACTTGCTGAAATGGCAATAGATATTGAGTCAGCTCGTCACTTAGTTTATAAAGCAGCAACACTAAAAGATGCTGGTGAAAGCTACACAGTAGCAGCAGCTGAAGCAAAACTTAAAGCATCAAGAGTTGCAATGGATGTTACAACAAAGGCTGTTCAACTATTAGGTGGATACGGCTATATCAAAGAATACGAAGTTGAAAGAATGATGAGAGATGCAAAAATAACAGAAATTTATGAAGGTACTTCAGAAGTAATGTTAATGGTTGTATCTGGCGCATTATTAAATAAATAAGCTCGATAGTTACTTAGAATTAAAGGGGGATATATGAATATTTTCGTATGTGCGAAACAAGTTCCAGACACAAATGAGATCAAAATCGATCCTATCACAAATACACTTATAAGAAAGGGCGTTCCAAGTATCTTAAATACTTATGATGCTTTCGCTCTTGAACAAGCTCTTAGACTTAAGGATAAAGATCCTGAAGTAAACATTGTAGTAATATCAATGGGACCAGGACAAGCAGAAGCAATGCTTAGAGATTGTCTAGCAGTTGGTGCTGACAAGGCATATCTTGTAACAGATAGAAAATTCGGTGGATCTGATACACTTGCTACATCTTACATTTTAGCTAATGCTATAAAGGCAGTAGCAGAAAAAGAAGGCGAACCTGACCTAGTTTACTGTGGTCTTCAAGCAATTGATGGAGATACAGCACAAGTAGGACCAGAACTTGCAGAACACTTAGGACTTCCTCAAGTTACACGTGCTTATACAGCAGAGCTAAACGATGAAGGAATTAAGGTTTTACAAGAAGTAGAAGGCGGAGCTCAAAACGTGCAATGTGTACTTCCAGCCCTAATTACATTTACAAAATATGGTGACGAAGAGCTTAGATATCCAAAAATCAAAAATAAACTTAAAGCTAAAAAAGCTGAAATCGGACAAATCACCTTTGACGATTTAGAAGCTACCATTGATAAGACAAAAATTGGTCTTAAGGGATCTCCAACTAGAGTTAACAAATCTTACGCTCCAGACAGAACAAAAATTGCAGTTATGTTTGAAGACATGGAAGCAGAAGAAGCTGCAACTAAGTTAATGGATGCTCTAGTAGATCAAAAGCTTATTTAAGGGGGAAGTATGACAGATAATAAAAACCTTTGGGTAATTGTAGAAACAAATGAAGAAGGAAAAGCCTTAAATGTTGGATTAGAATTACTAAATCCAGGCAGGAAAATGGCTGATGTACTTAAAGAAAAACTATTTGCAGTAATCATCGGTGAAAATGCTGATAATGCAAAAGAAGAAGTTAAAAAATACGGTGTTGACGGCGTAATTACTGTAGAAGGTGAAGAATATAAACAATATAATACTGACATCTACACAAATGCTATTTGTAAACTTGTTGAAAAACACAATCCAAATGTAATCCTAATCGGTGCTACTAACGTAGGACGTGACCTAGGTCCAAGAATTTCTTCAAGACTTGGAACTGGACTTACAGCAGATTGTACAGAACTTGACGTTGACTTTGAAACAGGAAATGTAAAATGGACAAGACCTGCCTTTGGTGGTAACCTAATGGCTCAAATCCTTTGCCCTGATTCTAGACCACAAATGGGTACAGTTCGTCCAGGAGTATTCTCTAAAGAAGAAGTTGGCGCAAAAGATGAAATCGAAGAAATCTCTGAAGATATCAAATACGACGGAGAAGTTAGAACAAAAATATTAGACTTTATCCCAAGAGATGAAGGAGAAGATGTAGATCTTGCCGGTGCAGAATACATCGTAAGTGGTGGACGTGGACTTGCAGATCCTGCAAACTTTAAGTTAATCGAAGAATTAGCAGAAGCCTTAGATGGTACAGTAGGATCATCACGTGCTGCTGTAGATGCTGGTTGGATTTCTCACTCTCACCAAGTAGGCCAATCAGGTAAAACTGTAGGACCAAAAGTTTATATAGCTGTAGGTATCTCTGGAGCTATCCAACACTTGGCTGGTATAGGAGCAAGTGATACAATCATAGCTATCAACAAAGACCCAGATGCACCAATATTTGATATTGCTGACTATGGTATTGTTGGAGACCTATTTGAAGTAGTTCCAAAACTAACAGAATTAATTAAAGAAAGAAAAGCTAACTAGTTAGCTTGTAGGATAGAAGCTGCTTAGAAGATGATAGTTTAATAACGTCAGATTATAAGCAGCTAACTATTAAAGCTTATTGATAAAAAAATATCATAAAATAAAGACCTAGTAATAATTTATTGCTAAATAGGAGGCGATTATGGAATATAATACAATCAAGTACGAAGTTGATGGCTTTATAGGAAAGCTTACAATCAATAGACCAAAGGCTCTTAACGCTCTAAACTCTGAAGTTCTTGATGAACTAGACAAAGTTTTAAATGAAATCAAAGAAAACAAAGATCTTAGAGCTCTAATAGTAACAGGTGAGGGAAGAAGCTTCGTTGCAGGAGCAGACATCAAGGAAATGTCAACACTTTCTCCACTAGAAGGAAAAGCTTTTGGTAAGAAGGGGCTAGCAGTATTTAGAAAATTAGAAAGTCTCGAAATCCCAACAATAGCAGCTGTTAATGGATTCGCCCTAGGTGGTGGATGCGAACTTGCTATGAGCTGTGACTTTAGAATCGCAAGTGATAAGGCACTATTTGGTCAACCTGAAACTGGTCTTGGAATCCTACCAGGATTTGGTGGAACACAAAGACTACAAAGACTAGTTGGACCTGGATATGCAAAATACTTAATCTACACATCATCAAACATTAAAGCCGACAAGGCATTAGAAATTGGCCTTGTTCAAGAAGTAGTTCCTGCAGATGAATTAGAAGAAAGAGTAGCAAAACTTGCTTCTAAAGTTGCTTCTAATGGACCAGTTGCTGTAAGACTTGCTAAAGAAGCAATAAATGTTGGTGGACAAGTTGATATAGATTCAGCTATCAAGATTGAAGAAAACCTATTTGGTCTTTCATTTGCTACAGAAGATCAAAAAGCAGGAATGAACGCTTTCTTAAATAAAGAAAAAGCTGAGTTTAAAAATAAATAATCGGGTAAGTATAAAATAGAGAGAAAAATAAAGGAGTAATTATGAAAATTGGAGTAATCGGTTCAGGAATTATGGGTGGCGGTATCGTAGAAACTGCTGCAAGAAAATACGAAGTAGTAGTTAGAGATATCAAAGATGAATTCTTAGAAAAAGCTAAAGCAAGAATTGAAAAATCTTATGCTAAACAAGTTTCTAAAGAAAGAATGACAGAAGATGAAAAAGATAAAGCTCTTAAAAACATTACTTACACAACAGAAGTAAAAGATTTGGCTGACTGTGACGTAGTTATAGAAGCTGCTACAGAAAATCCAAAACTTAAAAAAGAAATCTTTAAAGAACTTGACGAAGTTGTAAAAGAAGGAGCAATCCTTGCATCTAACACATCTTCACTATCAATTACAGATATTGCTGCATCTACAAACAGACCAGAAAACGTTATTGGAATGCACTTCTTCAATCCAGTTCCAGTAATGAAATTAGTTGAAGTTATCAGAGGACTTCACACATCTGATGAAACAAACACAACAATATTCAAACTTGCAGAAGATTTAGGAAAACAACCTATCGAAGTTAAAGAAGGACCAGGATTTGTAGTAAACAGACTTCTAATCCCAATGATTAACGAAGGAATTGGAGTTCTTGCAGATGGACTTGCAAGCGTTGAAGATATCGACAAGGGAATGCAACTTGGTGCAAACCACCCAATGGGACCTCTAGCTCTAGGAGATCTTATAGGCCTTGATACATGTCTTGCAATCATGGAAGTTCTATACAACGAATTTGGAGATAGCAAGTACAGACCAAATCCACTTCTAAGACAAATGGTAAGAGCTGGAGACCTTGGTAGAAAAACTGGTAAAGGTTTCTACGACTACAGTAAATAAGAAATAGATCAAAAGTAAACGAATTTTAAAATAAGGAGATAAAATGACTAAAAAAGTAGTAATAGCAAGTGCAGCAAGAACACCCGTAGGAGCTTACGGCGGAGCATTCAAAACAGTTTCAGCAAGAGAATTAGGTGCTGTAGCAGCTAAAGAAGCAATCAAAAGAGCAGGTATCAAACCAGAAGATGTTGATGAATCAATCCTAGGTTGTGTACTTCAAGCAGGTAACGGTCAAAACATCGCTCGTCAAATCGCCCTTGATGCAGGTATTCCTAAAGAAAAACCAGCTATGACATTAAATATAGTTTGTGGATCAGGACTTAGAAGTGTATCTCTTGCAGCACAAATGATTATGGCAGGAGATGACGATATAGTTCTTGCAGGTGGTACAGAATCAATGTCTCAAGCTCCATACCTCCTAACTGATGAAAGATGGGGAGCAAGAATGGGAGATAAGAAAGTTGTCGATGAAATGATCAAAGACGGACTTTGGGATGCATTCAATGACTACCACATGGGAGTTACTGCAGAAAATATAGCTGAAAAATTCGGCCTAACAAGAGAAGAACAAGACGCACTTGCTGCAGACAGCCAACAAAAAGCTGCTAAAGCTAGAGCTGAAGGAAGATTCAAAGACGAAATAGTTCCAGTAGAAGTTAAAGGAAGAAAAGGAAAAGTAACTGTAGTTGATGAAGATGAATACATCAAAGAAGGCGTTACAACAGAAAGTATCTCTAAACTAAGACCAGCTTTCATTAAAGACGGTACAGTTACAGCAGCTAACGCATCAGGAATCAACGATGGTGCAGCATGTCTTGTAGTAATGAGCGAAGAAAAAGCAAAAGAGTTAGGTGTTAAACCACTAGCTACAATCGTAAGCTACGCTACAGAAGGTGTTGATCCAAAAATCATGGGTACTGGTCCAATCCCAACAGTTAGAAAAGCTCTAGAAAAAGCTGATCTTAAACTTGAAGATATCGACCTAATCGAAGCTAATGAGGCTTTCGCTGCTCAAGCTCTATCAGTAATCAAAGAACTTGGATTAAATACAGATATAGTTAACGTTAACGGTGGTGCAATCGCAATTGGTCACCCTGTTGGAGCAAGTGGAGCAAGAATCCTTACAACACTTCTTTACGAAATGCAAAAGAGAGACTCTAAAAAAGGTATCGCAACCCTATGTATAGGTGGCGGTATGGGAACAGCAGTAGTAGTAGAAAGATAAGATTTTATGAATGGGGTGTAGGCTTACACCCTTTTCTTTTATATAAAATACTTTTAGTACATAATAAGTATTAAAACAAAATTAATTGATAAATAATATCAAATAGAGAATAAAAGAAAAATTATTGGGTATAATATATATTGAAAACGATTTAATGCAAAGGGGTTTAAAATGGATTTTGAAAAATTATATCAAGATAAACTAATAACAGTTAAGGAAGCTGCAGGACTCGTTAAAGACGGTGACTGGGTTGAAATGGGTTGGGGAGCCTTGGTACCAGTAGACTTTGATAAGGCTCTTGCTGCAAGAGTAGACGAATTAAAAGATGTAAAAATTAGAAGTGGTGTTGTTCCTTATAACCCATATGTGGGCCAAGCAGATAGCACAGGAGAACACTTTATTTACCATTCATGGCACTCAACAGGCCCAGAAAGAAATCTAATCAATAACAATCAATACGGTGCTTACTTTATTCCAATCAAATATTCTGAAATAGAAAGATATATAGCAGAAAATGCAAACAAGGCTGCAGTATCTGTTATCCAAGTATCTCCAATGGATAAACATGGTAACTTCAACTTTGGTCTATCTGCTTCACATGCTATGACATCTTTTGAAAATTCAGACAAAGTTGTCCTAGAAGTAAATAAAAACGTACCAGTTGCTCTCGGTGGATTTAGAAATTATATCAATATCAAAGACGTTGACTATGTCTATGAATCAAGTAATTATGACATGATAACCCTACCAAGTGCAAAATTCGGTGAAGAAGAAGTCCAAGTTGCCAAATACGTTGTAGATAATCTAAGAGACGGCGATACTCTCCAATTAGGTATCGGTGGTTTGCCTAATGCTATAGGAAGCCAAATTGCTAAATCTGATTTAAAAGATTTGGGAGTTCACTCAGAAATGTATGTAGATAGTTTTATGGAAATGGCTCAAGCTGGAAGAATTACAGGTAAGAAGAAAAATATAAATCCAGGTAGACAAGTCTACGCCTTCGCAGCAGGAAGCCAAGAAATGTATGACTATATCGATGGCAACGAAGAACTTATGGCAGCACCAGTGTCATATGTAAACGATGTTGATGTAATAGCAGCCCACGATAATTATGTATCTATAAACACAGTTCTTGAAGTTGACTTATGGGGACAAATCTCAGCTGAATCTGCAGGAAGTAGACACATTTCAGGAGCAGGTGGAGCGCTTGATTTTGTACTTGGAGCCTATAGATCTAAAGGCGGTAGATCATTTATTGCTCTCAAATCTTCTAGAATTAACAAAGAAGGTAAGAGAATTTCAAACATAGTTCCAACCTTCAAACCTGGTACTCAAGCTACAGCTGTAAGATCCAACACCCACTATATTGCAACAGAACAAGGTATAGTAAACTTCAAAGGCCTATCAACATGGCAAGCAGCAGAAGCTCTTGTTAGCCTAGCTCACCCAGATAATAGAGATGAGTTGATCAAAGAAGCAGAAAAACTAGGAATTTGGAGAAAATCTAATAAATAAGCTAAAATCAATAAAGCTCGCATTATTTTGCGAGCTTTAGATCATTAAATCTAGTTTTATATGTTATTATTTAATCAAGTTAAGAATTAATTGTCAAATACAAGATATTTGTTTAAAAATCACATCGCTTAAGATTTTCTAGTCTATCATAAATTGCTTTTAGGTATATATTATCATTTTTTTCCTCTGCCATAAGCTTATCTATAATTTCAATCATCCGCACAACTACATATTTTGATAGATAAAAGGCCTGGATGCCATTTGCAAGAATCGACCTTCTGCCGTTGATTACTATATCGTTTCTGATTTCAGCAAAATAAGTCAGAAGTTTTTTTCTATTTTTATCATCTTCTATAAGTTTTTCTAGTAGATAGGCCAAGGCTAGTATGTATTTATCCCCTATTGGATTTATAGTAAATTCTATAAGGCCTTCTTCATTTAGAAAAATATCTTCCTTATTCTCCTTATTCATATAAAAATTCCTATATTTTTCCTCTTCAAAAGGGAAAAACTCTGGATAAAGTCCGTAGGGAAAGTTAGAATTTGAAATTCTTCTCCTAAAAAAGTCCAGTTCTTGGCTCGATGAATCAAAACACGCTATAAAAATGGGAGAAAGGATTACAAAAAGCATCAGCTTCTCATAATCTCTATCGTTAGCAACTAGGAACTTAACTTCATTTAAGTGTTCTTCCTTTCTATCTTTCTCCAATTTCTTCTTTAAATCAGACGATTTATTATAAGCATAGGATAAATTTCCAGAAGTTAAGACTTTAATCATTTTCATTGGGTAATATCCTCATATTTGCCCTTAGTTGCCTTTATAAAATCATCAGGTCTAAGTTTTAAGCCGTGACCGATTTTGCCAGCAGATACTTTGATTATATTGTGATTTCTTGCCTTTTCGTCAAGGACTACAGGATAGTCCTTTTTCATAGCAATCGCTGTTGTAGCTCCCCTCTCATAGCCTACGGTTTTCTTAAGATCTTTAAGGTGGAGCATAGAAAGGCTTTTTACTCCGCAGGCTCTCGCAGCCTTTTTGAAGTCTATAGAATCTGCCGCAGGTATTACGAGGACGAAGACTTCCTTGTCTTTAGAAATAGTTGCAAGAGTCTTATAGACTATATCTATATCCTCGTGAGTTTTTTCTGCTATATCTACTGCAGAAGTAAAGTCTCCTTCTAACTCATAATCAACGTGTTCGTAATCTATATTCAAATTGTCTAAAATTCTCATGGCATTAGTTTTAATTTCTTTTTTCATATTAGCTCCCTTCAAAATAATTATACGATAAATTTATATTTGACAAGATTGGGTATATATTTTAAAGATAGTAAGGGAGTTTGTTATGTATGATGATATCAAAGTAAATTATGTAGGAGAGAATTGCTACAGTTTGGAGATTGAAGAATATCTTTTAGTCTTCGATTATTGTAATGGGATACTGAATGTCCCTGATGATAAGAAGACTATATTTTTTGCTACAAGCAACAGGGATGGTCACTATACCCAAGAGATTTTGAAGTTGTTTGATATGGATAACTTTAGCTACGTTTTATCCTCAGACATTGCCTACGATAAGGGAGAGGGCAATGTAATTTATCTAAATGATGAGGGGCTTTCCGTCGAAAATCTCAAGGACTTGTATAAGAAAAAGAATGTGATTTTCGTAAATTCATCAGAAAGTTATAGAATAAATAAAGATATTGAAATATTAAGTTTTTCATATAGGGGATCTGGTCTAAGCTTTATTGTAAAAATTTTTGACTTTTCTATATTTTACACTGGAGAGTCTATATTTTTTGATAAGGGAGAAGAAAGTGTCGATCTTATAAATTATCTTTATGGAATATTTGAAGAAGAAGGAGAGATAGATTTAGGATTTTTCCCGATAAGAACAGATGGGGGAGAAGAAAGTTTCTCCTATCCAAAAAGTTTTATAGAGATATTTGATCCACAGATATTTTTCCCCTTAAATATCGATGAGGACTTTGAAATGAGTAAGGATTTTGCAGGAAGTTTTTCAGAGAATCCCACAGATGTTAGGTCGATAGAAGAGGACAATCAGGAATTTGAAATAGATATGGATGATTGGGAATAGGATAGTAGAAAACTTTATAAAGTGGTATAATAAGCCATAATAATTGATTGCAGATGAGAGTTTTACCATCTACTCTTCAGAAATTTTAGATAGATGGCTATGATAGTCAATACTTATGCTAGGAAGGTTCTTCTCTTTTGGGGGATGTACTAGCCTTTAAGACTTTAGATAATATAGTTGAGTTTTAAATTTCCTTGATTAATCCTTGATTAATATAGAGATTTTCTAAAAGCTTTGCTAATAAGTCAAGAAAATTCTAGGGAAATTGTCAAGAAAGAGAATTGTTAGGAGTATATATGGAAAAGATAGCGATAATGGTTGATTCTGGGGCGGATATTACTCCAGACCTTGCAAAAGAGAAGGGGATATATTACCTTCCTTTGTATGTAAATATAGGAGGAGACTTCCTTAAAGATAGGATTGACATAAGCCCCGATGAGCTTTATTCCTATATCAAAAAAGAAGGAGATAGGGCAAAGACAAGTCTTCCAGCACCGGGAGATATAATGGAGCTTATTGAAGAGATTAAAAATGACGGCTACGATAAGCTCATAATGATTACAATTGGAAGTAATTTCTCTGGAACCTTCAACCTTTGCGATATGATAGAAGCAAATGGGATTGAGACCTACGCTTTTGACAGCAAAAACCTAACTATGGCAGAAGGATTCCTGGCTCTTTATGCTAAGGATCTTATAGATCAAGGAAAAAGTTTTAAAGAAGTAAAAGAAGGCTTGGAGAAGGCACGTGAGAATTCTAGAGTATTTTTCACTTTGGAATCCCTAAAATATATAGTAGAAGGCGGAAGAGTCCCAAAGACTTTCAGCAAGCTTTCCGATGCCTTAAATGTTAAGCCACTAATAACGGTTAATCCTGAAGAGGGTAAGTTTAAGCTAATGAAAATCGTTAGAGGTGAGAAGAGGATCTTCAAACAATTCCATAAGATTGCCAAGGAATATCTAGAAGATGCCAAAAACTACTATATATTTATAGGCGATGGTGACTCCAATGATATGGCGGATAAGCTTGAAGATACGCTGAAGGAATTTATTGATGGGGCGAGCCTTTTTATCAAAGGACAAATTTCTCCAACTCTTGGAGCTAATACAGGACCTGGTCTATTCGGATTTGCCTTTCTAAAAATAACCAATTAGGGCATTTTATGAATAAGAAAAATAAGGATAATATTTTAGCAGAGATTGTCAAAAAAACCAAGCTTCACTTTTTTAGGTCGGTCTTTAAAAATTACCAGGCCTCTTCATTAAGTCTAGGTGATAGTATGACTTTAGAAGTTATAGAATATCTTGAAAGTCCAAGCATTAACGATTTAGTCAAGTTTTTGTATATGTCTCAGCCCAATGTTTCTTATAGGATTAATATCTTACAGAAGAAGGGCTATATAACAAAGATTAAGTCAATGGAGGATGCAAGGATTACTCACATAGTCTTAACAGATAAGTACTTTTCATATAAAAGGAAGAAAAATGAGCTTACTGCAAGGGTTCTTAGAAATGTAGAAGATAAACTTGATAAAGAAGAGAGAGAATATCTATATGATAATTTGGACCTTGTAAATAGGGAGCTTGAAAAAGAGCTTAGAGAATTTCTTAAATGAAAATAAGTCGAAAGCTCTTGTCGGAAATTCAAATAAGATTCTTGACAAAAAATATATAATATAGTATTATATGGACATAGACAACAAAGAAGTACCCAACTCACCTGCCGACTTAAGTTTGTAGGTTAATAATTTTTAATTACGAGATTTAATTATAAATTGGAACGGGTACTTTGTGCCCGCTTTTTTTAATATATGGAGGTATACTTATAAAAGATTTAAGAATAAATGATGAAATTAGAGCTAAGCAAGTAAGACTTATTGATGAAAATGGTAATCAGGTAGGAATAGTTGACCTAAACAGAGCCCTAGACATGGCTTATGATAGCAAACTTGACCTAGTGTTGATGAGCCCAAAGGCTAAGCCACCCGTTACTAGAATAATGGATTACGGCAAGTTCAAATATGATCAAGAGAAAAAAGAAAAAGAGAATAGAAAAAAACAAAAAAATGCTCAACTAAAAGAAACAAGATTTTCTCTTAATATAGAAGATAATGACTTGCAAACAAAAGCAAATCAAAGCATGAAATTCTTAAATAACGGGGATAAAGTAAAAGTTTCTATAAGATTCCGTGGTAGAGAGCTTGGACGTAAAGAGCCTGGCTATGAATTGATGGATAAGTTTAAGACAATGCTAGGAGATTCCTACAAGGTTAGCAAAAAACCAAAAATGGAAGGAAGATCTCTAGTAATGTTTCTAGAACCAAACGACGAAAAAGGAGAATAAGATGGCAAAGAAAAATAAAACAAGAAGAGCTGCAGTTAAGAGATTCAAAGTTACTGGCAGCGGAAAAGTAATGAGAAGAAAAGCTTACAAGGGACACCTTACAGCTAAGAAATCACCAAACAGAAAAAGAAGATTAAGAAAAGCAACAGTTGTTTCATCAAGCGAAATGAAAAACGTTAAAAACATGATCGGCGCATAGGAGGATATAGATGGCAAGAGTAAAAAGAGCAGTAAACGCTAAAAAAAGACACAAAAAAGTATTAAAACAAGCTAAAGGATACTACGGTTCCAAGAGCCTTCTATTCAGAACAGCTAACCAAGCTGTAATGAAATCTCTTAACTATGCTTACATCGGAAGAAAGCACAGAAAAAGAGACTTCAGAAAACTATGGATCGCTAGAATCAACGCAGCAGCAAGACTTAACGGAACAAGCTATTCTAAATTTATGGGTAACCTTAAGAAAGCAAACATCGACATCAATAGAAAAATGCTTGCTGAGCTTGCAGTAAACAACCCAGAAGAATTCGCTAAACTTGTAGAGCTTGCAAACCAAGTAGCTTAATGATAATCAAATCTCAAGCTAACCCAAAGTTTAAATTAATAAAAAAACTTAGAAACAAAAAATACAGGGATAAGGAAGGACTATTTGTCATAGAGTCAAGAAAGCTAATCGAGGAAGCTATCAAGTCTAATGCCGATATAGACTTTCTTTTCTTAAGAGAGGGGATATCTTTTGAAGGAAATATCCCTTACCTTGTATTTGATGAAAATTTATTTGCTAAGCTAAGCGAGTTAAAATCTCCAGACGGCTATGCCGCAGTAATCAGAAAGAAAGAAGCTTGTGATTTAAAATCAGATAGGATCCTTCTTCTTGATCATATTTCTGATCCTGGTAATATGGGAACAATAATTAGATCTGCCGAAGCCTTTGGTTTTTCTGATATAATCCTAACCAAGGGATGCGTGGATATCTACAACGAGAAGTGCCTAAGGGCATCCATGGGGTCAGTCTTTAGGGAAAACATAGTGGAGCTTAGCCTAGAGGAGATAAGAAAGCTTAAGAAAAACTATAGATTTCTTTCAAGTCATATGGAAGGAATCGATGTTAGAAAGTATGATAGTTCTAACGATTCGATAATTCTTGCTATAGGAAACGAGGCCAATGGACTGAGTGAGGATATAAGGAAATTGACCGACGATTTTATCAAAATTTCTATGCAAGGAAAAATCGAGTCCTTAAACGCTGCTATCGCAGCGAGCATAATGATGAATACACTAGGCTATTGATTCGGAAAGACTTTAGTTATTCTTATACAGCAAATTGGGGATGTTGAGAGCCTTTTAAGTAACGACTAGGGATATTCACCGATGAAGCTTGAGATGAATAAAGTAGTCGATACGTTTAAGCTTACGTTAAAGCTAAGAGTGGATTTATATAAGTATTTATTAGAAAAATAGAATTTTAGTGAATACTATATATAAATCAAATAAGGTGGTACCGCAGAAATATCTGTCCTTTAGAGGGCGGATTTTTTTATTTGGAGGAAAAATGGAAGAGAATTTAACAAAAGTATTAGAAACTTTTACTAATGAAATAAAAGCTGCCAAGTCATTGGATGACTTGGAAAAGTTAAGAATTAAATACTTAGGAAAAAAGGGAGAGATAACAGATCTTAAAAAATCAATCGCCAAACTCCCTAATGAAGAAAAACCAGCCGCAGGTAAGTTAATCAACAAGACTAGCAAAGAAATAGAAGAGAAACTTCTTCTTAAAAACGAAGAAATCAAAAAGGCTCTATTAGAAGAGAAGGTTAAGGAAGAAAAAATTGATGTCACAGCCCACTTTGATAAATATGAATCAGGTCACTTGGCAGTGATTAACCAAACTATGGAAGAGCTAGAATCAATCTTTCAAAACATGGGCTTTGATGTAGTAGAAGGTCCAGAAGTCGATACAGTCAAGTTCGTCTTTGATGATCTAAACTCACCAGAAGATCACCCAGCAAGGTCAACATCAGATACCTTCTATATCAACGAAGAAGTTTTGCTTAGACCTCACACATCAAGCATGCAAATTAGAGTAATGAACGAGGGCAAACTTCCTATAAAAATGGTTTCAGCAGGTAGAGTTTTCAGAAATGACGAAGTCGATGCGACCCACTCACCAATGTTTCACCAACTTGAATGCTTGGTAGTTGATGAGAATGTATCTATGGCTAACCTTAAGGCAACTCTTGAGACCTTTATCAAGGAAATGTTTGGAGATGAGATGAAGCTAAGATATCGTCCTCACCACTTCCCATTCACAGAGCCAAGCCTTGAAGTAGACGTAACCTGCCCAATCTGTAAGGGAGAGGGATGTCCTGCTTGCGGTAATACAGGCTGGTCAATGGAACTTTTGGGTGGAGGAATGGTTCATCCAAATGTACTAGAGGCTTGCGGTATTGATAGCGAAAAATACACAGGCTTTGCCTTTGGTCTAGGAGTCGATAGGATTGCCATGGTTAAATATGGACTCGATGACATAAGACTTCTTTATGATAACGACAAGAGATTTATGGAACAATTCTAGGAGGATATATGTTAGTACCTTTAATATGGCAAAAAGATTATATAAAAATTGATAAAGACCTTAAGACAATTACTGATAGGCTTTCAGAGACAGGATCGCACGTAGAAGAAGTTACAATTCACACATCTGATCTTGATGGAATCCTTGTAGGAAAAGTTACTGAGCAAGTAAAACATGTGGAGGCTGATAGACTCCAAGTTCTCACCATAGATATTGGAAAAGATGAACCAATCACTATTATAACCAATGCCAAAAACACCAAGAAGGGCGACTACCTTCCAGTTATCACATCAGGAACGAAACTAGATGATGGAACAGTAATTGAAGACCATGACTTTTTTGGAATCGTAAGCCAAGGTATGCTTACAGCCTATAGCGAGCTAGGCTATGAAGATTCTGTAATTCCAAAGGAACTCAGGGAGGGAGTTATAGTTTTTGAGGGAGAATATGAGCCAGGAACTCCCCTAAGTCAGGTAATTCACTCAAACAGCCCAGTTATAGAATACGAGATAACCCCAAACAGACCAGACTGCCTTTCAATAATCGGCATGGCAAGAGAAACTGCTGCAAGTTTTGGAGAAAAAATCACCTATCCAAGTCTCGACTTTAAGGAAAATGATGAGGACATAAAAGACTATTCTAATGGAGTTTCTATTGAAAGTGATAAGTGTAATCGCTTTGTAGCAAGAGTTGCCAAAAATGTCGAAGTCAAAAGATCTCCTCAATGGCTACAAAACTACCTTATGCTTGCAGGTATGAGACCAATAAATAATATAGTAGACATTACAAACTTCGTAATGCTTGAAACTGGTCAACCCCTCCACGCCTACGACCTAGACAAATTAGCTGATCAAAAAATTATAGTAAGAGATGCCAGGGAAGGAGAAATCCTAAAGACTCTTGATGGAGTGGACAGGAAGCTCGATCCTTCAATGCTAGTAATAGCTGATGGCAAGGAAGCAATCGGCCTTGCAGGTCTTATGGGGGGAATGGATTCTGAAGTAACAAAGGATACCAAAAACATCCTCCTTGAGGCTGCAAACTTCGATCAAGCAAATATAAGAAAGTCCTCCAAAACCTTAGGTCTTAGGAGTGAAGCAAGCTCTAGATTTGAAAAGGGTGTTCCAGTAGAGATGGCAGACTTTGCTTCAAGAAGGGCAATGAAGCTAATCGACGAACTTGCTATAGGAGAAGTTGTCGGAGGCTCAATCGATGAAGGCATAAAAGAAAGAGAAGAGATGAAGGTAGATCTTAGACTAGAAAGACTAAACATGCTAACAGGTGTGGACTTTGACCTAGATACTGCTATAAGAAACCTTGAGCTTCTAGAATTTGAAGTAGAAAAGCTAGATGATAAAAGGCTTAGGGTAAGAGTTCCTTACTTTAGAAGTGATGTCACTATAGAAGCAGACCTAATAGAGGAAGTTGTTAGACTTTATGGAATGGGAAATATCGAAAATGCTCCTCTAGTATCATCCCTTCAAAGAGGAGAAAGATCTAAGAGAAGACTTCTAAGAGATGAGCTTTGCAGTAAGCTTGTTGGACAAAAATTCTCAGAGCTTGCAACCTATTCATTCATCTCCCCAAGAGAATATGACAGATTAGGTGTAGATAAGGATTCTAATCTTCGCGATTATATCAAGCTAATAAATCCACTCGGAGAAGACTATTCTGTAATGAGAACTAGTCAAGTTCCATCTATGCTAGATGTAATTGCTAAAAATATCAAATACGGTCAAAAGGACATGAGGTTTTTCGAATTAGACAGGACCTTCGAGAAAACTTCAGATAAGCTTCCAAAGGAAAATATAACCCTAACCATGGGCCTATATGGAGATTATTCCTTCTACGACCTTAAGGATTTCTTTACCCTATCCATGGGAGAGGTTGGATTTACTGGCTTTACATTTAAGGCAAACGAGAATATCTACGCCTTCCACGCAGGCCGCTGTGCAGATATCTTCTATGAAGGAGACCATGTGGGTATAATGGGTGAGATTTCCTACGAAGTTCGTGATGAATATGAGATAGATAAGGGAGCCTTAATCCTTGAGATAAATCTTGCTAAGATTGAAGATAAGAGAATAATTGATAGAAAATATAAACAAATAGCAAAATTCCCTGCTATAGAAAGAGACTATTCATTTGTATGCGACAGAAATCTTGAGTCAGAATTAATAGAAAATACTATAAGAGAAAATGGATCTGGCCTTGTAGATAAGATCAGCCTATTTGACATTTATACAGGAGAGCATATAGAAGAAGATAAGAAGTCAATTTCTTATAAGGTTTTATACAGGGCTAAGGATAGGACCCTAAAGGATAAGGATATAGCAGGAATAGAGAAGAAAATCCTCGAATGTTTAGCTAAAGAGGACATTGAATTACGTAGTTAGGAGTAGTATTTGAGCGAATATAAAGTTGATGTCAAAATAGACGGCAAGACCTACACCCTAGTCTCCAAGGAGCCTAAGGAAAATATTAAAGATATAGCAGAAATATTTGATAGGAAAATCCAAGAAGTTAAATCCAATAGGCTTACTTTTGATAGGCAACTAGTATTGGCTGGTGTAAATATTACAGATGACCTCTATAGACTTGCCGAAAAGTATAAGAGTCTTAAGGAAGAAAGCGAAGTTCCTCTAAGAGACTATCCTAAGCTAAAAGAAGAAGTAGACTTAATCAGAAGCGAGAAGGATAAGCTTCTTAGAGAAAGCTTGGAGGATAAAGAAAGACTTGATGAGCTAGATAAGGAAAATTCTAAGCTTAAGAGAGATCTTGTAAGATACAAGGATTCTAAAGAGACTATAGATAAACTCAAAAATGAAGTCAAAAGACTTCAAGTAGAAGTAATGGACCTTAGCAAGGAAAATGACAGCTTGAAAGGAAAACTTTGATGGCAAAATCTGAAATCCTAGCTCCAGTTGGTAATGAAGAGATGCTTTATGCAGGCCTTGCCGCTGGGGCTTCTAGCTTTTATATGGCAGTGGACGACTTTGGAGCCCGTGCCTATGCCAAAAACTTTGATATAGAAAATGTGGGAAGCTTTATCGACCTCATCCACCTATTTGGAAAGAAGGTATTTGTGACTATGAATATCTTAATCAAGGATGAGGAGATGGAAAAGGCGGTATACTACGCCAAAAAGCTCTACGAATGCGGGGCAGATGCCCTCATAATCCAAGATCTGGGCCTATTTACCATCCTAAAAGACCAAGTGCCTGGAATGGATCTACATGCTTCAACCCAAATGGCCGTAAGAGACTATTACGGAGCGAAAAGCCTCATGGATATGGGTTTTGATAGGGTAGTTATTGCTAGAGAGACCCCAATCGAGGAGCTTAGAAAGATTGCTACCCTTCCTGTAGAAAAGGAAGTCTTCGTCCACGGGTCCTTGTGCGTATCTTACTCTGGAGAATGTTTGATGAGCTCATACTTTGGAGCTCGTTCTGCCAATAGGGGGAGATGTGCTGGGATTTGTAGGCAAAAATACTCCCTTATAGCAGATGGGAAAACTTTGGCTGATGATTATTTCCTTAATATGAGAGACCTGAATGTCATAGATCAAATCGATCAGTTAGTAGACCTCGGCATAGATTGCTTCAAGATCGAAGGCAGGATGAAAAGTCCAGAATATGTCTATGCTAGTGTAAAAAGCTATAAGGATAAGATAGATAAAAATTATTACGACAAAAATGATTTAAGAGATATATCAAACAGAGGCTACACCAAGGGCTTTATCTTTGGACAAAAGAGTGATTATGTAAGACTTTCATCTGATGCCAAGCATAGGTCTGTGGGGAAAGTCATCAAAGAAGGAAATAAAAAGTACTTCATTAATTCATCCGAACTTCTTCTAGGAGATAATCTAGAGATAATCACAGATAAGGGCAAGAAATTACCCTATACCTTGACCGAAAATCTAAAGAAAGAGTCTAAGATTTATCTCGACCAATATCCAGACGCCAAGGAAGGCTCTGACGTATATATCTTAAATTCAAAAAAGATAGGACTTAACTTAGAAAAGGCTCTAGGTGAATATAAAAATCTTCCGATAAGAATTGACTTTAGGGCCAAGGTAGGCGAGCCTGCAGAGATTACCATGACCTATGAGGATAAGTCAATTAGTCTAAGTACAGATGACAATCTAGAAAGGGCTAAGAAGATTTCTCTGACAGAAGAAGACTTAAGGGAAAACTTAAGTAAGTTCGGAGACGATATCTATAAGGCAAGGCAAATTAATATAGTCATGGATCCAGATGTCTTCATTAGAAAAAAGGACATCAACAGATTAAGAAGAGAAGGATCTGCTAAGCTTAAAGAAGAAATCCTCAAATCCTTTAGGAGAGATGAGATAGATATAGAAATCCCTGAAGTTGGTAAAAATAAAAACCACAAGAAGGAAGTAAATGCAGAGCTTAAAAATACTAATATAATCCCAAGTCTCCTAAAAGACTTCGATAATATTTACCTAGAAGAATATGACGAGAAATATGCTGGCCTTAGTCTTTATCTAATCCTTAATTCCCACACAGACTACGATATAGATGAGCTTATAGCCTTCATTAAGGAAAAATCTATCAAGGGTGTAGTCTTCAATAACTATAGAGATCTTGCCTTTGTTGATAAATTCAGGGAAAATAATATAAAAATTAGGATAGGCAGATACCTAAATGTCTTCAATAAATTTACCTACGATTTTTACGATAAGTTCGCTGAGATGACTTCATCATCGGTAGAAGCGACATTCGATTCTATAAATCAAAACGGCAGAGACTTTGATGTAGAAGCCCTAGCCTTCGGAAGAATTGAGCTTATGAATATGGTCCATTGTCCATTTTCTACAATCAAGAAGTGTGGCCTAAAGGGGTGTGCTACTTGTAAGTTTAGAAATGGAGAAATGGTAAATGAAAATGGCGATAGGCTTAAGATAATAAGAAGAGAAGGGATAAGTAGGATTTATCCATCTGAGGCATCTAAGATAGATAGGAGAAACTTTTCTACTGATATATCCCTACTAGTCCAGGTCTTTTCGGATGAAGATATAAGAGATTACCAAGACAGAAGAGAAACTAACAATCTGAATTACGATAGAGGTGTTATTTAATGCAAGAAAAAAGCTTAAAGGTTTTAGAATATGACAAGATTCTAGAAAGACTTGCTGGATGTGCGAGGTCAAATCTTGTAAAGGATCAGATCCTAAAGCTAAGACCTTATGATGATATAAATTATATAAGAGAAGAGCTTTACGAGACTTCTGCTATGGTCGATGTGATTAGGAAAAATGGAAACATAGATCTATTTGGTCTCTATGATCTTACAGAAATTGTTGCCTATATTAGAAAAAATGGCATACTCGATCCAGGAGAGCTCTTAAAAGTCCTTGACCTACTAAGGGTGAGTGAATATTTAAAAGATTATGGGAAAAATATCGAAGATAGGAAGATAGGAGATATTTTTTCTAGAATCTCAATCAATGATTTTCTCAAAAACGAAATCGATAGGTCTATAATAAACGAGGAGGAAATAGCAGATTCTGCCTCATCTACCCTTAGAAATATCAGACGTCAAAAGCAAAGGAAGGAAGCTGATATAAGGATTAAGCTAAATTCATATATCACAAATTCCAAATACGATGACGCCCTACAAGATAAGGTAGTATCAGTAAGAGATGGAAGATATGTAGTTCCTGTAAAGACTAATAAGCGTGCCTTGATCGGGGGAATCGTCCATGACAAGTCATCTTCTGGGAACACTCTTTTTATAGAACCAGGCGCCATAGTAGAGCTTAACAACCAGCTTAGAGATCTAGAGATTAAGGAAGAAGATGAAATCAGGAGAATTCTCGATAGACTTTCTAGACTTGCCCAAGGATTCGATGTAGAGCTACTAGAAAATCAGAAGTTGATAGCAAGGATTGATTTCCTCCAAGCAAAATCTAGATTTGCCATAGAAAATGAGTATAGCCTTCCTATAATTACAGATGAAAAGAAAGTCGACTTAAAATCAGCAAGACATCCCCTCCTTCCTGGTAAGGTTGTGCCAATCGATGTAAGAATTGGAGGAGACTATACTACTTTAATAATCACAGGGCCAAATACTGGAGGTAAGACTGTAAGTCTAAAGACTGTAGGACTAATAAGTGCAATGGCTCAGACAGCCCTTTTCATACCAGCCTACGAGGGAAGTAAGCTTTGTGTATTCGATGATATTTTCCTAGACATAGGAGATACCCAGTCTATAGAGATGAGTCTATCGACTTTTTCAGCATCTTTGACTAATATCGTCGATATATTGAAAAACTCTACGGAAAATTCCTTGGTTCTCTTAGATGAGATTGGTTCAGGAACAGATCCGGTAGAAGGAGCAGCCCTTGCTATTTCTATCCTTAATTCCTTGACCCAAAAGAAAGTCATGACCTTTTCTACAACCCATTACAGCGAGTTAAAATACTATGCTGTAGAGACTTCTGGTGTTATGAATGCATCTGTAGAATTTGATGTCGATACACTTTCTCCAACCTACAAGCTTGAAATAGGGACTCCAGGTAAGTCCAACGCCTTCGAGATTTCCAAAAGACTTGGTCTTCCTTACGAGATTTTAAACAATGCCAAAAATCTTATAGGAGATGATACCAAAAATATCAACAAAATCCTTGCAGAAATCGAAGAAGATAAGAAGGAAATTGAAGATAAGAATAAGGAAATAGAAAGCTATAAGAGAGAAATAGCTAAAATAAGAAATGAGCTTAAGGAAAAATCCAAAAGACTTGATCAGAAGGAAGAAGATATCTTAAGAGAGGCCGAAGATAAGGCTAACAGCATCCTAGATAAGGCAAATAAGAGAAGTCAAGACATGCTAAAAGAAGCCAAGAAGATGAGAAATGCCAATACTTCCGACATAGATAGGTCTCTAAACAAAATTAGGCATGAATACAAAGAAGGAAGAATAGAAAGAAAAGGGGAAGGCCTTTACACCAAAGAGTCTAAGAATGCACCAGATAGTCTAAAGGTGGGGGACACTGTTCTAATAGCAGGACTTAACGAAAAGGCAGAAGTAATCGAAGCTCCTGATAAGAAGGGTAATATCAAGGTACAAATGGGAATTCTTAAGATGGATTCTAATATCAAAAACGTAAGTAAGATTAAAGGCGACAATCAAACAGAAAAAAACATCAGAAAAGTGTATAATACTAAAAAAGCCATGAATATCTCGCCAACCCTAGACCTTAGGGGACAAAGATATGACGAGGCTATGAGAAATCTAGATAAATACCTTGATGATGCAATGCTTGCAGGTCTTTCTAAGGCCAAGATCATTCATGGAAAAGGAACTGGCGCCCTAATCAAGGGAGTCGGAGAAATTCTAGAAGGTGATAAGAGAATTGAAGATTACCGTTTCGGCGATGACAAAGAAGGCGGATACGGTGTTACTATAGTGAAATTTGGATAGAGAGGCAAAATGACAGATTTTAAAGAAATAATCGCAAAACAACTAGAGAAAATGGACCTAGGCTTAAGCTTTGAGGAGATTTATAAGCTAATAGAAATCCCACCTCAAGATAATATGGGAGATTACTCATTTCCTTGCTTTAGCCTAGCTAAGACTTTAAGAAAGAACCCTGCCATAATAGCAGAAGACTTGGCCAAAGGATTTGACCTAGACGGGTTTGAAAAAATAGAAAACCTAAACGCCTATCTTAACTTCTATGTGGATAGGAAGGTCTTTGAAGAAGAAATCCTAAAGGAAATCCTAGAAAAGAAAGAAAAATACGGCTCATCAGATAAGGGAAATGGCAAAAATATTGTCATAGATTTCTCTTCTGTAAATATAGCTAAGCCATTTCATATAGGCCATATCAGGTCGACTGTAATAGGAGATGCATTAAGAAATATCCATGATTTTTTAGGTTACAATACCATAGCAAGTAACTATATAGGAGACTACGGTACTCAATTTGGAACAATGATTGCAGCTTATAAGCTTTGGGGCGATGAAGAAAAGCTTAAGGAAAATCCTATCAAGGAACTTCTAGCTCTTTATGTAAGATACAATAGTGAGGCGGCAAATGATGAAAAGATGATGGATGAAGCTAGGGCTGAGTTTATGAATCTTGAAAACGGAGAAGAGGAAGCTACTAGACTTTGGAAGCATTTTAAGGAAATTTCATTCAATGAATTTGATAGGGTCTACAAGATGCTCGATATCGACTTCGACAATTACAATGGAGAAAGCTACCACTCTGAATTTATCCCAGATGTTTTAGAAGAGCTTAAGGAGAAAAATCTCTTGGTAGAGTCTGACGGAGCCTATATAGTAGACCTATCAGAATTTGACCTACCACCAGCAATTATAATCAAGTCAAATGGCTCATCAGCTTATATCACAAGAGACATAGCAACTGCTATTAACAGGAAGAAAGTCTATGACTTTGATAAGAACCTATATGTAGTAGCAACCCAACAAAACCTCCACTTCCAACAACTTTTTGCAATCCTAAAACTAATGGGCTACGACTTCTATGACGATTGCAAACACATTCCATTCGGTATGGTAAGCCTAAAAGATCAAACCCTATCCACAAGAAAGGGCCAAGTAGTCTTCCTAGAAGATGTACTAAATAAGGCTATCGATAAGACTAAAGAAATAATGGAAAATCGTGATAGTAAGATTGAAAATGTAGGAGAAGTAGCAGAGATTGTAGGAATCGGAGCAGTTAAGTTCCAAGAACTCTACAACAATAGAATCAAGGACTATGTATTCGATTGGGACGAGGTCCTAAACTTTGACGGAGAGACTGGACCTTATGTACAGTATACCTATGCAAGGGCTAAGTCAGTTCTAAGAAAAGCAGACTTTAAGGAAAATACAGAAATATCCTTCGATAATATAACAAGCGATGAAGAATTCGCCCTAGTTAAAGCTTTGGGTAATTTTAAAGACGTAGTAGCTAAGGCGGCTGAAAAATACGAGCCATCATTAATAACAAGACACCTAACAGAAATAGCTAAAAACTTCAACAAATTCTACAATGCCTGCCAAATCAATGTAGAAGATGAAAAGATTAAAGAAGAAAGATTAGCCCTAAGCTATGCAACATCAATTGTCATAAAAACAGGACTAGGACTACTAGGGATTAAGACTGTGGAGCAAATGTAATGAACGATAGAATAAAGGACTTTATCCAAGTCTCATCCTATGCCTTTAGGAATACTTTGGTTAAGATGAGAAAGCTCTACTTAACCTTTATCTTTATATTTATAAGAATATTTCTTGAAGGTAGAAATGTCTTTGGCTTTATAGGTGGGGGAAGTTTTGTAGGAATCATCAACTACCTTATAGATGTTGTATGTATTTGTTTTATAGCTCAAAGCTTAAGATCTGTTGTAGTATATGGAAATACAGGAAAGAAATCTATAGGGAATTCTGTGTCAAATTTCCTTCAACCTCTGCTTAGCGCTATGTTTTACCTATACATCCTAAAACTATTTGTAAGTTTATTGACTATGCAAACAAATCCTAGAGGAGAACTTATCGTAATAATTATCGTCAAAGTCCTAAGCTCAGCCCTAATAGAGGAAGTATATATAAATAACAAGACAGGACTTGATGCACTCAAATCTTCATTTAAGTTTGTAGTAGATAACCCCCTAACATATGGAATCTACTCCTTAATATTCATAGTAATAGAAAGTATGATAAGCCTAAATATGGGAGGAGCAAGTATAATTGGACTAGATAACCTACTTGCAAGTCTAATAGTAGGAGCTATCCATACATTTTTCTGTGTATTTAGGGGCCACTTATTCAAATATATAGACGAACATCCATACAGACAAAGGAAATTTATGAGAGGATAACAATTTGAGATTAGACGATTACTTTAGAAAATATGTTGACAAACTCGGATATATAGAATTAAAAGAAAATGCTAGCTACGAAAAACTAAAAGACCTACCTCTACCAATTTATCTTAAGGATATGAAAGAAGGACTCGAAAATGGAGATATGGCCAACAGAATAAACTTAGACCTAATCCTACAAGGGATGCTAATTAATATCGGAGCTGACAAGGACTTCCTTCATAATTACGAATATATCAATGTTTTAAACCATTATCTTAAAGAAGTAAGTGAATATGCTTCACAAAAAGCTATATCAATTATGGAAGAAGACTACGATAAGGCCCTAGTTCTACTAAGAGGTGCCTATATCATAGATCCAGAAGAAAAGTTTACCGCCTACAATTATGCAAGACTCTTATGGCCAAAAGCTTACGAGGAAGATATCAAGGAAAAAGATGACTTCGTAAGAGAGGCTTTAAGGATCCTCCAAGAAATAATTGGAAAAGATGATGATTTTGCCATAGGATACTATGAATTAGGAAATATTTATGCCAATTTAGGAGAATACTTAAAAGCGAGGAACTATTACAACAAGGCTTTAAGTAAAACTAGCTCAGCCATAGCCCAGGATGAGGTAAGAGATAGACTAAGAGAGATAAATGATAATGCAGATATAGAAGAAGCCCTTTACTTTATAGGGAAAAGTAACTACAACGAAGCTATAATCAAGCTTACAGAAATCTTATCCAAACACAAAAGGGCGGATGCCTACTACTATCTAGGGGTAGCCTATCAAAACTTGGGCCAATACGAAAACTCCATTATGGCCTTTAGCAACTCATTAAGTGAAGGAGCAGAGTTTAGAGAACTATATAACGACTATGCAATTAGTTTATATCTAAACAAGGAAATAGAAAAAGCCCTAACTATAATTAGACAAGGACTTAAAAAATACCCAGAAGATCCGAGACTATCTTACAACAAGATTCAAATAAATATTAGCTTAGGAAATATGGCAGAAGCGAAAAAAGATATAGATAATCTCTTAACCTTCGATGACCTAACAGATGAAATAATAGAAAATCTTGCTATAATGAAAGAACAATTTCATTTATAAGTAAGAGGAAATCGCCGTTTAAAAGAAATCGGCGATTTTTTTAATAAAAAATTTGACAAAAAGAAAATAAGCGTGTATCATATTAATTGTCATTCGGGAGATGGCAAGCGAGAAAAGCTGAATTAAATAAAAAAATTCAAAAAAGCTTGACAAAAGAAAATGACCGTGGTACTATATAAGAGTCAACGCGGTAAGCGAATGACATGAACCTTAAAAAATTAATATCAACGATCTATATAACTTTTAGTTATATAAGATATAAACGAAAACAACTAAAACCTTTAGTTAATTTCTTTATATAACAATGATTCTTGTCGAAAGATAAGGACAAAATTTAAATCACGCATTTGATATAAGTCAGATGTAAATGAATAAGCCAGAATAAAAGCGGCTCATATTATTTATGAGAGTTTGATCCTGGCTCAGGATAAACGCTGGCGGCGTGCATAACACATGCAAGTCGAACGATGAAGCTTAAATGATCTCTTCGGAGTGACTTTAAGTGGATTAGTGGCGGACGGGTGAGTAACGCGTGAGTAACCTGCCTTGCACAAGGGGATAGCCGTTGGAAACGACGAATAATACCCTATGATATGATAGTCTCGCATGAGATTATCATCAAAGATTTATCGGTGTAAGATGGACTCGCGTCTGATTAGCTAGTTGGTGGGGTAACTGCTCACCAAGGCAACGATCAGTAGCCGGCTTGAGAGAGTGTACGGCCACATTGGGACTGAGACACGGCCCAGACTCCTACGGGAGGCAGCAGTGGGGAATTTTGCACAATGGGGGAAACCCTGATGCAGCGACGCCGCGTGATTTAGAAGGCCTTCGGGTTGTAAAAATCTTTTGTATGGGAAGAAAATGACAGTACCATACGAATAAGGACCGGCTAATTACGTGCCAGCAGCCGCGGTAATACGTAAGGTCCGAGCGTTGTCCGGAATCATTGGGCGTAAAGGGTACGTAGGCGGATAAGCAAGTTAGAAGTGAAATCCTATAGCTCAACTATAGTAAGCTTTTAAAACTGCTCATCTTGAGGTATGGAAGGGAAAGTGGAATTCCTAGTGTAGCGGTGAAATGCGCAGATATTAGGAGGAATACCGGTGGCGAAGGCGACTTTCTGGCCATAAACTGACGCTGAGGTACGAAAGCGTGGGTAGCAAACAGGATTAGATACCCTGGTAGTCCACGCCGTAAACGATGAGTGTTAGGTGTCTGGAATAATCTGGGTGCCGCAGCTAACGCAATAAACACTCCGCCTGGGGAGTACGCACGCAAGTGTGAAACTCAAAGGAATTGACGGGGACCCGCACAAGCAGCGGAGCATGTGGTTTAATTCGACGCAACGCGAAGAACCTTACCAAGTCTTGACATATTACGGCGGGGTCTAGAGATAGACTCTTACTTCTTCGGAAGACTGTAATACAGGTGGTGCATGGTTGTCGTCAGCTCGTGTCGTGAGATGTTGGGTTAAGTCCCATAACGAGCGCAACCCCTATTGTTAGTTACCATCATTAAGTTGGGGACTCTAGCAATACTGCCGGTGACAAACCGGAGGAAGGTGGGGATGACGTCAAATCATCATGCCCTTTATGACTTGGGCTACACACGTGCTACAATGGCAGGTACAGAGGGAAGCGAGACTGCGAAGTTAAGCAAAACTCAAAAAGCCTGTCCCAGTTCGGATTGCACTCTGCAACTCGAGTGCATGAAGTTGGAGTTGCTAGTAATCGCAGATCAGAATGCTGCGGTGAATGCGTTCCCGGGTCTTGTACACACCGCCCGTCACACCATGGAAGTTGGCAATACCCGAAGCCTGTGAGCGAACCTTTTAGGGCGCAGCAGTCGAAGGTAGGGTCAGTAACTGGGGTGAAGTCGTAACAAGGTAGCCGTATCGGAAGGTGCGGCTGGATCACCTCCTTTCTAAGGATGAGAAGTCGACACGTCGACTTCTCACACGGAAAAGAAATAAAGGTCGTTGATATTAAAACTTAAGGTATAAAAATTAACAAGCATATAAAATTATGGGGATATAGCTCAGCTGGGAGAGCACCTGCCTTGCACGCAGGGGGTCAAGAGTTCGAATCTCTTTATCTCCACCATAATGACCTATCCCAATTTTGCAAAGCAAAATTGATGGAAGGTCAGACGTCGCGGCGTTTCAAATCTATGATTTGTCAGCAAGCCGACGAGTTTGGCAAAAGATAGAGTCATTAGAAACTGAACCACTTAGCATAGCTAAGATGAAAACTAAATAGCAAAAAATATTTCCAGTCAAGAAAGAAAGGGCGCAAGGTGGATGCCTTGGCACATGAAGGCTATGAAGGACGTAAGTGAACGAAAACTAGGGAGAGCTCACAAAAAGCACTGACCCCTAGGTCTCCGAATGGGGAAACCCGGCTGTGGAAGACACAGTCATTACTAAGTGAATACATAGCTTAGTAAAGCAAGACCCTGTGAACTGAAACATCTAAGTAACAGGAGGAAAAGAAAGAAAACTCGATTTTCCAAGTAGCGGCGAGCGAAAAGAAAAGAGCCTAATCCATTGAGGAATATCTAGTTAGTCGAATCATCTGGGAAGATGAACCAAAGAAAGTGAAAGTCTTGTAGACGAAAACTAAATAAACCAGGGAGGAAAGTAGCACCGGACACGAGGAATCCGTTGTGAAGATAGGGGGACCATCCCCTAAGGCTAAATACTAACATGTGACCGATAGCGAACAAGTACCGTGAGGGAAAGGTGAAAAGAACCCCGAAAGGGGAGTGAAACAGAACCTGAAACCTAGTGCCTACAAGCAGAGAGAGCTCTAAAGAGTGATCTCGTACCTTTTGTAGAATGGGCCAGCGAGTTATCGTATATAGCAAGGTTAAATCTTTAAGAGATGAAGCCAAAGCGAAAGCGAGTCTTAATAGGGCGAATAGTTAGATGCGATAGACCCGAAACCGGGTGATCTATCCATGGTCAGAGTGAAGGTGAAGTAAAATTCACTGGAGGCTCGAACCGGGTACGGTTTAAAACGTATCGGATGAACTGTGGATAGGGGCGAAAAACCAAACGAACTCGGATATAGCTGGTTCTCCTCGAAATAGCTTTAGGGCTAGCCTTTGATTAAGATTTAAGGAGGTAGAGCACTGAATGGTCTAGGGCGGCTTACCGTACCAAAACCTATCAAACTCCGAATGCCAAAAAATCAGATCAAGGAGTCAGACTTAGGGGGATAAGCTTCTAAGTCGAAAGGGAAACAGCCCAGACCGACAGCTAAGGTCCCAAAATCTGGATTAAGTGGAAAAGGATGTGAACCTACTAAGACAACCAGGACGTTGGCTTAGAAGCAGCCATGCATTTAAAGAATGCGTAATAGCTCACTGGTCAAGTGGGTTTGCGCCGAAAATGAACGGGGCTAAAATCCAGTACCGAAGCTTCGGATTGATAGAGGAATTAAATCTACGAAATAAAGAAAAAATACTTGAGCTAGGAAATATTTAAACAATCAAGATAAACGAGTAACAAATCAAATTACGTAATTAAGGTAAGTTGTAAAACACTCAATTATCACCGAACAGTTATATAAGATTAAAAAATATAACCTGGTAAAACGTCAAACAAGTATTCTAAACTTTATGTCTAGATTTAATACCTCTATCAGTGGTAGAGGAGCATTGTATGGGCGACGAAGCATAAGCGAAAGCACGTGTGGAGCGCATACAAGAGAGAATGCTGGCATGAGTAGCGAGAAGGGATGTGAGAATCATCCCCGTCGAAACCCTAAGGATTCCTGAGCAAGGCTCGTCCCCTCAGGGTAAGTCGGGACCTAAGGCGAGGCCGAAAGGCGTAGCCGATGGATAACAGGTTTAAATTCCTGTACCGCTTAAAGTCGCTATAGAGAAGTGATGACGCAAGAGGATAAGCTAAGCTAGCTGATGGATGCTAGTCTAAAAAGTGAGGCTGTCATGTAGGCAAATCCGCATGACACAAGGCTAAGCTTTGATAGGTATCGAAAACACAAGTAGAGAAGTAGCTGATTTCAAATTGCCAAGAAAAGTCACTATCAAGACCAAAGCGCCCGTACCAAAACCGACACAGGTAGGGAGGTAGAGAATACCAAGACGCGCGGAAGAACCTTTGTTAAGGAACTCGGCAAAATGTCCCCGTAACTTCGGGAGAAGGGGAGCCAGAGCGATCTGGCCACAGAAACCAGGCCCAAGCGACTGTTTACCAAAAACACAAGTTTCTGCAAAATCGAAAGATGAAGTATAGGAGCTGACACCTGCCCGGTGCTGGAAGGTTAAGGGGAAGGCTTAGCATAAGCGAAGGCTAGAACTTAAGCCCCAGTAAACGGCGGCCGTAACTATAACGGTCCTAAGGTAGCGAAATTCCTTGTCGGGTAAGTTCCGACCCGCACGAAAGGTGTAACGATTTGGGCACTGTCTCAACAAAGGATCCGGTGAAATTGTAGTAGTCGTGAAGATGCGACTTACCCACGCTAGGACGGAAAGACCCCGTGGAGCTTTACTGTAGGCTGATATTGGACTTTGAGATTAGACGTACAGGATAGTTGGGAGACTTTGAAACACGCACGCCAGTGTATGTGGAGTCACCCTTGGGATACCAACCCTCTAATATTAAAGTTCTAACGATGACCCTTGAATCAGGGCATCGGACATTGTCAGTTGGGCAGTTTGACTGGGGCGGTCGCCTCCCAAAAAGTAACGGAGGCGTTCAAAGGTTCGCTCAGAATGGACGGAAACCATTCGTAGAGTACAAAGGCAGAAGCGAGCTTAACTGCAAAACCTACAAGTTGCGCAGAGTAGAAATACGGACTTAGTGATCCGGTGGCACCGCATGGAAGGGCCATCGCTCAACGGATAAAAGCTACCCCGGGGATAACAGGCTTATCTCCCCCAAGAGTCCACATCGACGGGGAGGTTTGGCACCTCGATGTCGGCTCGTCTCATCCTGGGGCTGAAGTAGGTCCCAAGGGTTGGGCTGTTCGCCCATTAAAGAGGCACGCGAGCTGGGTTCAGAACGTCGTGAGACAGTTCGGTCCCTATCCAGCGTGGGCGTAAGAAATTTGAGAGGATCTGTCCCTAGTACGAGAGGACCGGGATGGACACACCTCTGGTGTACCAGTTGTTCCGCCAGGAGCATAGCTGGGTAGCTACGTGTGGAATTGATAAGTACTGAAAGCATCTAAGTACGAAGCAGGCCTCAAGATAAGATTTCTCAGAGTAGGTAAAGAAAATACCTTTGATAGGTCCAAGGTGTAAGTGCAGTAATGTATTAAGCTAATGGATACTAAACTTTACATCTTGACTGGAAATATTTATTGCTATTTAGAAGGTTCAAAAAATATAGTGGCGATAGCGTTAGGGATACACCTGTTCCCATACCGAACACAGAAGTTAAGCCTAACAACGCCGATGGTACTCGGAGGGAAACCTCCCGGGAGACTAGGAAGCCGCTAAACAATTTAAATTAAAACGCTTATGCGTTTTGCGCTTAGGTAGCTCAATGGTGGAGCACCCGGCTGTTAACCGGTAGGTTGTGGGTTCGAGTCCCACCCTGAGCGCCATTATATTATCGCGGGATGGAGCAGTTTGGTAGCTCGTCGGGCTCATAACCCGAAGGTCGTAGGTTCAAATCCTACTCCCGCAACCATGTGGCGAAGTAGCTCAGCTGGCTAGAGCATTCGGTTCATACCCGGAGTGTCAACGGTTCAAGTCCGTTCTTCGCTACCAAATATAGGGTCAGGTAGAAGCCTGATCCGAGCTTTTGGCTCCATGGTCAAGTGGTTAAGACACAGCCCTCTCAAGGCTGTATCATGGGTTCAAATCCCATTGGAGTCACCAAACATTTGACCATAAGACTTTTATAGGCTTTCTATTAAGGCCCTATGGTCAAAATTGTATAAGCTTATTATTAAGGCCCTATGGTCTGCAGATTATTTCTAGCCAGTCGGCTAAAGCCTCCTGGGAAATAAGTTGCATCAGACCTTCCATCAATTCGCATAGCTCATTGGGATAGGTCTAGAAAGCGGAGCCTTAATAAATTTTAATATTTAATCATAAGTTATGTAAAGTAATATTTCACAACACTTATGGCCCTATGGTCAAGCGGTTAAGACACCACCCTTTCACGGTGGTATCCCGAGTTCGAATCTCGGTAGGGTCACCATGATTAACCTATTAGGTTATATAAAGAACATCTTCGTTTCAGAGGATACCACCGTGTTCACGGCGGTAAGTTCTTAGGACTCACTAAAGTTCGTCTCAAAGATTTCAAATCTAACGATTTGAAACAGCACAGCTGACTGAGTTACGAATCTCGGTAGGGTCACCATCATGACCTATCACAATTTGCGCAGCAAATTGATTGAAGGTCAGACATCGAAGCTAGCCAATCCGGCTATTAGAGGATTTTTAAAGTTACATAGTAACTTTGTCAGCAAGCCGATGAGTAAATAGAATTAATTCTCAATTAATTCTACTTTTGGAAGTATAGCTCAGTTGGGAGAGCATCTGCCTTACAAGCAGGGGGTCACAGGTTCGAGCCCTGTTACTTCCACCATAATATTAATAAATATTAATTAAATCAATATTTAACTTCTATAAAAGTTAGATATCTATGGCCTGGTAGTTCAGCTGGTTAGAATGCCGCCCTGTCACGGCGGAGGTCGTGAGTTCGAATCTCATCCAGGTCGCCAAAACTAAAGCTGGAAGAATATTTATAACCGCCTTTTCGGCGGAGTATTCTTTATAGTTATGAATTATTATCTATCATGGTTTAATGGTAGGTTCGCTGATGTAGCTCAATTGGTAGAGCAATTGATTTGTAATCAATAGGTTGTAGGTTCAAGTCCTATCATCAGCTCCATAATTTTTCATATGCGGATGTGGCTCAGTGGTAGAGCATCGCCTTGCCAAGGCGAGGGTCGCGAGTTCGAATCTCGTCATCCGCTCCATAGTGAACTTACGATAGTCGTAAGTTTTTGTTTTTATAAGCATAAATTACAATTGAAAATATTTAATTTTGCTATATAATAATTGAGTATCCTTTTGCGGGTGTAGCTCAGTGGTAGAGCCCCAGCCTTCCAAGCTGGTTGCGAGGGTTCGATTCCCTTCACCCGCTCCATGCGTCATTAGCTCAGCTGGATAGAGCGTCTGGCTACGGACCAGAAGGCCTGGGGTTCGAATCCTCAATGACGCGCCAGAACTTTTAGAAGAATGTTGAGTTTTCAACGTTCTTCTTTTTTATTTTGGAATGTTTCATATTAATAGTACGATTAAGTATATTTTAACTTTAGCTCGGATTATTTAAACATGTTCAGCTAATAGAGTATAATGTTTACAATATAATATAAGAAGGAAATTATGGACGATTTTATTATTTTAATTCCTGCCCTCAATCCTCCAAGGGATATACTAAAATCCTATCTCTACGAATTAAGAGATATGGGTTTTACAAGGATCCTTTTGGTAAATGATGGGAGTAGGGCTGAATTCGATGGATTTTTTGACAAATTAATAAAGGAAGGCTTTGATGTCTTCACTCATTACAAGAATTTTGGTAAGGGAAGAGCTTTGAAGAATTCTTTTAATTACATATTAAATACTTACGAGGACTTTTCCTATATAATTACTGTAGATTCAGATGGTCAGCACAAGGCGAGTGATGTCCAAAATATTGCAAATATAGTTAAAAAAAGCGAAGTAGCTATGTATTTGGGTTCACGTGACTTCAATGAGGAAGGTGTTCCTTTTAAGTCATCTTTCGGTAACAAAACTACTAGTTTTGTCTATAAACTTATGTTTTATGATAAGATAGGGGACACTCAAACTGGTCTTAGAGCTATTCCTAAAGCCTATCTTTCAGATTTCTTGGATTTACCAGGCGAAAGATTTGAGTATGAGATAAATATGCTTATAAATTCATCTCAAACTAAGAAGAAAATCATAGAAATTCCTATAGAAACTGTTTATTTTGATAATAATAGCGAGACCCACTTTCACCCCATCAAGGATTCTTTTAAGATCTACAGGGTTATGCTTGGAACTTTCTTTAAGTTTATCATCTCATCCCTTTCATCTTTTCTGGTGGATATTGGGGCTTTTACAGTTCTTACTAAGTTTTTACCAAAACTTTTGGTGACTTCTAGTAGGGTGATTTGGGCATCTACTGCACTTGCAAGGATTATTTCTGGGATATTTAATTATAATGTAAATAAGAATCTAGTTTTTGCTGATGAAAAGAAAGATAAGTCAAAGTTTATTAAATATGTAAGCTTGTGGCTATTTCAACTCTTACTGTCCGCATTTTTTGTGGATATTATATTTGAAAGAGTAAATATGAATGCAAGCCTTATCAAACTTATAGTTGATACTATTATCTTCTTGCTTTCTTTTACAATACAGAATAAATTTATTTTTAATGGAGATTGATATGAGAGCTATTTTTGCAACTATATTCTTAATCTTAAGTTTTTTAGGATATAGTTTATTTATAAAAAATAAATTTAAAATTAATACTTACTTTTTACCATTTTTAATTTTTACAAGTTATATTAGTTCAATTTATGTATTTGCTCAATTAGCTTTAATGAAAGAGTTTGTAATTACATGTAATTTATTTGGTTTAATATTATTTGTTAAAGCTTATAGAAATGGATTAAAACTTAAATGGCTATTGCCTGAATATATTATATTTTTTGTAATTATAGGTATTATAGGATTAGTTTTAAATGGTAAACATTTGTATGTTCAAGATGATTTTGGTCACTGGGGAGTTTTAGCTAGACTTTTTTTAAGGACAGACCATTTAAATACTGTTCATGAAACTAGGATTGATTACACGGCATATCCACAAGCCTCTGCTTACTTTATTTATGGACTTGTAAGACTTATTGGTTATAGTGAAAGTAGAATGTTAGTAGCTAATGCTATTTTAGTTATTTCGGGAGTATTTTGTTTATTTTCGTCAATTAAAGATTACAAGAAAGATATTGTAAAAATAATCTTACTAGTAGTTCTTGGTGTATTTGCGTGCTTTTATGATATAAGATTTCAAAGTCTAAGAGTAGATACAGTTATAGCTACGACTGCCTTTGGCATTTTTGCCTTCATTTATTATACAGATGTAAATAATTACAAGAATCTTTATTTTGCAATACCGATGTTTGTAAGTCTCGTTTTAGTAAAAACCAGTGCTATTTTATTTGCCTCTGTAGCTTTAGTGTATTTACTTATAAAATATCATAGAGTTAGCAAAAAGCTTGTATTTGCTAATATAGCTTTCTTATTGATGGCATTTTTATCTTGGAAGAACCATGTTAAATATAATTTTTCCTTAGGTTCAAAGCATGCCGTTTCAATAAATAGATATGAGAAGATATTTGAGCAAAAGGACAGAGAGACAATTATTAAAATCAGCAGGGAATTCCTTAAGAGGATTATGACTGATTATTTTATTATAGGGCTTATCATTTTGTTAATCTTTATATATTTGATTTATAATAGGGATAAAATTATAAGAAACTTAATTATACTGGTGATTTTCTTCTATACTATCTATCAGCTAGGAAATTATTTCACATATATTTTCTCCATGGATGTTGGTGAAGCCTTAAGACTTGAAAGTTATGATAGATATATTAGGACAACTCATATTTATCTTGTAATGATATCTATATATATACTAAGCCTTGATTATAATATAAATAATGTTTTGAATCTCTTATTAGGAGCACTTTTGATTTTTACTTGTTATTTTTCAGAATTGATAGCTCCATCAACACAAAGACAGATGGAAGCTATAGAGAAATTCAATAGGATGAGAGATGAAAAAGAGATCCCTCCAGGTAAAAGAATTTTGGTTAAATTTAAAGAAAGAGATAATTCTAGACTATATACTAGAATAGTTATGTTTACTTTTGATACTTCAGAAGTGAAAGACACTTTTGTAGGGGATGAGAAACAATTCAATAAAGAAGACTTTGATTACATCATAGAAGAATAGGGTAGGCGGCTTGTCCGCTTACTTTTTTTAATCCTCAAAACAAAGTATGATATACTATATGTAAAGGAGTAATAATGAGTAAAACAGTTATGTTAATTGACGGGTCTAGTTTGATTTTTAGGGCGTTTTTTGCTCTTCCTAAACTTACAAACAATGACGGCGTTATGACTAATGGCGTTTATGGTTTTTTGACCATGTATAACAACGCTTTTGATAGATATAAACCAGATTATGTCCTTGTGGCCTTTGATAGGGCATCTAAGACTTTTAGGCACAAGGAGTTTGAGGACTACAAGGGAACTCGTGATAAGATGCCTAGCGAGCTTTCCTATCAGTTTGGAATCCTCAAGGATATCTTAGATTCCCTTAATGTTAAATACACTGATCTCGATGGATTCGAGGCGGACGATATTGTGGGAACCTATGCAAAAATGGCCCAAGAAGCAGGCTATGAATCTGTTTTAATCACTGGAGATAGGGATTACCTTCAGCTTGTAGATGAGAAGATCGTAGTCAATCTTACCAAGAAGGGAGTTTCCGAGACTAAGGAATACACAGTCGATACCATAAAGGAAGAATTTGGCCTAAGTCCTAAACAATTGATCGAAGTTAAGGGGCTAGAAGGAGATAAGTCCGATAATATTCCTGGAGTTGATGGAATAGGTCCAAAAAAGGCTATCGGCTTTATCCAAAAATACGGATCTATCGAAGGGCTTTATGACCATATAGACGAAGTTTCTGGTAAAAAGACCAAACAGACTTTAATCGATAGTGAAGCTATAGCCTATATGAGTAAGAAAATAGGTACAATTGTGACCAGTGCTCCGGTAGAATTTGACCTAGAAGAGCTTAAGGTGAAGGATCCAGACCTTGAAAGCTTGAGAGAAAAGTATTCTAAGTACAATTTCAACAAGTTCCTAGAAGATATGGATGGGGGAGATAGTCCAAAGGAGGATAAGGACTTTACCTATGAGAAGTTAGAGAATCCAGATAAGCTAATCGAAGCTATCAAGAAAAACAAGGAATTTACCTTCAAGTCCATTTATGAAGGAGATAGGTATATTCACAGCGAGATTTATAAGCTAGGAATAAAGACTACTGACACTCCTACTTATATAATAGATCCTGATAGTGATTTTGTTAGTAAGTTCAAGGAAATATTCGAGGATGAAGAAATAGTGAAAAATTCCTTCGATATTAAAGAAGATGTTGTTCTTCTAGATAAACTTGGGATAAATCTGAAACTTCCTTATGACGATATGATGCTTATGCATTATCTGATCGATCCATCAAGGTCTTCTTATGATTTAAAAGTCTTAAGTCAATCTTATCTAGACTACGAAGTAAAAAGTCCGGTGGACCTCTTAGGCAAGGGTAAGAAGGCCCTAAAATATCAAGATTTGGACTTTGATGAGCTTGGAAACTACCTAGCAAGTGGAATTAATGCAATAGAAGATTCTAAGGAAATCTTGGAAGATAAACTTGACGAATACCATATGCTAGACCTCTATAAGGAGATTGAGATTAAACTTTCAAAGGTCCTAGCCGATATGGAAATCGTGGGATTTGTCACAGACAAAAAGGTTCTTGAAGATCTAAAGGAGAATATCGATAAGGATATAGATAAGATTACCGAGGAGATTTATGAACTTGCTGGTAGCGAGTTTAATATCAACTCTACCAAGCAATTGGGCGAGGTTCTCTTTAAAGATTTGGACCTTCCTGTTATCAAAAAAACTAAGACAGGCTTTTCAACTAATGCCCAAGTCCTTGAAAAATTAAGGGATAAACATCAAATTATTCCTAAAATCGAAAGATATAGGGAGCTTTTCAAGCTACGTTCAACCTATATAGAAGGACTAGAGAAGGCCATAGATGAAGATGGAAGAATTAGGTCAACCTTTAGGCAAAATATAGCTGCCACCGGTAGGCTTTCTTCCCAAGACCCTAACTTACAAAATCTTCCTATAAAAACCGACGAGGGTAGACTAATAAGAAAGGCCTTTAGGGCAGAGGAAGGAAAGATCCTAATAGATGCGGACTATTCACAAATCGAGCTAAGAATACTCGCTTCTCTTTCAGGAGATCGCCATATGATAGATGCCTTCAAGGAAGGCGTAGATATCCATACCAAGACCGCATCCAAAGTCTTTCACACTGACCTTGATAAGGTTACAAAAAGACAAAGATCTGAGGCCAAGGCAGTAAACTTCGGAATAATCTACGGCATAAGTGACTACGGCCTATCACAAAATCTGAACATACCAAGGAAGGAAGCCAAGGAATACATCGACAATTACATGGCAAGCTACCCATCAATCAAGGAATATATGGATTCTATTGTAGAAAAGGCCAAGGAAGATGGCTATGTGGAGACTCTCTTTAAGAGAAGAAGATATGTACCAGAGATCAATTCGAGAAACTTTAACGTTCGAAGCTTCGGCCAAAGGGTTGCCCTAAATACTCCTATCCAAGGAACTGCGGCAGACATTATAAAGATTGCCATGATAGAAACTGACAAGAATCTCAAAAAAGCAGGACTTGATGCAAAAATAGTCCTCCAAATCCATGATGAAATAATTCTAGAGGCAGATGAATCATCCAAGGATGAGGCTATCAAAATCCTAAGAGAATCCATGGAGAATGCGACAGATCTTGAGGTTCCTTTGATAGTAGATATCGACACTGGAGTAAGTATGTATGAGTCCAAGTAGGATTGTAATTACAGGTCTTATTGCATCAGGCAAGTCTACTGTAGCAGATATTTTAAAAGAAAAAGGCTACGATTTAATTAGTGCTGATGAGGTAAATAGAGACCTTATCAAAAAGGGGGGCAAGAATTATATAGCCATCAAAAACGAGCCTATCTTTGCCCCAGCCTTTGATGGTGATTTTCTTGATAAGAAGAAGCTTGCTGAGATCATCTTTAATGACAAGGAGAAGATGGAAAGACTTAATGAAATAAGCCATGCCAATATAATATCTGCTATAGATGAGATGGTAGAAAACAGCAAGGAAGATAAGGTCTTTATAGAAGTTCCCTTGTTTTTCAAAATCAAAGATAGATTTCCTCATGACTTGGTAGTCCTTGTTACAGCCTCTAGGGAGGTCCAAATCAAAAGACTTATGGCTCGTGATAAGATTGATTATGACTTTGCCCTAAAAAAGATTGAAAGCCAGGATGAGCTAGAAGAAATGAAAAAGCAAAGTGACATCATAATCGACAATAGCGGCGATATAGAAAGTTTAAGAAGGCAAATAGAAAAAATCATTAAGCGAGGTGACTTTAATGAAAGTTGTTAAATTTATAGGGAAAGTTTTGGGCTTTATTGTCCTTGCTATAGGCATATTTTTCGCTATAGTCTACGGCCTAATAGCCTATCAAACATCCAGAACTCAAATATCCTACCAAGATCAAATTTATGAATATTCCGAAAAATATAATGTAGATCCACTCCTAACAGCGTCAATCATCAAGGTTGAATCTGACTTTGACAATAAGGCCCAAAGCCACCAAGGAGCTCACGGCCTAATGCAATTATTAGAAGATACGGCCAAGCACTCTGCAGATGTCGTAGGGATTGATTACTATCCAGAAAAGTTAAACGATGTCGACTACAACCTAGATTTGGGGGTGGGATATTTTGACTATCTTTATAGATATTATAACAACAGAGACCTAGCCCTTGCAGCCTACAATGGGGGAGTGGGCAATGTTGATAGCTGGATTAAGGAAGGTACTCTTGATAAGGACAATCCTGACCCTTTAAATATTCCTTTCGAAGAAACTAGGCAATATGTCACAAAAGTGAATGCTAATTATGAAGTTATGAAAAAGTTTTACAAGGATGGCCTTCCAAGCGAGGAAGAAATTTCTAACCTAAGGGGCCTAAGTTTTAGAAACTTTGAGATTTTTATTAAAGATTTCATTAGAAATATAAGATAAATATTGAATGAAAAGCGATTTTACTTTATAATAGAAGAAGAGCAAATAAAAATAGAAGGAGAGATTTATGAATTCCATTACTTTTAAAAATGGAGTGCACATGGAGGAGTATAAGGAGCTTACTGAAAACAGTGAACTTCATATAGCAAGTATTCCTAAACTTGTAACAATTCCTCTTGTCCAACACATAGGTGCACCTAGCAAATGTCTTGTAGCAAAAAAAGACGAAGTTAGTGTAGGTCAGCTTATAGGAGCAGCTGTCGGAAATTTCTCTGCAAACATCCACTCATCAGTAGCAGGAGTGGTAAAGGACATTATCGATTTACAAACTGCCTCAGGCAAAAACGCCAAGGCAGTCGTAATTGATACCGAAGGTTTCGACCAAGATAAAGAATACATAGAAAAAGATAATGTCGACCTTAATGCAGAAGAAATAGTAGCAAAGATCAAGGAAGCTGGAATAGTAGGTATGGGTGGAGCAGCCTTTCCTGCTCACATAAAATATTTACCAGCCAAGCCAGTAGATACAGTAATAGTAAATGGGGCGGAGTGCGAACCATATATTACTTGCGATGATTATCTAATGAAAAATAGGCCAGAAAGAATACTTAAGGCCCTAAACCAAGCGATGAAGGCAGTAGGTGCTAAAAAGGGAATTATCGCCATAGAAGATAATAAGCCAAAGGCCTTTGATACAATGGTAAGCGCCTTAGAGAAATTCGCTAAGGAAAATTCGTCATTTGATATTGAAATTAAGAAACTTCAAACAAAATATCCTCAAGGTGACGAGAAAAGAATCATAGATGTTTGCCTAAACAGGCAAGTACCAAGCGGTGGACTTCCAATGGATGTTGGAGCTATAGTATCAAACGTTTCTACAATGAATGCAATATACGAAGCAATTTATATGGATAAGCCACTTTACGAAAGGATCGTAACAGTAACAGGTAAATCTGTCAAAAACCCAACAAATATGTTAGTTCGTTGCGGAACAGAATTCGGCTACCTTATAGAAGAAGCAGGTGGAGCAGATGATATTGCTAAGCTTGTAAATGGTGGTCCAATGTGTGGTATTGCTCAACCAGATCTAACTAGACCAACAGAAAAAGCAAGCAACTGCGTCCTAGTCCTAGCAAGTGATGAGGCCGAGCCTCTTGAAGTGAGCCCTTGCATCAGATGCGGTAGGTGTGTTGATGTTTGTCCAGTTTACTTACTTCCACTCTACATCCACAAGTTCTCCCTAGAAGAGAGATTCGAAAAAGCCCAAGAGCTTAATATCATGGATTGTATAGAGTGCGGATCTTGTTCATTCGTTTGTCCATCAAACAGACCTCTAGTAGAAGCTATCAAGTTTGGTAAGAGACAAATAAGACAAGCAGGTAAATAGGAGGAGAATATGGAAAATACAAAACAACTATTGGTAACAGCTTCTCCTCATGTTAGAAGCAATCGTACAGTTAAAAAGGATATGCTAGATGTAATTATAGCACTAATACCAGCAGGGCTAGCCTCAGTATATTACTTTGGCTACAGAGCCTTGATCTTAATCCTAGCATCTGTCATAACTTGCGTGTTATCAGAATATATATTTAACAAAGCAACAAAGAGAAATCAATCAATCAAAGATTTATCAGCAGTAGTAACAGGAATCCTACTTGCCTACAACGTTCCATTCACCCTACCAGTATGGCAAATGGTAATCGGAGCTATGTTTGCAATCATAGTAGCTAAGATGTTCTTTGGTGGAATCGGACAAAACATAGTAAACCCTGCCCTTGCAGCAAGAGCCTTCCTAATGGCTTCTTGGTCAGAAACTATGACAAGCTTTGTACCACCACAAAGAGTAGCAACCCTTAAGACTGTAAAAGACGTATCAATGGTATCAGGAGCAACTCCTCTATCAGATCCAGCAAGCTTCAGCACAATGGATCTATTCCTCGGAAATATCCCAGGATGTTTAGGAGAAGTATCTGCCCTTGCAATCTTAATCGGTGCATGCTATCTAATTGTAAGAAAGGTAATTCACGTTAGAATCCCACTAACATACATACTTACAGCGACAGTTTTATTAGGAATCTTTGGTCCTGATGGTTTTGCTGCTTCCCTAAGAAATGTCCTATCAGGTGGTTTGTTACTAGGTGCCTTCTTTATGGCAACTGACTATACAACAACTCCAATGACAATCAAAGGCCAATATGTCTTTGCTATAGGAGCAGGAATCCTTACAGCCATTATAAGAGTTTGGGGTGGATATCCAGAAGGTGTATCATACTCAATTCTACTTATGAACCTTGTAGTTCCTATAATCGAAGCTCACACAAGACCTAAGACTTTCGGTAAAGTTGAGGCAAAGAAAGGAAAAGAAAATGAATAATAGTTTAAAATTAGGCCTAAAATTATTCTTGATTACATCAGTCACCGCCTTTGCCCTAGCATTGACAAACAATGCTACAAGCCCAATCATAGAAGCTAAGGCCCAAGAGAAACTTCAAGAATCTTTATCAGTTGTCCTACCTGCTGACTCCTATGAGGAAGTAGAACTAGCTGATAAGCCAGAAAGCCTTGAGAAAATCTACAAGGCAAAAGGCGCTGAAGGAGACGGATATGTCTTCCAAATCCTATCACCAGGTGGATACGGTGGAGATATAGAATTTCTAATAGGATGTGACAAAGATCACAATATCACAGGATTTGCTCCATTAAACCACGCAGAATCAGCAGGATTCGGTAAACAAATGGAAGAAGACTTCTTCAAAGAAGGAATGGTAGGAGTAAACATGGACGGGGAAGTAAAAGCTTCTGAGTCTGGCGGAGAAAATGAGATCGTAGGCATCTCTGGTGCGACAATATCTACAGGAACAATCCTAAGAGGTATCAATGACGCAGCCAGTGTCCTAGGTGAACTTAATTAGGAGATATTATGGAAAATCAAATTGATAGACCAATAGAGAATAAAAAAGAAAAGAAAGCTCCTAAAGAAAATTTAGGAAAAGTCTTTATCGAAGGAATATTTGCTAATAACCCAGTTTTCGTTCAAACAGTAGGTATGTGTTCAGTTCTTGCCATATCTTCTTCCTTGATCAATGCTATAGGAATGGGAGTATCAGTAATATTCGTAGTAGTAATGAGTAACTTGGTAATATCCTTACTAAGAAATTTCATTTCAGATGAAATAAGAATCCCTGCCTTTATCGTAATTATCGCAGGCTTCGTAACAATGGTACAAATGGCAATCAAAGCATACTTGCCAGCCCTAGATGAATCCTTGGGTATCTTTATTCCACTAATAGTAGTTAACTGCTTGATCCTTGCTCGTGCGGAAGGTTTTGCTTCAAGTCACGGACCAGTAGCATCAATCGTAGATGGACTTGGCCAAGGACTAGGATACACATTTGCAATTTCCCTTCTAGCTTTCTTTAGAGAGCTTCTAGGAGCAGGAACACTTTTCGGAGCTCAAATAATTCCAGAAGCATACACAATCGGATTCTTACAACAACCAGCATCATCATTTATAGTTCTTGGTATGTTAGTTGCAGCATTTAATGCTATTTCAAAGAAGAGAAAATAAGATAGGAGATATTATGGGAAATCTATTTTCAATAATTATTGCAACTATTTTCGTAAGTAACTATGTACTCGGTCAATTCTTAGGTATATGTCCTGCCCTTGGTGTAACAAGCAAGGTAGAGACAGCAAGAGGTATGGGAATGGCAGTTATATTTGTTATAACCCTTGCTTCAATTATCACTTGGATAATCCAATATTACATACTAGATCCATTAAATATCGGATTCTTACAAACAGTTGTATTTATATTAGTAATCGCATCATTAGTACAATCAGTAGAAACAGTAATGAAAAAATCTATGCCAGCCCTATACGGTGCCTTGGGAGTATTCCTTCCACTAATCACAACAAACTGTGTAGTTCTTGGTGTAGCAATCAAGGCAATCGACTCATCATATACTCTAGTAGAAACAATAGTTTATGCCCTAGCAGCAGCTATTGGTTTTACCCTAGCTATCACAATCTTAGCTTATATTAGAGAAAGAATCGAATATAACTCATTACCAGAAACCTTTAAGGGTGTTCCAATAACCCTAGTGACACTAGGACTTATGGCAATCGCCTTTATGGGCTTTGCAGGATTAGCATAGGAGGGGGCAATGTTAGAAACTATAATAATTCCAATAGCAGTTCTCGCTATCTTAGGTTTCGTCTTTGCTGTTGCCCTTGGTGTAGTAAGTGAGAAATTCCACGTAGAAAAATCTGTCAAAGAACAAGAAGTAAGAAACGCCCTACCAGGTGCCAACTGTGGTGCTTGTGGATTCCCAGGATGTGATGGACTTGCAGCAGCTATCGCTAAGGGAGAAGCTCCAGTAGATGCTTGTGCTATAGGTGGCAAGGCTACAACAGAAGCTGTAGCAGAAGCTATGGGAGTAGAAGCTGCTGGCGGAGCTGATAGAAAAGTTGCAGTTGTAAAATGTGACGGAACATGCGAAGCAGCCAAGGATCTTTTCGAATACTCTGGAATAGAAGATTGTAGAGCACAAATAGCACTTTTCGGTGGCAAGAAAGCTTGTAACTACGGTTGTGTAGGATGTGGTTCATGCGAAAAAGTATGTCCATTCGATGCAATCCATGTAAAAGATGGAGTTGCTGTAGTAGATAGAGAAAAATGTGTAGCTTGTGGTAAGTGTGTAGCTACTTGTCCTAAAAATATCATCACACTAATTCCATTTAGCCAAAAACAAGTTGTACTTTGCTCAAGTCATGACAAGGGCAAGGATGCAAGGAATAATTGTAAAAACTCTTGTATAGGATGTACGATCTGTGCTAAGACCTATCCAGAAGCCTTCAAGATGGATAATTTCCTTTCAGTAGAAGAGATCGGAAATGAATTCGATCCTGAGCTTCTAAAACAAGCAGCAGACAAATGTCCAAACAAATGTATAGAAGTTTTTGAATAGAATTTGCAGCGCGAGAAATTGCGCTGTTTTCTTATGCCCAAAATTGACAATCTCCCAATAAAAATGATAAACTAGTTCTTGAGGTGTAAAATGAAAATAAAAAAAGGAGATATCTATGTTATAGGCTTTCTCTTGATATTTTCTTTGGCTTTTGCCTTTGCTATTTCCAAGATGACTTCAAGAGAGAAGGGAAATGTTTTGGTTATAGAGCAAGATTCCAAAGTTATCAAGGAAGTTCCTCTAGATAAGGACGATGAGTTCAGGATCGAATATGGGGGACATTTTAACATAGTTAAGATAAAAGACGGTAAGGCCTATGTGTCAGATGCTGATTGCAATGACCAGATCTGTGTTCACATGGCCCCAATTCATGATGTAGGAGAGACAATAATCTGCCTACCTCATAGGTTGTTTATGGAAATTTATTCTACTGATGATGCTAATAACAGTAGAGAAGATAAGATAGATAAGGTGGTTAGATGAATAAAGATATAAGAAAAATTACGACTATGGCCCTACTTGTCGCCATGGCTCTAGCGATTTCTTTAGTTGAACATTTTATTCCCCTACCGATTCCAATTCCAGGTGCAAAACTTGGACTTTCAAATATAATATTACTAGTAAGCTTGTACTTTTATGGACTTAGGGCAGCTCTTTTGATTGGAGTACTTAAATCATTCCTTTTGGTTTTAGCAACAGGTATGGTTAGCTCCTTCTTTTTTTCAGTAGCTGGGGCGATTCTCGCAAGTATTTCTATGAGCCTAGCTATGAAATATCTCGACAAGAGCCTAAGCTTTATAGGAGTAAGTGAAATTGGTGCTTTCTTCCACAATTTTGGTCAAGTTTTAGTATCTGCCATAGTTATGGAAAACATCAAGATGTATTACTATTTTCCACTTCTAGTCTTTATTGGGACTTTTAGTGGATTCTTTGTAGGTCTCAGTTCAAATTATCTTATAAGGCATATGGAAAAGATTGGATTTGGTAGAAATGAAAGAGGCAAAGAGCTTTAAAGACTTAGAAAAATACGATAAGCCAAGGGAAAAGCTCATCAGGGAAGGCTTTTCTTCCCTCACAGATTATGAGCTTTTGGCAATAATTTTATCTACAGGTACTAAGGATAAGAATGTAATAGAGTTATCAAAGGAGATACTTGAAGTCTTTTCCTATGAGGAACTTCTAGAAATTGAAGTTAAGGAACTTACTGATATTAAAGGAATCAAGCAGGCCAAGGCTACAAGAGTTGTTGCTGGCCTTCAGTTAGGTAAAAGGATTAACGAGAGGGTCCTAGATAAGAAAATAGAAAAGATTACATCTAGCAAGGACGTCTATGATATCATGAGTCCTAGGCTTTCTAATCTAAAGAAGGAATACTTCTATGCTATTTTATTAGATAGCAAAAATGTTATCATAGCCAAGGAAGTAATTTCTATAGGAGATCTCGGCTCTACTGTAGTAAACCCAAGGGAAGTCTTTAAGCCTGCTATCAAAAAGAGTGCTAAATCAATGATTTTAGTCCACAACCATCCTAGCGGAAATCCAAAGCCTTCGACTGAGGACTTTCTCATCACAGATAGGCTAGCAGAGGCTGGGGATATTTTGGATATCAAGGTCCTAGACCATATAGTTATAGGAAATAGTAGTTATTATAGTTTTAAAAAAGAAGGGAATTTGTAAGAGGTATAGATTATGAGTTTTAGAATGATTGCTTCAGATTTTGCCATCGATCTTGGCACAAGCAATATTTTAGTATACGAGAAGGGCGAAGGGCTTATAGCAAGTGAGCCTTGTTTTTTGCTTTTAGATGAAAATAATACCAAGGTTTTGGCCATAGGAGAAGAGGCTAAGGCCATGTTAGGAAAGACCCACGAGAAAATCCACATAGTAAGACCTATAGAAGGTGGAGTAATTACAGACTTTAACTTGACTGAGGCCTTGCTCAATTATTTCTTCAAGAAGGTAAATGGAGGATTCTCTTTCCTTCAACCGAGAGTTGTTATTTGTGTACCTTCTTCCATCACGGATATTCAAGCAAGAGCCGTAGAAGATGCGGCCCTCCATGCAGGTAGTAGGGACGTTATCCTCGTAGATCAGACCCTTGCAGCAGCTTACGGAATGGAATTAAACCCTGATGAGCCAAGAGGGATATTTATGCTAAATCTAGGAGCTGGTATAAGTGAGGCTTCAGTAGTTTCCCTAAATGGCATCATTAGTACGAAGAGTATTGCCAAGGCAGGAGACTACATAGACGAAGAGATTACAGAATTTATAAGAAACAAGCTTGGTCTAGAAATTGGTAAAAACACAGCAGAAGAAGTCAAAAAGAATCTTATAAGCCTTAAAGTTTCAGATAAAAACAATACGATGAAGGTTGATGGAAGAGACCTTGAGACAGCTATGCCAAAGACTGTGGAAATTAAAAGTAAGGACTTGGTAGAATGTGCTATGCCTTTTGCCAATGATATCTGTGAATTGATTTATGAGGTTTTGGAAAAAATTCCACCAGAAATTAGCTCCGATGTCAAAAAAGACGGGATCTTCCTTACAGGTGGCCTTACAGGTCTTAAGGGACTTAGCGAATATATAGCAGACAGGACAGGTCTTAGGGTAAATATATCAGAAGATCCTCTTACAGATGCTATAAAGGGTGCAGGTATCATTTTAGATAATCCTGACAGATTTGTGAAATATCGTAAGTAGGTAATCATGGCATACAGAAGAAAGAAAAAAGACAGGAAGGGCTTTGTAGCAACTCTTGTAGTTTTGCTATTAACTATAACAATCTCTTCCCAAACAGAAAAAATTAACGAGACAGGTTCAAATATAGCTAATACAATCTTTGCTCCAGTAGAAAAAGTGACTTATTCCATATCCTCTACCATAAAGGAGCAAGTTGAAAGAAGTCTAGGTTCTAAGGAGACAAGGGCTGCTGTAGAGAAATTAGAGGAAGAAAACAAGGCGCTCGAGATTGAAAACGCCAAGCTTAATACAATAATTAGCAAGAAAAACTTCCTAGAAGAAGAAAAAAACGCCCTCGATAATTCAGAAAATTCTTACATGAAGGCCAAAGTTGTAAATACAGACTCAAATTCTATGACCAAGAACTTCACTATAGATAAGGGCAAAAAGGATGGAATCGAGAAAAACGACATCATCCTCCAAGCTATAGGAGACAGCAAGTACTATACAGGTCTTGTCGGTAAGGTAGTAGAAGTCTACGAGACGACAGCAAGGGTTGAGACAATAAACTCCATGTCAAATGACGTTTCTTTTGTCAATTCCAAAAGCGGAGACTATGGAGTAATCGATAACTTCACTCAAAAGACTATCCAAGGCTACATGCTAGATGTAGATAGTGAAGTAGAGACTAAAGACGTCCTACTAACCAGTGGTCTTGGGGGAGTGTACCCAGAAGGAATCTATATAGGAACAGTATCAAATGTAACTATGAGCGAAGATGCTCTAAGGAAAAACATAACCCTCAACTCACCAGTTGATTTCTCTCACTTGTATAGGGTCTTGGTCCTAAAGAAGACCGACCAATACAGTGTAGATGAGGTTATAGAAAATAGGGACTACCAAGGAGAAATAGATGAATAAATTTAAGACCTTTATATTATTACTAGTATCATTTATCCTCCAAACATCTGTATTTTCTAAGATAGATATATTTGGAGCAAATGTCAATATCTTCATACCTGCTATAGTTGTCCTATCTCAATTTTTGGGAAGAAAGACAGGAAGTATAAGCGGCCTAGTCCTAGGACTTGTGGAGGACTTCCTCCTAACACCATTTTTTGGGGTAAGGGCTCTTTCATACTATCTAATAGGATATATCGTAGGAGAAGTGAAAGTTCCAAAGGTTAAGTCAAGTGGAGTCTTAGTTACAGCTATAGCAAGTCTAGGAAGCTTCCTTCTAATATCCTTGATATATTTTATCCTAGGAAAGCCTGGGGCTGATATATTAAATTACTTGCCTTTAGCCCTAATCACAGAAATTGTCCTAAACAGTCTAGTTTATCTAATTTACAATATTATAGTTAAGAAAATCATGTACATTCCAACCTACAAAATATAAGGGGTGTTTAAGTGAAAAAAACAAAAGAAAAAAGACTGATTTTTGTACAAGTCCTAGTCCTAGTATTATTCCTTGCCATAGTCGTAAGGCTAAGTAAGGTTATGCTAGTTAAAGGAGACTACTACAGAGACCTGTCTGACAATAGAAAAGTTAAAGAAGTTGATGAGATTGCAAGCCGTGGAAATATCTACGACAGAAACGGAAAAATCCTAGCTACATCAATCCCATCATTTACGGTCCAATTATATAAGGACCAAATGTCAAGCATGGATGAGGATAAGAAGATAGACAATATCTCAAAACTTGTCGATATCCTAGAAGAAGACGGAGTAAACTACACCGAAGACTTCAACCTAAGGCTAAATTCCTTTGAGTACAAGGATGAAGATACATACTTTGACCACAAGAAGATGCCTATGGATAAGGTAGTAAGTCTTCTTATAGAAAATAATCTCATAAGAGAATTTATATCATCATCCTACCAAAAGGAGGGAATCGAATACGAAACTGCCAATACTGCCCTCCTTGCCCTAAAGAAAAGAGGGATCGATATTCCTTGCCATGTTGGGCAAAAAGACGGAGAGCTCGCTATAAGCTTTAAGGAAAATGCTGGTGAGAAATTAAAATCAATTGGCTTTGGCAAAAACGATCATCCCTTGGACGTGATTGTAGAATCTGTTGGGGAAGATGAGTCGGTAATTCTTACAATTCTTCAAAACCCTAACGCAAGAAAGCTCGCTTATGACTTGCTTAAGGAAAATGGCCTTGAAGGAGACCTAGTCCTTAAAGACTATGCAGTAAAAAGTGACGAAGACTTCCTAGAGAAAAAGGCCAAGCTTCACAAGCTTTTCCCAAACATAAATTACGAGTCTACTGCTGCTGATGACTTCTATGAAATTGTCAAAAACTCAACCATAGAAGAAGTCTTGACAGAAGCGACTGTGGATGATTCAGGAGAATATATCATCCCTGCCAATATCTTAATAGAGCAACTTGAAAATATGGGAATCTATGCTAACTTCGAAACAGAGGTTGTTACTGAAAAGGACGATGATAAGAACAATTACTCAGTTGATGTAAGCTTCAAAAACCCTCAAGCAGGATCTGCGGTAAGGGAACTTGTAAAACTCGCTGACGAGCATAAGCTACTTAAGAAACTTATCCTTTCAGAAGATATCAAATACATGGCCCAAAATGCCAATACCAAAAACAATATCTATCCAAACATTGATATCACAGATGAGGACCCAGAAGAGTGGACCTATACCTTCACCAAAGACAAGAAGGATTTCTATACCTACTACGCCCAAAAGGATAAGACAAACAGCACAGACGACGTAGTAGACATACTCTCAGAAGAAAAAGATGCAGGAAAGATTCTTTCTTACATTAAGAAAGTAGACAAGCTAGAAGACTATAGCGACCAAGAAGCTATAGGAATCCTAACTATAGACAATAAGCTCAACCGCCAAGGCAACTTCGGCTATAGGCCAATAAATATTGTCTATCACTTGGATGAATCTACAGTCCTTAAGATCGAAGAAAAAATCGATAAGGCAAGTGGAATCATAGTCGACACTATACCAATCAGAAACTATCCAAATAGATATCTAGCAAGCCACGTCCTAGGCTACATGGGACCAATTGCAACAGGCGATGAGGTAAACAAGTACGTAAACGATAGGGGTTATCTCAGGGATGAAATCATAGGAAAGACTGGAATCGAAGAATCCTACGAGGACAATCTAAAGGGTAAGAATGGTAGAAGTCTCGTAACAGTAGACTCCGCAGGTAACAGACGTCAGACTATATCTAAGTCTACATCAGAGCCAGGTGATGATGTCTACCTTACTATAGACAGAGACCTCCAAGAACAAGCTGAAGAGTCCCTCAAGGGAGTCCTTGCTGCAATCAGAGAAGGTATAAGCTATAATTCAGAATACGGAACATTTTCACCAATCAAGTCGGCTCCAAATGCTGAAAGTGGGGCAGTTGTCGTAAGTAATGTAAAGACAGGAGAAGTCCTAGCCCTTGCATCATACCCAGATTATGATCCGAATATCTTCGCCACTGGAGTATCAGCATCAGATTGGGAAAGCCTCCAAGTAGAAGAAGGTTCTGGCCCACTTGTACCAAGACCAATGCTTAATATAGCAACCCAAACAGCGGTTATGCCAGGATCAACCTTTAAGCTTGTAACAAGTCTTGCAGCCCTAGAAAAAGGACTCGACCCACTTTCTATAAACTACTGCCACGGCTTTATGGATATTGGAAATAGGAGATTTTCTTGCTTAATTTGGACAGAGACAGGGTCAACTCACGGAGAAGAAAACCTCTATGGGGCAATCAGAGACTCATGTAACTATTACTTCTACACTCTAGCCTTGGGCAAGAACCCAGAAGATGGGAACACCCTAGGGGTAAAACTTGAGCTTAACGATATAAGACTTGCAGCGGAGAAACTTGGTCTAGACCAAAAGACTGGAATTGAGATAAATATACCAAACGAAACAGTTGGAAACATTCCATCAATCGGCAAGAAAGTCGAAGTAACCAAGACCATGCTCAAAAAATACCTGGAAAATAACCTAACAATATTCATCAAGGACGGAATAAAGAAGACTCGTGATGAGTACAAGAAGGACATTGAGGACATAGTTTCATTCGCAGACGATCCAGAAGGATGGACTAGGGATAAGATAATAGAGTTCTTGGACGAGAAGGGATATGAACCAATAGGAATTTACGATGGACAAATAGCAGGTCTTGCAGATACTATCAAGTTTACCTTCCTTAACCAAGCCAATTGGGACATTACTGACATGCTAAATATAGTAATAGGCCAAGGACAAAACGCCTACACACCTATCCAGATGAATAGGGTAATGGCGACTATATCAAATGGTGGCTACCTAAACAAGTACACCTTGATTAATAAGATAGCCAACCACGACTCTAAAGAAGTCCTCTTCAAAAATGTTCCAGATAGTAAAAGAATTGACATCAAGGATACCAAACATCTTGAAGATATCAAATACGGAGCCTTGTTAGTAGCTCAAAACAATCCGATTCTTAACAAGCTTCCTATGGATATAGGTGTCAAAACTGGTACAGCAGAAGTAGAAGGACAAAACGCCGACGGATCAGACTACTCATCCTACGCTTGGATGATTGGTTTTGCTCCATATGATGATCCAGAAATTGCAGTATCTGTTATCCTAACCCAGGGAGATACCAGTTACAACGTAAGTCCTATCGTAAGGGACATCGTGGCCAAATACTTCGACCTTAAAGTAGATATATCAAACTCTGGAGATTCTAGTGAAGATATAGGACAAGTAGAATATGGCCAAGGCGCTGGAGGCGAAAATCCTGATGGAAATGATGGTGACCATCCAGCAGAAGAGACAAATACCAGGCAAAATAACGAGACAGACAACACAGAAAGCACTGAAGGGAATTAATCTCTTATGAAAGTTTATATAATCAATTCACAAATAGATAAGGACAGGGTAAAGTTTGCAGTATCTTTGGCAGAAAGGCTCAAAAAAACTGGCAAGACCCTTCTTGTCTCCACTAAAAGAAATGAATCAAATATCGAAGACTATTACGGCAAAGATGGGATGATTACCTACGATTTGGCAGATTATCTTAAGGGGGTAAATGACTTCAAGGAAGTTAGGGTAAGGGAAGACGAAAATCTCGACTTCCTTATAGCTCCCCTCCTAGAAGATAAGAAAGAAATCGATAAGGAAGATATGGACAAGATTCTCAAAGAAGAAGGATACAAAAATCTAGTAATAGACTCCCTTGACATAAAGCTTGTCGATGAGAAGAAATCTGTATTTATAGTAGAAGCAGGTAAATTCCCAGAGAAAATAGCGGAAGATAGCTTCTTTATCAATGGAACAAGCCCAGATACAGATATCAGGCTATCCAAGGAAAAAATCGAATCCTACGGCAAAAACTACCTAGGAAATGTCAACCTAGGCCAGGGATTTGACAAGCAAATCGACAATTTCATCAATGACAACTATGTCATAGTCCCAGACCTAACATTTTTCGAGAAACTAAAGATGAAGTTTAAAAAATGACAGACTTTGTATTTGTAGATGAAAAAGAAAAGCTTATGGGAAGGGTAAAGGAAGGAAGGATAGTGGAAATTAAATTCTACGACTCCCTCCTTGGTAATATCTACAGGGGCAAGGTCGTAAACAAAAACGACGCCCTAGGAGCCTACTTTGTAGAATACGATAAGGGAAAAACTCTCTATCTAAACTCCAAAACATCCTATAAGATTGGGGACAATGTCATTGTACAATACGTAAGAGATCCCGCAAATGGCAAGCTAGCCCTGGGATCTCTTAATTTTAAGGTAGAAAATGATAGCTATTATGTCAAAAGATTCGCAAGGCTAATCAAGCAAAAGGAAGGCAAGAGGAGAGATAAGGTTAAGTTTGAAGCTATAGGAAAATTAAAAACTAGACTTATCAAAGAAGAAAAATTCTTCCCAACACCAAAACTCCTTTATGAAAATAGCCTTAAGGATAAATATCTAGAAGAAAACAAGGATATAGAAGTAAGGGAAGTTGAGATAGGAAAGCTTGCCGAGTTTAGGGATTTCCTAGAATTAATTCAAGAAAAAAGGCCAACTTATGGGGACCTATCCCTAATCATAGACGAGCTAGAGACAATGACTGTAATAGATGTCAACTCTAATAGTAAGAAAAGTACTAATAATAAAGATAAGTTCTTGGAAAACATAAATATGGAATTAATAGATCCCATACTTTACAACTTAAAGGCTAGAAACATAGGTGGGATGGTCCTAATCGACTTTCTAAGAAATGAAAATAAAGAAAAAATCGAAGAATCTATGAGGAAAAAATCGAAAGACTACGACCTAGAGTGTGAAATATTTGGATTTTCTCCTATGGGCTTATTTGAAATGACTATAAAAAGAAGAGGAGCTAGGAACGTGACCGAGCTTAGGAAGAGAAATCTTCTAAGTTAAAGTCACGGACTAAGTCCTCTTTTTTCTTCTTATTAAGTTTTTTGATAGCACATTCAAGCTTAAGCCCTTCAGACATGGAGGAGACCTCCTTAAAATAAACGAGCCTTACCGGGAGCCTTGCCCTAGTATACTTGGCCCCCTTGCCTGAATTGTGGACGGCCACTCTTCTTTTGACATCTGTGGTGTAGCCTGTATAAAGACTCCCATCGGCGCACCTTAGAATATAGACAAAATGACTCATGAGAAAAGCTCACCCATAACCCTTCCTATAATATCAAAATCAAAGCCCTTGGAGGCAAGATGCCTATAGACCTTGTTTTTCATCTTAAAAGAATAATCGCCACGAGCCTTTTTTTCAGCAAAATAAAGGGCCTTCTCATATTCCGTGTCATCATCGATTAGGGTCAAATTCTCATCAATCAAGGAATCTGGAATTCCCTTAAGCTTAAGCTTATATCTAATCTTATTCTTAGGCCAGTCATTAATCGAAGACTTATCAGCTATGAAGCTTCTTACAAAAGACTCATCATCGATTAAATTATAAGAAGTTAAAAATTCAATTACCTTCTCAGTAACATCAGCTTCATAGCCCTTATCCCTTAAGATCTTTCCTATCTCAAAGCTAGTCTTGTTAGCATAAGAAATCCTATTTAAGATATAATTTTTTGCCCTATTGTAAGAATTGTCAGCCTGAATTTTAGAAAAAACATCAAAGTCTATCTCTTCATTCTTCTTTATATCTAGGTCATTAAAAAGATCATAAGAGATATAAAAAAGCTCTCCAGAAACTTTTAGCCTACATAAATTGTACTTATCGGAAAATCCAATCTCTTCTACAATCATAGACTAGCAAAAGAATTGTAGGCGCTATAGATAATAGGAGCTATCATTGATATAGCAATCACGATTGCAAAAATTTTAAGTATAGTTTTTCTACTTTTCATAATTCACCTCTGTTTCTATTCTACTACTTGTAGGCCTAAAAGAAAAATTTTACAAAAAAACTTGCACAAAAATAATAAACGTGGTATTATATTTATTGTTGAGAGAGAGATATGACAATTGAAACTTTCAAAAAAGAAAATAATTGTTAGAAAAACTTGACAAGCTACTTCAATGATGGTATCATGAAATAGTGATGGCTTGGTGGGTATGGTCCAGTTGGTTAAGACACCTGGTTGTGGCCCAGGAGGCCGTGAGTTCGAATCTCACTACTCACCCCATATGCGGGATTGGCGGAATTGGCAGACGCGCTAGACTTAGGATCTAGTGGGAATTTTCTCGTGAAGGTTCAACTCCTTTATCCCGCACCAATGAGTGCAAGACGCTGATAACTCAGCGTCTTTTTTTGTGCTTATTTTACAAAATCTTTACCTAATTCTTACAATTATTTTAATATTCCTGTGCTATAATTACTAAAAGGAGAATATTATGGCAGGAAAGGTTATTGAAGTCGAGGGTTTGGTCAAAAGTTACAAGGACTTTATTGCAGTTGACAATTTGGATTTCGATTTGTATAAGGGTGAGATTTTGGGACTTTTAGGTCCTAATGGTTCTGGTAAGTCTACTACTATTTCTTGTATCCTATCTCTTTTGAGTAAAGATAGTGGCTCTATTAAGATTTTTGGTGAGGAGATGAGGCCTGATTCTTACGATATCAAAAGAAGGATAGGTGTTGTCTTTCAAGACGTAGGCGTCTATGAGGAATTAAGTGTATATGAAAATATTGATTATTTTTGTGGACTTTACATAAGAGATAAGAAAAAAAGGAAAAAATATATTGAAGAAACTGTAGATCTTGTTGGTTTGGTTGATTTTCTTAAATTTAGGCCAAAAAAGCTTTCTGGAGGTCTTTTGAGGAGACTTAATATAGCTTGTGGCATAGCTCACAAGCCAGAATTAATTATTTTTGATGAGCCGACTGTTGCGGTTGATCCTCAATCGAGAAATAATATTTTGGATGGAATTAGAAAGTTAAATAAAGACGGAGCAAGCATAATCTATACCTCTCACTATATGGATGAGGTAGAAAGCCTGTGTGATTACATAGTTATCCTTGATAAAGGTAAGGTTATAGCCAAGGGAGATAGTGATAGCCTTAAGGATATGATTAATATTTGTGAGAAGATCTCCTTTGAGACTGAAAATTTACCTGATGAAGCCCTTGAAAGTATTAGGGCTATTGATTCTTTGATTGATCTTTCGGTATTGGGAACAACTTATAAGTTAAGTTTTTCTAAATCCAGGGATAACATTACAAGGCTAGTAGAAATCCTAAGGACATATGATATAGACTATGATCATCTTTCATCTTCTAGGCCAAGCCTTAATGATGTATTCTTACAGCTTACTGGTAAAGAATTGAGGGATTAGGATGTTCTTACATACTTTTAAAAATACCTTTAAGCTCCTAATAAGGGATAAGAGCCTACTTTTTTGGTCTTTAGTTTTTCCTATAGTCTTGGGATTTTTCTTTACCATAGCCTTGGGAAATGTTACAAAGTCTATGAACTTTGAGCCGATAGATCTTGTAGTAAAAGAAGACCTAAGAGAAGATAAGTATTTTGATGATTTCCTTAAAGAGCTTGAAGATGAAGATATAATTATTATCCACTCTGAAAAGAGTATTGATGATGAAGGAATTACTGCCTATATCAAAGACCGTGACAAGATAGTTTTTAAGAAATCTGGTATCTATGAGTCTATCATAGAAGATATTATTAACGCTTATCTTAGAAAGGGGGCTATGGCAGAAAAGATTTTAAGGAAGAATCCTACTTTTGACCTAAGCTATTTGAGCCATAGAAAAAGCCATATTATTGATAAGTCAAAGCGTAATCTCGATTTTGTAAATACGTTTTTCTACTGCTTGATAGGTATGCAGGCTATGTATGGTTTTACTTATGGGCTTCTTATTATTTATAGATTTGAGGCCAATCTTTCCACTCTTGCCAAGAGAAATGCCATAGCTCCTTTAGATAGACTTACAAGCCTTCTATCATCTATCTGCGTTGGATTTATTATTAACTTCTCCGTTGTTTTATTTACCATGCTTGTTTTTAATAAGTTGTATGGGGTAGACTTTTCTAATAAGCTCGGACCGCTTATTTTAATAGGGGGTCTTGGAAGTCTTTTTGGTGTCTTGTTTGGGATTCTTATAGGACTTGCGTCTAAGGCAAGTGTGGAGGTCAAAAACGGACTAGGGATTGCTATAAGCATGGTTTTATCATACTTATCAGGAATGATGGATTCTTCTATGAAGCTTATGATCGAGGAAAACGCTCCAATTATTAATAAATTCAACCCAATTGCCTTGATAAATGATGCAATCTACAGCCTCTATTACTATGATGGATACGATAGGTATTTGGAAAATGTTAAGTATTTATTAATATTGATAATAATTTTCCTAGGTCTCACTCTAATTTTAACAAGGAGCAGGCAGTATGATAGTCTTTAAAAATTATTTTAAAATCGTAAGAGGCCACCTTAAGGCCATTGGCATATACACAGTTATATTTTTAGCCATAATATTTTTTTCAAATTCAAGTAATGATGAGTCCATAGACTATAAGAAGGCAAGAGCCGATATTTATATAGAAGATTTTGCCAAGAGCGACTTATCCAAGGCCTTTATCAAATATATGGAAAAAGAAAATAATATAGTTGATATGACTGGCAAAAATATAGACGATAATCTCTTTTATGGGAAGATTTCCACCTATATCAAGATTCCAGAGGACTTTGATAAGGAAAAGAAGCTTGAGATTAAAAATGGCATAAGCGGTAAGGATAGGCAGTATATAAAAGAGTCAATCAATCTATACCTAGATCAGATTTTGACCTACGAAAAGGCAGGCTTTGATAAAAAAGAGATAATAGCTAATACAGAAGAAGACTTCAACAAAAGTGTTAAGGTTAGTCTAAATAAGGATAGGAGACCGGTCGTAAGTAGCAAAGTCCATGATTTCTTTAACCTACTAGCCTACGTATTTTTAAGCCAGATCATCCTTGTAGTATCTTTAATAAGCTTATCTTACAAGAAGAGGGTTATAGCTATGAGAAATGAAGCATCTCCTATAAGTAGCTTTAGGAAAAATTTTGAACTTCTTATGGGTCATTTTGCCTTTGCTCTTGTATCTTGGGTCTTTTATGTAATAATTTTCCTTATTATGAATGGAAGGTCATCCCTAAGCACAAGGGTTCTTCTAATGATAGTAAATTCTATGATATTTGCCCTAAGTACGGTAAGCCTCGCTATCTTTATCACAAAACTTATAGAAAGTGAAAATGCTATGATGGCTGTAATGAATGTTTTCGCCCTAGCTTCGTCTTTTCTAACAGGAGTATTTGTCCCACAAGAAATCCTTAGCGAAAAGGCCCTAATGATAGGAAAAGTCTTCCCAAGCTTTTACTATATAGCTAACAATGACATCTTAGTGAGTGATTTTAATAAGGAGATCTTTATTAGAAATATTGCAATCCTTATAGGATATATAATAATTCTTTTCTTTTTGAGCTTAGCTTTGGATAAAATCTTGTTAAGAAAAAAATATAGATAGTTTTGTTATATGAAGATCTGGTATTTTCTTGACTATCAAACTGTTAATCATATATTTAGCTTAGACGATATTTCACAAAAAATTTATATAAATTTAATAGATATGACAAAGTATCGCCACAAATTTCTTGTATGATAAGGAAAACAGGAGGTAGTTTATGAGAAGAAATAAATCTGGTGGAGGATTTTCACATTTTATTTCAGCCCTTTTGGGAGCTGTTATCGGTGGTTTTGTTATTTATTTTCTCCTAGGTGGAGCAGCTAATAATGATAATAACATTGCAGAAAGTGAAAATAATCCAAAACAAATAGAAAGTAAGGAAAATAAGGAAAGTACAAAGAAAGATATAAATATAAATGCGGATGATTCAATTGAATCTGTTGTTGTGAAAAAATCAATTGACTCTGTAGTTGGAATCAATACGATTTCTGAAGTTACCCAAAATACCTTCTTCGGCCAACAATCTGGTTATGTCGAAGGAATCGGTTCTGGTTCAATCGTCACAGAAGATGGTTATATAGTAACCAATTCTCACGTTGTAAGCAATGGCGATGTGGCCCAGATTAATGTTCTTTTCTCCAATGGAGAGACTAGTGAGGCAGAGCTTGTGTGGAACGATGCAGCTTTAGATCTTGCTATAATTAAGGTCAAAAAGGACAATCTTCCAGCAATTGAGCTAGGAGATAGTGACAAGGTTGGTATAGGGGATAAGGCTATAGCTATCGGAAACCCTTTAGGCTTTGAACTTCAATCAACCGTAACTAGTGGTATTATTTCAGGTCTTAATAGAACTGTTAAGTTTAATACAGGAGTAAGCATGGATGGTTTAATGCAAACAGATGCTGCCATAAATGCAGGAAACTCTGGTGGTGCCCTACTTAATACCAAAGGAGAGCTTATAGGAATTAATACTGCCAAGGCAGGTAATAGCGATGGGATCGGCTTTGCTATTCCTATTAATATTGTAAAACCTGTTATAGAAAAAGTAAGAAAGACAGGTAAGTTTAATTCAGTTTATCTTGGAATTACTGGCCAATCTATTGATTATATAAAACAAATTCCAAACTTCAATACCGAAAAACTTGGAACTGATTACGGTGTATATGTTGTATCAAGCTTTGATAGAAATAGTGATATCGAAGAAGGTGACGTGATAACCGCCATAGATGGAGTGGCTGTAAAGGATATGAATAGTCTAAGAAAGGCCCTCCTATCCTATGCAGTAGGAGATAAGGCGAAACTTACTGTCTATAGGGATGGAGTCAAGAAAGAAATTGATGTAGAATTTAATATAGATTCTTCAAATATAGACGAGTTCGATAAGGCTCAACCTAGCGAAGATAATACAAGCGAAGATAATAAAGGAAGTAAAGATAGATTAAATCCATTCTTTAACCTTCCATAAGATACCATAATATGAAGATCTGGAGAAATCCGGGTCTTTTTTAGTTACTACTGTCTATTGCCTAGTGTAGCATTGTTTTTGTAATATATACCTATAGGCGTCATCTCCCTTATGTCGAGCGGAGCGAAGCGTAGTCGAGACATCTAAAAAGAGATCCCTCCACTTCGGTCGGGATAAGGGGGTAGGTCGTGATAAGGGAAGTAGATCGGTCGTGATAAGGAAGTAACTTAGGTCGGAACAAGATAGGTAAGGAAGAATTTTTCCTGTTTGTATAATTTATTCTTAAAACGTAAGATCCCTTATATCGGTCGTCATCGATGCTTGGCTTCATCCTTATGTCGAGCGGAGCGAAGCGTAGTCGAGACATCTCAAAACAAATTTTCCTAGTCAATATTTTTCCTTGACTCATCCTTATAAAGGGTGTATAATAGTCGAGTCAAGTAAAAGACTTGACAGGTGATTTTATGGAAAAAATAGTAAAAGTGGCTCAATTATTTGACATATACGGCGCACTTCTTAATGAAAAACAAAGAGATGTTATTAATTGTTATTATAACGAAGATTTATCCCTACAGGAGATTGCAGACAATACCGATAGGAGCAAGCAAGCTATTTCGGATATGATCAAAAGATCTGAGGATAAATTATTTGAGTTTGAAGATGAGCTTTCTTTACTGAAAAGCCGCGAGGAACTGAAAGATGCTCTTATTAGTATAAGAGAGCTGATGGAAAGTTCAAATTATGAATTGGCAATTAGTAAAATAACGGACGTAATAGACACGATTTAGAGAGGGATGCTATGGTATTTGAAGGCCTTTCGGAAAGACTCCAGGAGACTCTTGGAAAACTTACAGGCAAAGGAAAATTAAGTGAAAAAGATATAGATGCCGCTATGAGAGAGATAAGACTCTCTTTACTAGAAGCAGATGTTAATTACAAGGTCGTTAAGGACTTTGTAAAGACAATCAAGGAAAGATCACTTGGGCAAGATGTTATGACTTCCCTATCACCAGGACAGATGGTAGTAAAGATCGTAAACGAAGAGCTAACCGCTCTTATGGGTAAGGAAAATTCCAAGCTTGACCTTAAGGGATCTACCCCACACATGGTTATGATGGTAGGTCTACAGGGTTCTGGTAAGACAACCCATTCGGGTAAACTTGCACTTAAGCTAAAGAAGGAAAACAGAAACCCAATGCTTACAGCCCTAGATATCTACAGACCTGCAGCTATCGAGCAACTTAAGGTTGTAGGAAAGACTGCTGGTGTAGAAGTATTCGATAAGGATAAGCAAGATCCAGTTAAGACTGCAAGAGAAGCTAAAGATTATGCAAGACTTAACAATCACGATGTGGTGATCCTCGATACGGCTGGTCGTTTACAAATTGATACTGACTTAATGGATGAGCTTAAAAATATTAAAGAAGCAGTAAATCCTGACGAGATACTTCTTGTTGTCGATGCGATGACAGGACAAGAAGCGGTCAATGTTGCAAAGACCTTTGACGATTACCTAGACATCACAGGCGTAGTACTCACAAAGCTAGACGGTGATGCCAGAGGTGGTGCAGCCCTATCAATTAGACAAGTTGTAGGAAAACCAATCAAGTTTATAGGTGTTGGGGAGAAGCTCGAAGATCTTGAGCCTTTCCATCCAGACAGGATGGCGAACAGGATCCTCGGCATGGGAGATGTCTTATCTCTGATAGAAAAGGCAGAAAAAGAGCTATCTATCGAAAATGCCAAGGAACTAGAACGTAAGATGCGTGAGCAAACTTACACCTTGGATGACTTCATGGAACAAGTTCAACAGATAAGAAACATGGGACCATTGGAAGACTTACTTGCGATGATTCCAGGAGTAAACTCCAAGATGCTAAAGGGAGTTGATATCGACGATAGGGGATTTGTTAGAATCGAAGCCCTCATAAGTTCCATGACTAAGGAAGAAAGAGAAAAACCTGAAATCATTGGCAAGAGCAGAAAAGAAAGAATAGCCAAGGGTTCAGGAGTTGACATCAAAGAACTTAACAAATTGCTCAAACAGTTCAAAGAACTGAAGAAAATGATGAAGAAAATGACAGGCATGAAAGCCAACAAAAGAGGCAGAAAACTACCAAAAATGCCTTTCTTTTAGGCTAAATCAATAGGAGGAAACAATGGCAGTTAAAATTAGATTAAAGAGAATGGGACAAAAGAAAAAACCATTCTACAGAGTTGTAGTAGCAGATTCAAGAAGCCCAAGAAATGGTAAATTCATCGAAGAAATTGGAACATATAACCCAATCTCAAATCCAAAAGAGTTTAGAGTAGACAACGAAAAAGCTAAACAATGGATCCAAAATGGTGCAAAACCAACATCTATCGTTGAAAAACTATTCAAAGACAACGACGTATTAGCTTAAGATGAAAGAATTAGTAGAGCTAATTGTTAAAGAATTAGTAGAAGATAAGGATGCTGTATCTATCGAAGAGAGTAGAGATGGTGGAGAAGTAGATATACTAATCCACGTAGCAGAATCCGACAAGGGCAGAGTTATAGGAGTTCGTGGAAATATAATCAATTCTATAAGAGCCATAGCCCGTGCTTGTGCAATCAAGGAAGATGTTAAGGTCAACATAAGAATATGAGAATAACAGTAGCTGAGGTAATAACAACACACGGAATCAAGGGAAATGTAAAAGTAAAATCATTTTCTGATTATGAGAAAAGATTCGATAAGGGAAGCAAGGTCTACATTGGAGATGAACTTCTCACTATAGAAGACTCCTTCGACCAAAAAGGCCTCAAGGTCATAAAGTTTGTTGAATATAACGACATAAATGATTCCCTAAAACTAGTTGGTAAGGACATAACTATCGAAGAAGAAGATCTAGGAGAGCTTAAGGAAGATGAATTCTACATCTACAAGCTAATAGGACTTGATACTTACTCCAATGGGCAAAAAGTGGGCAAGGTCAAGGACGTAATATCTGGAGTCTATCCAAACGATGTTTATGTCATAGAAACTACGGACAATAAAGAAATATTATTACCAGCCTTAAAGACTGTTATCAAAAATGTTGATATAGCAAACAACAAAATAGAAGTAGATAACCTAAGAGATTATGAATAGTGTTACCATACTTACCCTATTTCCAGAAAGCTTCGAGTTCCTCAAGACTTATGGAGTAATAGGAAAAGCAATCGAGAACAACAAATTAGAAATAAAAATAGTAGACATAAGAGATTTCAGTAATGACAAGCACAATCACGTAGACGATACTGTATACGGTGGGGCAGCCGGTATGCTTATCAAACCACAAGTTCTATATGATTGTTTGATGTCTGTGAAGAAACCAAAATCAAAAGTCTGCTTCATGTCAGCAGCAGGCAAGAAATTAAATCAGAAATTAGCAATCGACTTTGCAGAAATCAAAGATCTAATAATAATATGTGGCCACTACGAAGGAATAGATGCGAGAATTACCAACCACTATGTCGACTATGAAATATCTATAGGAGACTATGTCCTAACAGGCGGAGAAATCCCAGCCATGGTTCTTATAGACTCAATGGCAAGATTCATAGATGGAGTTGTAGGAAAGAAAGAATCTCTAACCACAGACTCCCACTACAACACTCTCTTGCAACAAGATGAATACACCAAGCCAAGAAACTTCAACGGATACTTCGTTCCAAGCGAACTTGTAAGCGGAGATCACAAGAAGATAGCCGAGTGGAACAGGAAAAGTGCAATAGAGAAAACAAAAAGAGTTAGGCCAGACTTATACGAGAAATTCTTACGAGAGGAGAGCAAAGATGGAATTAATCAAAAAAATTGAACAAGAAAACCTACGTAAAGAAAACTTCGATTTCAACGTAGGAGATACAATAAGACTAAGCTACAGAATCAAAGAGGGAGATAAGGAAAGACTTCAAGACTTCGAAGGAACTGTAATCTACATCAATGAAGGTGGAATCAACAAATCCTTCACAGTTAGAAGAATCAGCTACGGAGTTGGAGTAGAAAGAACATTCCAATATCACTCACCAAGAATCGAAAAACTACACGTTGTTAGACGTGGTAAGGTAAGAAGAGCTAAACTTAAATACCTTAGAGATCGTCAAGGTAAGGCAGCTAAAGTTAAAGAAAAAACAAATTACTAAAATTAAGGGCTTTTGCAAAACATATTTGCAGAAGTCTTTTTTTGTCATTTTTATGATTTATGATATTATTATATTAAATCATAGATACATAGGGGCTAATATGACAGATGAAAGAAAAGAATTTGGCAAAAAACTAATAGAAATAAGAGAAAGAAAAGGCCTAAGACAGGCTGATGTAGCTGAGCTTATAAATTTGAGCGAAAGAAGTATAGGTAGGCTTGAAAGAGGTGAAATAGAATCCGCATCCGTAGATAGTCTAATAGAACTATCCAAAATATATGACCTGGATATCCTAAGCTTATACAAAAAATATATTTATGGAAGTTTTTATATACTAGAAGAAATCAAGAATTCACTAGACATAAACGCAATGTTTCTAACAAAGGATATAAGAATAGACCTTTTAGAAAAAATAGACTTAATAAAAGATAGCAGAGAACTAAAAGCAAGAAAATATGAGATAGAGCTCCTAGATTTATTTATACGATATTTAAATTTTGAGATAACTAGCGAAGAATTAAGTGAAGTATACGAGGACCTGTCCTCAAATAAGATTAAAAGAAAAAACTTCGAAAATCTCGACCTTCAAGACATAGACCTCCGCATATTATTAAATATAGCAACTACTTCCCAAGATTTTAAGGGAATTGATAGGGTGGAGATATTTGAGAAATGTAAGAGGCAGTCTTTTAATAGTGAATTAAAAATATTATCAATTAACAACCTTGCTAACTTATACTTTAGAAATGAGTGCTATGATAAAACTTTAAAAATTGTAGATTATGGGATAGAATTTTCACGTAATGAATCGCATATTTACGGTTTGTTATATCTATATTTTATAAAATTTACTACCCAATACACATCATATAAAGAATATAGCGAATCATTAAATTCTACTCTAATCTTGCTAAAAAATATAAATAATGAGGACTTGAAGCAGTTGATGTATAGAAACATACAAAACATATTAAGCTAAAACTAGGATAGAGTAGATACTAAGACAATCCTAGTTTCTATCTATAAATTTATATATTAAAATAATGTTTTTAAAATGATATTATTTTCTTAATCTATTCCTTATATTACATATAAACTAGTCAAGCGCACATATGCCTTTGAAATATTTATCATAATGTCGTATTATTTTTATAAGTTATATTCTAAACATACAAATTCACATACATTAAATGATTAAAATAATTTCAAATTGGAGATCTTATGGAAATCACATTAAACAATATAAGTAGATATTATAAAAATAGACTAGCGGTAGATAATTTTACATGGACGATTAATTTCGATAATAATAATATTTTTGCCTTGATTGGTCCAAATGGAGCTGGAAAAACTACTATTCTTAAAATCATATCGGGAATTTATTATTTCGAAAGCGGAGAAATACATTCATCTTCCCAAGCTAAGGACTATCCTATCTGGGCGAGGGATAATATATCCTTCCTACAATCAGGAGATAGGGGTCTAAGATTTAGAAATTCGGTTTATGACAATGTTAGATATTTCGGAGCACTGAAAGGAATGGATTCCAAGAGGGTAAAGGAATTGTACGAAAGCTATAGCAAGTTATTATCTATGGAGGAGTTTAGAGATAGAAATGTGGGAGACTTATCTACTGGTGAGAAGAAGAAAGCTTCTTTGTTGTGCTGCTTGTGCTCAGATAGCAAAATAATTATTCTAGATGAGCCTTCTGATGGACTAGATATAGATGCAAAGCTCAACTTACAAAATATAATACTAAAAGTATCTAAAGATACAGATAGGAAATTTATAATCTCAACCCACGACCTTGATTTTATAAGTGATATCGCAGATAACTATACATTTATATCGAAAGGCAAAAATACATATCAATATTCTTCACAAATGACCAATGAGGAAATAAGAGAAAAGTTTACGGAAATCAACTCAATTATTTAGGAGAAAGTATGGACTATATAAATTTAATCAAAACTGAGCTTAGTTTGGATATAAAAAAGATAAGAAGTTATAAAGTTAGCTTCGTAACAGATATATTAATATTCGCTATTGTATTATTTTCGATATTTATAACAGGTCTTGACTCAGCCTTTGCTGACTCTTATGGAATAGATATTAATTCAGGAAAAATGATAGTACTTATTGGTTTTATATTTTGGCAAATATCGACAACTGCCTTAGGTTGGAGCTCAGCTAATATTAGGGGACAGTCAGTATCGGGAACTCTTGAATTAAAAATGCAGAGCAAATATTCGGCAGAACTATTACTCTTTATTGAGATGCTTACATATTTAATAATAAGCTTTTTAAGCTTTTTCGTTATTTTCCTAATATTCATTCTATCTATAAAGGCAGATACAAAAGATATATTATACATACTCTTATCTTACCTAGTAGCTTTCCCTGCTCTAATAGGAATGTACGGACTTGGACTATTATTAGGAGGCATATCTCTAATAGAAAAAGAAATAGGAAGCCTAGTATTTATTTTACAATCAGTGCTGATTTTTTTATCAGATATGATCGGAGTGAGAAGCAGACTATTTAACATAATTCCATTTAATGCAGGCATAAAAATAATGAGACAGATGTATTTGGGACAGAATATAGAAAGCTCTCTTATAGTAGATTATTTGATCTCTAATACAGTATGGATAATTTTGGGAGTGATATGCTTTAGATATCTATTAAAAAGGGTTAGAACAAGCGATTCTTTTAATAATTATTAGATGATTGTATTAGTAATAAAGGATGAGATATTATTTAAAGCGGGTAATTAGCAAACTTCAAGACTAAAAAATATATCGGAGAATTAAATAATCAGTTAAGTATCCTATATTTAAATATCTAGACAAAGGATACAATGTTTTCCATTGTATATACAGAGATATTGTTTGCACTAACTTCCTATACTTGGAAGAGGGCCTTGTCTTATTATTAGTCTGCTTCTAGTTAGAGGAATTTTTAGTTTATTATTTATCCATTTAGGGTAGGATTTTAATAGATAGAAGGAGGGCTTATGAAATTTGTTAGGTTACTGTTTTTGACGCTTATGTATTTTATCTTAGTTGAGCTTGGGACTTTTCTTTTAAAGAGAAAGAATAAGGGATTTGATTTTGATCAAAAGAAGAGGTCATTTCTAGTTATATGTTTTGCCCTTATAACAAATGGGCTTATTTGAGGTCTTTGGGAGAGAATAGATGAGTAAGAGAGATAATAATTTAGAATCTTTAGTTAAGAAGTATAGGAAAGGTATTAACTATTTTATTCCTATAATCTTTGGACTTTTGGGGACAAATGTGAACCACTGGCTTTATCCCTGTGGACTTTTCCTATTGCTTATCTTTAATATAAGCTATGAGCTTCACTTTGAGGGAAAGATTATCTCTAAGAAAAAATTAGCTCTCAATCTCTTCTTTCTTATATTATTTGTAGTATTAACCTTAGCATTTCCGGAAGAAAATATCCCTACGAATAATAAGAATTTCAATCTATAGATCTGGGCTTAAGTTGCCTAGGTCTTTTTTCTTGTAAAAGTATGGCTATTTTATGTATAATATATAGAAGAGAATACGGAGGAGATATAATGACGATGAATATTAACTGGTTTCCTGGTCATATGAAAAAGACCAAGGAGATTATTATAAATAATTTGAAGCTAGTAGATGTGATCTTGGAGATAATCGATTCGAGGATTCCGATTTCATCTAGAAACCCTATGATAGATGAGATTGTGGCTGACAAGCCAAGGATGGTAATAATGAATAAGTCAGACCTCTCAGATCCAGAGGAGAATAAGAAGTGGGTCAAGAAGTTTAGAGAAGAAGGTATCCCTGCCCTTTTGATGAACTCAAAGGAAAATGTCCCTGTGGATAAGATATATAAGGAAGCAAGGACCCTCCTTAAGGATAAGTTTGAGAAAAATGAGAAAAAGAATATAGACAATCCCATGATTAGGATGATGATCGTAGGTGTGCCAAATTCTGGTAAGTCCACCTTTATCAACAAGGTTTCAAAGAAAAAGGGAGCCAAGGTAGGTAACCGTCCTGGTATTACCCAAACCAAACAATGGATCAAGACTGGATCTAATATCCAGCTCCTCGATACTCCTGGAATTTTGTGGCCTAAGTTTGAAGAAAAAATCGGCCTTCACCTTTCCTTTACCAATGCTATTAAAGATGAGGTTCTAAATATAGAAGACTTGACCCTTAAATTCTTGGAGGAAATGAAGGAAAACAATCCAGAAGCCTTGGTCGACAGATACGAAGTTGATCCTGCCCTTCCTGCCCTAGAAATCTACGAGGCTATAGCCAAAAAGCGTGGGGCTATAATTTCTGGTGGAGACTTTGACTATGCTAGAACTGCCAATATCATCCTAAATGACTTTAGGTCAGGTAAGCTTGGCAAGATTACTTTGGAAAAAGCATGAGATATTCACCATACGATGATGCTATAAAGAAAAAGGTCCATGAAGACTACGAGCTTATAGCTGGTATTGATGAAGTGGGCAGGGGACCTCTGGCAGGTCCTGTAGTAACTTGTGCTGTGATTATGAAAAGAGATTCTAATATAGGAGGGGTTACAGATTCGAAGAAGCTTACTAGAAAGAAGATGCTAAGTCTCAAGGAGAAGATCCTAGATGATGCCATAGACTTTGCCTATGGCTATGCCAATCCTTCTTTGATTGATGAGCTTAATATCAAAAACGCCACCCATAAGGCCATGGAAGATGCCCTAAACAAACTTAAAATCCGCCCAGAAATCGTCCTAATCGATGCAGAAAGGATAAATACCGATATTCCTCAGATGAATATAGTAAAGGGAGACCTAAATGAATATGTCATTTCTTGTGCATCAATTCTTGCCAAGGTCAGACGTGATGATATTATGATCAATTTCTCAAAAATCTATCCTGGCTATTCTTTCGAGACTAATATGGGATATGGGACGAAAAAGCACTACGAGGGTCTAGAAAAGTACGGAGAAACTCCTATCCACAGGCAGACTTTCTTGAGGAAGTTCCACGAAAGACAGCTTAGTATCTATGACCTATAAGAAAGAATTTGGAGATTATGGGGAAAATCTCGTCGAAGGCTACCTAAAGGATAAGTCCTACGAGATTCTTGCTAGAAATTACAGGAAGCCCTTCGGCGAGATAGATATAGTGGCGAAGCTTTCCGATATGATTGTTTTTGTAGAAGTTAAAACTAGGAAGAATGCTAACTTTGCAAGTCCTGCCGAAGCAGTTACTCCTAGTAAGCAAAGGAAAGTTATCCAGGCAAGCCAGGCCTTCCTTATAGAAAATAATATGACAGATATGCTTATGAGATTTGATGTGGCTGAAGTTATAGCGGATAAGGGAGAGATTAATTATATAGAAAATGCCTTTTAAATTTACTAAAAACGAAATTATTTTATACCTAAACTACATATATTTGAATAATCAGACAATCCTAGACCTCTACGAAAAGACGAGCTTTGAGGACTTTTTCGACAAGGATAGGGCCTATTATGACTTCCTTACAGATAAGATTTATGGGAAGATTTTTGATAATGAGAGTCTAGAGGCTTTCAGGTCATATCTGGACTTGCTTTATGAGAAGGATTATAAATATGTCACCCTACTAGATGAAGCTTATCCTAAAAACCTCCTATATATAGAAGATAAGCCAGCTGTCTTGTATTACAAGGGAGACTTTGACGAAGAGGCTGACAAAAATTCCATAGCCTTCGTAGGTTCAAGGAAGTGTACGGACTACGGAAGATGGGCATGTAAGAACTTGGCAGAAAGTATAGCCATGGCTGGAATTACAACAGTGTCAGGCCTTGCCTATGGGATAGATGCGACTTGCCACAAGGCAACCCTTGATGTCGGCAAGAGGACAATTGGAGTTATAGGTTGTGGGATCGACAAGATTTATCCTAAACAAAACAGGGACCTCTACAGGAGGATTGAAGAAAATGGTCTCATCCTTTCAGAATTTCCCCTGGGGACAGAGCCTATTGCCTTTAACTTCCCCAGGAGAAATAGAATAATATCAGGGATTTCCCTAGGTACGGTCGTGATTGAAGCCAAGGAAAAATCGGGGACCATGATTACTGTAAGGTGTGCCCTAGAACAAGGTAAGGAAGTCTTCGCCGTGCCTGGTAATATAAATTCAATCTATTCCAAAGGGACAAACAAGATGATCCAAGAAGGGGCCAAGCTCGTGCTTTCTCCAGAAGATATTATAGAAGAGCTCGACTATATGAAAGATTTGGATCTGGGTCGAAGGAGTCTTGATTATTCAAAACTTGATAAGACAGAGGCCCAAGTGGTAAGATACATTGTAAACTACCCCAACTCAAGTGCTGACACTATAGCTAGTGGTCTAGATGAAGAGATTGACGTGATCAATTTTCTCCTTACATCGCTTGAGCTTAAGGATTATATAGAAAATATAGGAAATAATGAATTTAGTATAAAGGAGTGAGTATTTGGCTAAGAACCTAGTAATAGTAGAGTCTCCAACCAAGGCCAGATCCATCTCAAAGATGCTCGGAAGAAACTACAAGGTAATGGCAACAGTAGGCCACCTCCGTGATCTTCCAAAGAGCAAGTTTGGAGTGGATATAGAAAATAACTTTGAACCAGAATATATCAAGGTTAGGGGACGAGCAAAGACTATAAATGAACTAAAAAAAGAAGCGAAAAAGGCAGAAAATGTCTACCTTGCGACAGACCCGGATAGGGAAGGAGAGGCCATAAGCTGGCATTTACAATTTCTCTTAGACCTTGACCCTGAAGCGAAAAACAGGGTAGAGTTCCACGAGATAACCAAAGAAAATGTCAAGAACGCCATCAAAAACCCAAGGAAAATCGACCAGAACCTAGTTGACGCTCAACAGGCAAGGCGAGTAATGGATAGGATTGTAGGTTACGAGATAAGCCCAATCCTCTGGAAGAGGGTCAAGGCAGGTTTATCTGCAGGTCGTGTCCAATCAGTTGCCCTAAAGCTTATAGTAGATAAGCAAAAGGAAATCGACGATTTTGTTCCAGAAGAATACTGGACTATAACAGCCCACCACAAGGAAGGTAGGGAGAAATTCGACTCAGAATTCTATGGACAAATCAACAAGAAAATAAAAATAAGCAATGAAAACGGAGCGGATAAGGTCCTAAATAAAATCGATAAGGATAAGTTTGAAGTTGTAAAAATCACCAAGACTAAAAAGAGAAGAAAGCCTCAAAAGCCTTACACAACCTCAACCCTCCAACAAGATGCCTCCAATAGATTAGGGTTTTCTACAAGATTTACCATGCAGCTAGCCCAACAGCTCTTTGAGGGTATAGATGTAGGAGATGGAAGTGTGGGTCTTATTACCTATATGAGAACTGACGCTAACAGGATCTCTAAGGAGATCGTAGGCGAAGCCCTCTCATATATTAAGGAAAAATACGGACCGGAATATGCTGGCAAGGGAAATACCTACGGGGGCAAGAAAAAGGGCAGCCAAGATGCCCACGAGGCCATAAGACCTACCTCTATTAGGAGAAATCCTCTAGAGATTAAGGAATACCTAACAGATCAACAATATAAGCTATACAAGATGATTTGGGAAAGAGTCGTAGCAAGCCAGATGACAGATTACGAATTCCTATCAACCCAAGTCCTATTCGACAACAATTCCCTAATCTTTAAGACAAACGGGAAAATCACCCTATTTGAAGGTTTCAATAAATTGGGAGCAAATAAAGAAAACGAAAATATCCTACCAGAGCTTAAGGAAGGGGATGTGATAAGTGCTGAGTCAATCGATAAGGACCAACACTTCACTAAGCCTCCAGCAAGATATACTGAGGCAAGTCTTGTAAAGACCCTAGAAGAATTCGGCATAGGTAGACCTTCAACCTATTCTGCTACCATCAACCAAATCATCTCAAGAAACTACGTAGAACTTGAAGGAAGATCAATCTTCCCAACAGATCTAGGAAAAACCGTAAATACCTTCCTCCAAGAAAACTTTGACGATGTAATAAACGTAGAGTTCACCAGGGAAATGGAAGATGCCTTGGATAATATCGCAGAAGGAGATAGATTCTGGAAAGAAACATTAAAATCCTTCTACAAGGACTTCGAAAAAGACATGAAGGGTGTCAAAAAGGACGGCAAGGACTACAAGGTAAGAGATGAAATCTTAGAAGAAAAATGCCCAAAATGCGGAAAGCCTCTTGCCATCAAACACGGAAGAAACGGGAAATTCATAGGCTGTACCGGCTTTCCAGATTGTAACTTTACCAAATCAATAGTAAAATCAACCGGAGTCAAATGCCCAGAATGTGAAGACGGAACGATAATAGAAAAAGTCAGCAAAAGAGGCAAGAGATTCTACGGCTGTGACAACTACCCAAAATGCGACTTTGCCCTATGGGACCCACCAACAGGAGAAAAATGTCCAGAATGCGGCTCTCTCCTAATCCACAAGAAAAACAGGTCCACAGACGAAATAAAATGCTCCTCCTGTGACTATGTCAAAGAAAAGAGGAGATAAAAAGGAGATGCCTCGGATAGGATAGAGAAAGATAAATCTCGACTAATTCTCGATATAAGAGGCGATGGAAATCTTGCTTTCCTACAATATCCCTTGTTTCGACCGAAGTGGAGAAACCTCACGTGTTACTTTTAAAGGGCAGTTAATTGTATAACCTAAATTAAAGTATAGATTTCTATTAACCACCATCTCGAACGCATGTGAGAGATCTACAGTCTAAGATGACATGTAAATAATAGAGATAATTTAATCTATGAAATTCATGGAGATATCTCGACTTACGCTCGATATAAGGGTGCAGAGCACTGGATAGACTTATATTCAAAGATGACATGTAAGTTTTAAAAATCTCCTTATTTATAAACTACGTATCTAACAAAGCATAAATTTCCCCAAGCAAAAAGCCGCATAAGCGGCTTTGTTTTTTCTTATTCGTTTGCGTTTTTGTATTCAGCAAGTTTAGATGTACAGTGAGGGCATCTTGTTGCTTCTACTGGTATTTCGCTTTTGCAGTATGGACAATCTTTTGTTGTTACTTCTTCCTCTTCATCATCTTTGTGTCTTGCGTTTAGTGCCTTAACTATCATAAACATTACAAAGGCGATAATTAGAAATGATATGACAGCGTTGATGAAGTTACCTACCTTTAGGCTTGCTCCTGCAATATTAACTACTATATCTTCGTAGTTTATTCCAGCAGTAAGTCCTGATATGATTGGCATTAGGATATCATCTACCAAGCTTTTTACAATCGCTGTGAAGGCAGATCCCATGATTATACCAATAGCCATATCAATTACATTGCCACGTGCTATAAATTCTTTAAATTCTTTTAACATTATTCCTCCTAAAATTACTTGCCCTACTATTATACCCATATACAAATTTATTATTATATATTTGACTTTGATTCCCTAATTTAATATCATTTATTATAGGAGATATTATGAAAAAATTATTAGTTGATGACGATTTTTATAATAAATTGAGAAATTTCGCGGTTTTTATCCCGATAATTGAGATTGATGGCAAGGACCATATTCTCTTGGAGGTAAGAAGTGCCCATATCAGCCAGCCTGGCGAGGTATCCTTCCCTGGGGGAAGAGTCGAAAAAGGAGAGAGCTTTAAGGAAGCAGCTCTCAGGGAGACTATGGAGGAACTTTGTCTAGATTATAGCGATATCGAATATATGGGATATTCTTCTATGAGTCTTAATTCTTCTTACAGGTATGTGAAGAGTTTTTATGGTAGAATTAAGAAAAATTTTGAAGATATAAAGTATAATGAAGAAGTAGAGTCAGTTTTCGCTGTTGATATAGACTATCTAAAGGATAATCCACCAATCAGATATAGGTCACCCTACAAGGTAGACTATCCGAAAGACTTCCCCTTCGACAAGATCCCCAACGGCCAGGAATACAGGGCATGGAGGGGCTATAGTGACTTGTACTTTTATGATACAGAACCTGTCATCTGGGGACTTACAGCGAGACTTTTGAAGAATTTTATAGAAAGCTGGGTTATAGATGAAAAGTGAAATTAAGAATAGATTTGTAGACTATGCCAAGGACAAAGATTCCATAGTTTCTATATTTTACATCAAATCAAATACCAATGACGAATTCATTGATTTATACACTGTTGTCGACGAAGTTATTATAGGTAAGCTTGAAGATGATATAAGATATCTCTTCGATGATATAATCCTTATCAATAGGAGAAAGGATAGCTTCGAGGTCGACAAGAACAAGCAAAATTACACTATAATAGACGTGTACAAGGAAGATAATATAAAGATTTCTGAATCAATTATAGCAAAAGACTTGGCAGAAGACTTCATAAAGAAGCTTCCAAGCGATATCGAATTTATTTACAATAGAGCTGGTGAGAAGAAACTTTCTCCAAATAGGGACTTCAAATACGACATGGCCAAGGAATACGAATTTAAGTCCTGTGTGGACAATTTCTTCGCCAATGCTATCGAAGTTTCTCTATATATTAACCAGAAAGACCCTATAGCAGCTTCCATCAAGATGGATGATTTGCGTTACGAGCTAATCAAAATGCTTAACTTCCATATTATAGATAAGTTCTATGGTCTAAGAGATATGGGTAAGGATGGATCAAGCCTTATCAACTCCCTAAGTAAGGAATATAGGGAAGATTTGGAATTATCCTATAATACAAACGAGCTTTTAGATATTTACGATTGCCTCTTTAAGGCTTGTGGCTTATTTAGAAAGGTTGGCATGGCTGAGGCAGAGAACTTAGGTTTTGAATATAACAAGAAGGCCGATGTCAAGGCCCTTGAGCTTTTGCGTAAGAACTATAGAAAGCTCGAATCATTTTTGAGGTAGACTATGAAAATTAAGAAAAATATAACAGCCCTTATCCTTTCCTTAATCCTGATACTTACTGGGACGACTTCCCTTGCGGCAGGTGAAGGTAGGGTAGTAGGACTTGATGACAATGTTACAGCCTACCTTATAGGAAATCAAGAAAATGGCGACATCTACTATGAGAAAAATGCCGACGAAGCCCTACCTATGGCTTCTCTTACCAAACTTATGACCTTTCTTCTAGTAAGAGATGCAATGGATGCGGGAAAAATTGATCTAAACACCAGTGTCAAGGCAGATAAGAGGGCAGAAGAGCTTACTAGCTGGGAGTACTCCGCCCTAGGACTTAAGGAGAATGAATCCTACTCGGTAGAGGAGCTCCTCCAAGGTCTTATAGCAGTTAGTGGAAACGACTGTGCCCATCTTCTTGCCAAAACTGTCGCAGGAAGCGAGGATAAATTTGCCCAGATGATGAACCAGAAGGCAAAAGATCTAGGACTTACTAGCCAAAAATACTACAATGCTAGTGGAATTGGTACAGATGACGGCAAGGAAAATAAATCTTCTGCCAGAGACCTCTTCAAACTATCTTCTGAGATAGTAAAAAAATACCCAGATATCCTAAGATATTCGACCATGGATGAGGTAAACATCCCAGGCAAGGGTATAAGGAAAAACTCCACCATTCCCCTAAGAGGAGAAATAAAGGGAGTAGACGGTCTAAAGACTGGAACCACAGACCAGGCAGGCTACTGCTTGGTAACAACTACTGACATGAAAGAGCTCGATGGCAACGACGAGTTTAGGACTATAGGTGTAGTAATGGGAGCAGACCAAAAAGATACCAGAGATAGCGTAATGAGCGATCTTATTTATTATGTATCCAGATACTACTCATGCGAAAAAGTCTTAGATACCAACAAAAGCCTAGATACCATAGATGAAATTAGTGCCAAACAAGGCTATATCGAATTATATCCAAAAGAAAACCTAAGTATCATATCCAAAGATGACAAGAAAGTAGCTACTAAGATTAGCCTAAAGGATAAGATTAAGGCCCCAATCAAAGAAGGAGAAGTCCTAGGCCAGGTAGATGTATCCTACGGCAACGAAGACCATACCATCGATCTTATAGCTAAAAAGGACGTTGAAGAAGCAAGTTTATTTTCAAAAATCAAAAGAAATATAGAAAATAATATAAATTTCTTGATTCAAGTATTGATTGCAAGATAAAAAACAATATAATAATAGAGGACGATTTTTGTCCTTTATTTGTACTGGTAGCTCAGCTGGATAGAGCACCGCCCTCCTAAGGCGGGTGTCGGAGGTTCGAATCCTCTTCGGTACACCAAATTACGGCTGTTGATAACAACAGCTTTTTTTGTGAGAAAAAAAGATTATATCAATGATGAGAATTAGCCTAGAGATGTCTCGACTACGCTCGACACTAGGGAAGGGTGGGAGAGCTCTCTTTCCAACTATTTTCCCTTATTTCGACTGAACGAAGTGAATGGAGAAATCTCACTAGAAATAGTAAAAGTGTAATTTTTTTAGACCCAATATTATAGCAATTCTCACAATTACCGCCATCTCTAATGGAATTGTCACAGTGAGTATAGCGAACTGATGAAACTCCTTAATCGAGGCTTTGCGAGGCGAAGTGCAACTAAGCCCGCAAACTACCGTCGAACGCATGTGAGAGATCTACGGTCTATGATGACATGTAAATAATAAAAATTAAGTAATCTACAAAAATATATATCTAGCAAAATCTAAGCTATAAAATGTCCCAAGGTTCTGTAGACCTCTCACATAGTCCTCTCAGAGCCGGACGGGCTTTTTTCGAGGTGGCGGAATGATGAAATTTTTAATAAAAATATAGTATATGATAAGAGATGTCTCTACTGCGCTCGACACTATGGTAAGACTAGGAAAGCTTGCTTTCCTACAATTTTCCCTTATTTCGACCGAATGTAATGAGTGGAGAAATCTCTCACATTTACCAATATAAATACAACAATACATATACTTTTAGATAAACTCAATCAAAGTTACTCCATCTCTACAGAGCGGAGCGACGAGAGATCTCCAGTCTAAGACGACTTGTAAATTAATAAGATAAAATATCTAAAAAAATCAAAGAAGGAAATTATGTGTAAAGATAATAATTCGGGAAATAATGTAAATAAAATAGAAGAAATTCCTCAAAATACCTTCAGCAAGGAGGACTATTTCTTTATGGCTGAGGCTATCAATGAGGCGAGGGTCGCTCGTTTTATTGAGGAAGTTCCTGTTGGAGCTGTGGTTGTCTACGATGGGAAAATCATAGGCCGTGGCCACAATCTAACCTACAAGGGGAAAAGCGCCCTAAAGCATGCCGAGCTTATGGCTATCAAGGAAGCGAGCTCCTGGATGGATGATTTCAGGCTAGAGGAGTGCACCATGTATGTAACTATGGAGCCTTGCTCTATGTGTGCTGGAGCTATTATAAATTCAAGGATCGATAGGCTAGTCGTGGGTATCAGAGATCACAAGAGAGGTGCCTGCGGTTCCAATACCAATGTCTGCGGCGATAGGAGCCAGCTTCACTTTGTCGATGCGGAATTCGGCTTAATGGAGGAGGAGGCTCTCTTTGAAATCCAAACTTTCTTTAGGTATTTAAGGCAAAAGAAAAAGAATAAATCAAAGAAATGATCTATTCTGTAATTTCTGCTATAAATTGCCATGAAATATCATATTTATCAATCAAAGTTGTAAATATTCTCTTGTTCACTTTTTGAGGCTCCATGGTTACTGTGGAGTCTTTTCTAAAGTTCATGTAAGCCCTGTAGAGATTATCGGAAGTCGTCTCTATTACAATCCTTACATTGTTTCCTTTATTAATCAACTTGTCATTAGTCACATCATAGAGGTAGATTCTGTTATCGTAGATATCCAGATATGAATTATATATCCTATCTTTTATCTCCTTTGGATGATTGAACTCCTCGAAATCACTGTATCTAATGACTTTCTCTGGTTCTTTTAGGCCAAACACATTGCAATAATAATGAAGAGCCTCTAAACATTTACCATCTGTAAAAGCTAATCCAACTGCCATACCTATTCCTTTCTATTTCTATACTAATAATTTATCACATTATCATCATCTAGGCAAGTATAGTTAGTAATTAATCTAGATGAATTTTCTATTTAAATATGGGCAAGAAGAGTATAATAATAGCAAGTAAACGATATTAATATTGAATAAAGGAGAAAATAATGAAGATTAGTCTAATTGATCCATTAGAAGTTGATAGAGAAATTATTGAAAATCATAAAGAAAAAATTGAATCTTTAGGCCATGAGTTTGAATATTTTGAAGAGAGTACAGGAAGTGATGAGGAAAAAATCGAAAGATTAAAGGACACTGATATAGCTATCATCACCAACAAGCCTCTTACTAGCCAAGTGATTAATAATACAAAGTTAGACCTAATCGATGTGGCATTTACTGGAGTGGACCATGTGGACCTAGAAGCATGCAAGGAAAAGGGAATCAAGGTCCTCAATGCTAGCGGCTACTCAGATGATTCTGTGGCAGAGCTTGTAATAGGACTTACTATCTCTGTTTTGAGGAAGTTTAACGAGAATAGGGGAAATATCTTCGATGGAGAAAATAACTATCTTCTAGGCGAGCTTATCAAGGGCAAGACCTTCGGTGTAATAGGAACAGGAAATATAGGATCTAAGCTAATCGATCTTTTGAGTGTATTTGGTTGCAAGATAATCGCCTACTCAAGAACAGAAAAGGAAGAAATCAAGGCCAAGGGAGTAGAATATGTCGACCTTCCTACCCTCCTTAAGGAAAGTGATATAGTATCTCTTCATATACCAAACAACAAGGAGACTAAGGGCTTCTTAGGAAGTGAAGAGCTCGACCTAATGAAGGAAGGGGCTGTTCTTATTAACTGCGCTAGGGGAGCTGTTGTAGATAATGACTACCTAGCTAAGCTTCTCAATGAAGACAAACTAAGAGCAGGTATAGACGTATTCGACATGGAACCACCTCTTCCAGAAGACTACCCACTAAGAAATGCCAAAAATGTAATACTAACCAACCACGTTGCCTTCTACACCAAGGAAGCCATGGAAATTAGGGCTGACATTGTATTCGACAACCTTTATCAATACCTAGAGGGAAATATCGTAAACGAGATTAAACTATGACAGATGTAAAAATTGTAGCAATTGCTGGGGGCTCGGCCTCTGGCAAAAGCTCGATTGTAAGAGAGATTGCAAATTATTTTAAGGATGACTTAACTGTAATAGGTCACGACAATTACTACAAGGCCCACGATGACATATCCTTTGAGCAAAGAGCCAAGCTTAATTATGACTACCCAGGTGCTTTCGACAATGATTTATTTTATAAGGACTTATTAAAACTGCTCGAAGGTAAGACTATAGCCATGCCGACCTATGATTACAATATCCACACCAGAAGCAAGGAGACTATAGAGGTTAAGCCTACAAGGATTATCCTAATTGAAGGAATCCTTGTTCTATATGATGAAAGGATTAGGTCTATCACAGACACCAAGGTCTTTGTCGATGCCGATAGCGATGTGAGGCTACAAAGGAGAATACTAAGAGATACCAAGGAACGTGGCAGGTCACTAGAATCGGTCCTTACCCAATACATCGGCCAGGTTAAGCCAATGCATGAGACCTATATCGAGCCAAGCAAGAAATATGCAGACATTATTATTCCAAGAGGAGCGAAGAACCTAAAGGGAATTCAAATCCTCAAAAGACACATTAAACATTTGATTGAGGAAGAAAATGAAAGTTAATATAACAGAAACTAACCATGATCATATAGAAAATTATCTAGCGGGCCACTCGTCTATGGGGGCTGATATTTGGGGAGCCCACAAAGATACTGACGGCAAGTATGTGTTCAGGGTCCTTGCCCCAAATTCGGACGAAGTCTACATCAAGGGAGATTTCACTTCTTGGGAAAATACCAGGATGACCAAAAACACCAAGTACGGTTATTTTTTTATTAAGCTTAATGCGAATCCTGGTGATTATTATAAGTATATAGTAGTCCACCAAGGGAATTGGGTAGAAAAGACCGACCCCTTTGCTCGTGCTATGGACAAGGAAGGCGACTTTGCGAGTATCATAACAGATGACTCCTACGACTTCTCCGATGAAGAATTTATCAAAAACAGGGATAAGAACTTCGATAAGCCACTAAATATCTACGAAATCCACATAGGAAGCTGGCTTAGGTACAATGATAAGGTCAACTTCCTCGATATAGTAGATAAATTAGTAGCCTATGTCAAGGAAATGAACTACACCCACGTGGAAATCATGCCTATAACCGAATATCCTTATTATCCATCCTGGGGCTATCAATCAAGCGGATTTTTTGCGACAAGCTCCCGTTTTGGAAGTCCGGTGGACCTTAAGAAATTTGTCGATATCCTCCACCAAAACGGAATCGGAGTAATCCTTGATATGGTGGCAGTTCATTTTGCTAGCGACTACTTCGGTCTAGATCATTTTGATGGAACTGGAATGTATGAGTCAGTCTATCCCGACCTTAAATACTCCGAGTGGGGATCTAATAACTTCGACTACTCCAAGGGCCATGTCAGAAGCTTTATGAAATCAGCTATGACCTATTGGCTAGAGAACTTCCACTTCGATGGAATAAGAATCGACGCGGTAAGCTACATGATCCACTACAATGGCAACAAGAATCGTGGAGTCCACAAAGACAATATCGAATTTATTAAGGACCTTAACAAAACCATCCACGAGGCCTTCCCAAATGTTATGCTCATAGCAGAAGACTCCTCAGACTACCCACAAGTTACAGGCAAAGTCGAAGATGGAGGACTGGGCTTTGACTACAAGTGGGACTTAGGTTGGATGAACGATACTCTAAGGTATTTTAAGACAGATTCTATAAACAGGGTCAACCATCAGGCAAATATCAACTTTTCCATGTTCTACTACTACAACGAACGCTTTATCCTACCACTAAGCCACGACGAGGTAGTGCACATGAAAGGCGCTATGATTAATAAGATGGCAGGATCCTACGAGGAGAAGTTCAAAGAGCTTAAGCTCCTCTACACCTACCAGATGACCCATCCTGGCAAGAAGCTCAACTTTATGGGTAATGAAATCGCAACCTTTGACGAGTGGGATGAGCATGAATCGATTAATTGGGATATACTCAAATTCCCAACCCATGACGATATCCACCGCTACGTCAAGGACATAAACGCCCTTTATTTAGAAAGTCCTGCCTTTTTCGAAAAAGACTATGAAGAAGATGGATTTTCCTGGAAAGTAGTAGATGATAATATTAATTCTGTTTTCGCCTACGAAAGAAAAGCCGGAGATGATAGATACCTTGTAGTCCTTAACATGACCAACACCTACAAGGCTCGTTACGAGATACCTTACGATGAAGAAGTAGAATTTGTCGAAGTCTTGGATTCGCTTTCTGAGACCTATGGTGGAAGTAGATGGGATAAGAGAAATATAAAAATAGAGAAAGGAAACAATTTAGTATTGGAGCTTTGGGAATACGAAGCAATAGTACTAAAAATAAAATAATATGAAAGTAAGAAAACCAATCAATCTATCATGGTTAGTTGAAAAATGGACCTTGATAGATGAAGATTCATATCTTAAGAATATGTGGTTGAATACAGAATCCCTTGATTTCATAAGAATCAACAAGGAAATCCAAACCGCAGAAGACATAGAAGAAAATTATATAGATATAGACGCAGACGTAGAAAACTTCTTGCTCTTGCCAACAGCAGATGAGCTAGATAGCCAAAGACTAAGAGAAGCCTTTGTAGCAAGCCTTGACAGACACCAAAGGGATAACTTCCTAGACAACTACGAGGGAATCGCCCCAAGAGAGGAATTCCTTGATATAGTCTACGAACAAGGACTTGAAGGACAATGGAACTCCTTCAGAGACAAGGCAGCAGCGGACATATTACTAACATGGGCTCTTGAAGAATCAATCCCAGTAAACAAAGACATGGAGACAATTAACATAAACAAACTATGAGAATAAAGAAAGTATTTTACCCCTTGGCAATGGCCCTTGTAATAACAGCCTGTGCCAATGGAGCAAATGAGACAGATAATAATAAGGACCAGGTAAGCCAAGCGGAAGAAAAAGTAGAGAAAAAAGAGGCAGAGGAAGACACAAAAGCAGAAGATGTAGGAGAAAATCAAGAAGATAAGAAAAGCACTGAAGTGCCAAAACTTGACAAAACCTACTACGACTATTTCGACACTGTAACTACCCTTCTAACCTACTCTGATGATGAAGAAAGCTTCAAGAAACAATGCGACGTCCTCGAAGAAGAGCTAGCTAGATATCACAAGCTCTACAACTCCTACGATTCCTTCGAAGGAGTAAATAACTTCAGAACAATCAACGAAAAGGCAGGAATCGAGCCAGTCAAGGTAGACCCTGAAATAATCGAGCTAATCGAATACTCAAAGAAAATGTACGAACTAACAGACGGAAACATCAACATAGCCATGGGATCTCTCCTAGGCTTGTGGCACCAATACAGGGAAATGTCCATAGATAATCCTGAAAAGGCAGCAATCCCACCAGAAGATGAGCTCATCAAGAAAAGCGAGCACGAAAACATAGATGCCATTGAAATAGACAAGGAAAACTCCACAGTCTACATCAACGACCCAGACGTCCAAATAGATATAGGAGCAATCGGCAAAGGCTACGCCACAGAAAAAATGGCAGAAAAACTAAAAGAAGCAGGATTTGAAAGAGGAATCCTCTCAGTCGGTGGAGATGACGTAATCATAGGAGAAAATCCAAACAACAGCCAAGGAAACTGGAAAATAGCAGTCCAAAATCCCTTCCTAGAAGATAAAGAAAATCCATACTCCACAGTAGTAAACGTCAAGAACACCTCAGTAGTAACAAGCGGTGACTACCAAAGATTCTTCACAGTAGACGGCAAAAACTACCACCACATCATAGACCCAGCCACCAGATACCCATCCGACAAATGGAAATCCGTATCAGTAAAAGCAGACAGCATAGCCCTAGCAGACACCCTCTCAACCTACTTCTTCATAGTAGACCACGAGACAGGACTAAAAAAAGCAGCTGAAAACAAAGTAGAAGCATACTGGATAGACCAAGAAGGAAACGAATACAAAACCGAAGGCTGGGAAAAAATAGAAGATAAATAAAGATAAAGCCCCGATCCTCAGTGGATTAGGGCTTTTTGTGTGGGGAGGTATTAAACAAAGGTACTAATGATATACTTGTAAAATATTGAAGTATGGCATATACCCCGCCATCTCGAAGGAGGTACGACTGAGAGATCTACAGTATATGATGACATGTAAATAATACGGTTTAATTCATCTACGATCATACCTAAATAACAAAATCTCCAATCAAACACGTCCCAAAGTTCCGTGGACCTCTCACGTGAAGTTCGAGGTGGCGAAAATTTGGAAATTATACTTTTAAAACGTTGAAATATAGTATATATCTCGCCATCTCGACAGAGCGGAGCGACGAGAGATCTACAGTTTATGATGACATGTAAATAATACGGTTTAAGTTATCTATGCTCATACCTAACTAGCAAAAACTCATATCAAACAAATACTAAAGTTCCATATAAATCCCACATAAAGCTAGATCTGATAATCTCTATGGTAAAATAAATAATAGTATGTAAAATAAATTACTTAATAATATCGTAATACAAATCCTTCCATTCAGGATTTAAAGAATTAACAAGAGCTTCCTTTTTTGTCCTACTATACTTTTTCATCTGAATTTCCCTTTCTCTAGCATTTTCGTAATCTTCAAATACTTCATAATAAACAAGCTTCCCAATATTATACTTATCAGAAAAACTCCCTTTCTTAAGATGATTCCTATGTTCATAGGTTCTTCTTATAAGATTGTTGGTGTAGCCTATATAATATCTACTATTTGTCTTATCAGTAAGTAAATAAACAAAATAACTCATAATCACTCCTTAAAGAAAATGTTCTTAATGTCACTATACCCAATTAAGATATAAAAGTTGATAATTTCTAAATACCTACGGAAATTTCATATGTAAATCATATGGTGTAAGTCATCTACGATCATACCTCAATTACAAAATCTCCAATCAAACACGTCCCAAGGTTCTGTAGACCTCTCACATAAAGTTCGAGGTGGCGTGTATGTGTTTCAATACTTTGAAATATAGTATATACAATTTAACCGCCATCTCGACAGAGCGGAGCGACGAGAGATCTACAGTCCATGACGACATATAGATATAAAAATTCAATTTATCTACGAAAAAACATATCTAACAAAATCTAAGATTAAACACGTCCCAAGGTTCTGTAGACCTCTCACATAGTCCTCTCAGAGCCGGAAGGGCTTTTTTTCGAGGTGGCAGATATAAAGTGTTGTATGTACTTATAAAGTTTACGTACTATATAATGCTAACTAAATATATGATAGGATTATAATATGAGATTTCTTATACAAATTTTACCCCACAAATCTTTTCATCTCCCCCAAATCTAGGTATAATATTTAGATATGATTGGAGGATGACGTGAAGAAAGCTTTTGATAATGATAAGTATATAAAATTGCAGTCGGAAAAGATCGAGGAGAGGATTTCTCATTTTGATAAGCTCTATATGGAGTTTGGGGGCAAGCTCTTTGATGATAGCCATGCATCAAGGGTGCTTCCTGGTTTTCTACCTGACTCAAAACTCAGGATGCTCTATAACCTCAAGGACCTTTGTGAGATTATAATAACCATCAATGCCAACGATATCGAAAACAACAAGATCAGAGGGGATAATGAGACCTCTTATGATGCGGAAACTATTAGGCTAAAGGAAGCCTTCGAGGACTATGGATTTTTGGTAAATGGAATTATCATAACCCAGTTTGATAACCAACCCAAGGCCGTGAAGTACCAAAAGTACTTGGACAACCTAGGAATCGCAAGTTACAAGACCTACGATATCCAGGGCTATCCAAACAACATCGACCACATTATCTCTAAGGATGGTTTTGGCAAGAACGAGAGAGTAAAGACCACAAGACCCCTAGTGGTTATCACAGGACCAGGACCAGGTTCAGGTAAGATGGCAACCTGCCTTTCTCAAATGTATCTGGACCACGAAGCAGGAATCAACGCAGGTTATGCCAAGTTTGAGACCTTCCCAATATGGAACCTCGCCCTCAAGCATCCTGTAAATATGGCCTACGAGGCAGCCACCGCCAACCTTGACGATGTAAATATGATTGACCCTTACCACCTAGATGCCTATGGGGAGCTTGCAGTAAACTACAATAGGGACGTAGAAGCCTTCCCTATACTTAAGAAAATGTTCGAGAAAATCATGGGTTCTTGCCCTTACAAGTCTCCAACAGATATGGGTGTCAATATGGTAGGCTTTTGCATAGAAGACGAAGAAGGGGTGAAGCGTGCCAGCAAGGAAGAGATTATCAGAAGATACTACAATACCTTAGTTGACTTTAGATATGCCAAGGAAAGCTATCATGCAGTAGAAAAAATCGAGATGCTAATGAGTCAGCTTGAAATAAGTCCAGAAGACAGGACAGTCGCAGTAAAGGCTAGAGAAAAGGCTAAAATGACTGGAAGAGAGGCCTTCGCTATTAGACTTGAATCAGGAGAGATCATCACAGGAAAGAAGAGCGATCTCTTGTCAGCACCATCAGCCGCTATCCTAAACGCCCTAAAGAAACTAGGAAAACTTGACGACGACCTTCTCTTGATATCACCACACATCATAGAGCCAGTTTCAAATCTTAAAACCAAGTCCCTGGGAGGTAAAGAAACATCCCTATCAGCTAACGAAATGCTAATAGCCCTCTCAATCTCAGGCACAACCAACCCCCTAAGCCACATGGCTATAGAACAAATCAGTAAACTAAAGGGCTTAGACGCCCACTCTACAGTCCTCCTAGAAGACAGCCAAAGATCCATGCTAAGAAAACTAGGCATAAACTTCACCCAAGACGCCTACCTAGGAAACGGCAACTACGAATACTAAAACAAAGGAGCCAAGGCTCCTTTTAAATTGCAAGAAAAAAGGGAAGAGAGACAGGAGATATATCGAATACGCTCGACATAAGGGGAAAGAAAACAAAGTTTTCTAGAAAGCACTAGAACGCCATTCAGCGTTCTTTTGCCCTTTGTTCCTACGAAACAAAAGTCACTACACTATTTGACTTCCAGACAAACAGTGGCCCACCAGGAGGGCTACCTTGCTTCGAAACAAGCCCGTCCGGCTAACAGAGGACTGGAGAAACCTCACGACTTATAGTAAAAGATTAAATAATTAAATACTTTGAATTATAACAATTACACAATTACCTGCCATCTCTAATGGAATTGTCACAGTGAGCATAGCGAACTGATGAAACTCCTTAATCGAGGCTTTGCGAGGCGAAGTGCAGCTAAGCCCGCAAACTACCGTCGAACATACGTGAGAGATCTACAGTCTATGATGACATGTAAAAATTAAGGATTAAGTAATCTATAAAAACCAAAGAGATATCTCGGCTTACGCTCGATATAAGGGGAAGGAAAGCTAGGCTTTCCTAGAAAATTCAAGAACGTCATTCGACGTTCTTTTGACCTTTGTTTCTGCGAAACAAAAGTCACTACACTATTTGCCTTTCATACAAACAGTGGCCCAACAGGAGGGCAACCTTATTTCGACTGAACGAAGTGAACGGAGAAATCTCACGAGTAAAAGTAAAACTATAATTTTTTTAGTTCCAGTATTGTAGCAAGCTACAATATTACCCGCCACGTCGAAGGAGGCACGACTGAGAGGTCTCCAGTCTATGACGACATGTATATAATTTGGTTTAAGTCATACACGATCATACTCAAATTACAAAATCCAATTAGATGTCTCGACTACGCTAGACATAAGGGTAAAGAAAACAAAGCTTTCTCTCCTTTATTCCCATAAAATTTCACATACATAATCTTGACAAAATCACTAGCTTGTTATACTATGATTCAGAGAAACATTTAATATATTATATAAGGAAAGAAAATGAAGAAATCTATTTTTACAAAAATTGTAGTCATTTTGGCTACCATAATCAATATTGTATTCTTTTATTTCCTATACAAATACAAGATTCTCCCTCACAACTACAGACTTGCCATAGCAGTCAGCATTGGGATAATTCTTTGTATTTTTTTGTATATAGGATTTATAAGAAAGAAAAACTCGAACGCATTGAAGGCTATCATAATCATATTCCTTCTACTACTAAGCATAGGTGAGATTACCTTCCTATCCTATGCCAATAAGTCCATCAAGACCGTTTCAGAAATCAACAATAAGCCTGTCCAGGACACCAACGAGATGAGCTATGTTGTATTGAAGGATTCTGAAATTAAAAGTCTTGCAGATATAGGAGATAAGGAAATCGCCACAGCAGGAGACATGGATCAGGATAATATAAGGAAGGCATTTAGTAAGTATAAGGAAGATCATAAGAAAGATCTAGTAGAGAAAAACTTCGCCAGCTACCAGGACTCTGCCACAGCACTTCTAGAAGGAAAGTCAGAGGTTATGCTTCTTAATGAGTCCTTTAGGCCAATCCTTGATGAAGCAATTGAGGGATTTTCTGAGAAAACCCGTGTACTCGAATCCGTCCTAGTTACAGGAGATGAGAAGAAGAAGGAAGATAAGAAGGAAGTAGCAGAGGATCAATCTTTCAATGTCTTCCTATCAGGAATCGACACATCAGGTAGTTTATCCAATGTATCAAGGTCCGATGTCAACATGGTCCTAAGTGTCAATCCAAAGGAGAAGAAAATCCTGATCACAACTATCCCAAGAGATACCTACCTATCCATAGGAGGAGAAGGGGACAAGTACGACAAGCTAACCCACGCGGGTCTTTACGGAGTGGACACCTCTATAAGGAGTGTAGAGGCCCTCTTAGATATCAAAATCGACTACTATGGCAAGGTCAACTTCACCACCCTAGTAGAACTCATAAACGCCCTTGGAGGAATCACCGTTGATAACCCAACCGCATTTCAATCAAGCGGTGGAGTATACTATTTCCCACAAGGAAAGGTAGAAATGAACGGAGACATGGCCCTATCCTTCTCCAGAGAAAGATACAATCTCGAAGAAGGAGACTTCGACAGAGGGAAAAACCACACCAGAGTCCTAACAGGAATCATAAGAAAAATGCTAAGCACAGAAATGCTCCTAAACTTCAACCAAATAGCAGATATAGCCCTAGAATCGGTCAACACAGACGTGCCATATGAGAAGATGATAGAGCTAGTCAACAAACAACTAGCCGACGGAGGCGAATGGCAAATAGAAAGCGAAGCCCTAAAAGGAAAAGGAACCATGGACCTCGACTCCTACCTAATGCCAAACGCAAGACTCTACATGATGGTCCCAAGCAAGGACTCCATAGAAAATATTCATAATAATATTGAGGAAAACAATAAGTAAAGATATGTCTCTACTATGATAGTTATAAGGGTAAGGTAGGAAAGCTTGCTTTCCTACTATTTTCCCTTATTTAGAAACAAGCCCGTCCGGCTAATAGAGGACCGAAGAAATCTCTCACACTTACCAATATTAGAACAACAAGGTATATACCTTGAGATAATTTCAAACTGAAGCTACGCCATCTCGAACGCATGTGAGAGATCTACAGTCTATGATGACACGTAAATAATAAGGATTAAGTGATCTATGAAAACCAAGGAGATATCTCGACTACGCTAGATATAAGGGGAGAGAGTAAAAAAGGATATCTCGACTACGATAGATAAAATGTGAAAGAAAACAAAGTTTTCTTGGAAGTATTAGAACGCCATTCGACGTTCTTTTGACCTTTGTTTCTATGAAACAAAAGTCATTACACTATTTGTCTTTCAGAAAAACAGTGGCCCATCAGGAGGGCTCCCTTACCTCGACCGCAGCGGAGAGGTCTCACGTGTTATAATGAAAAAGCATTTAATTCTATACTTTGAATTAAAGTATATATTACTATTAACCGTCATCTCGAAGGAGGCACGACTGAGAGATCTACAGTCTATGACGACATGTAAATAACAAAGATAATCTAATCTACGTAATTACGAATCTAACCAAGCAATATAAGCAAACAAAAAGGAAAAGATATGGGACACACAACCATCTTATTGATGATTATTACAATTTTATCAAAAATATTTGGCTTTGTCCGTGAATCTGTTATGGCAGCTGTCATTGGCGCAGGGGATATCAAGTCCATCTACGTCACTGCCACCACCATCCCTGACATCATGATGTATACCGTCATAACAGGGATTGTTTCTGCCTATATCACAGTCTACACCAGGATCCGTACGGACAAGGGGGAGGCTGAGGCCAATAGCTTTACCTCAAACCTTATCAATGTCCTAATGGTCTACGGTGCTATTATCTTTCTTCTAATAATAATATTTGCAGGTCCCATATCTAAGATTTTCTCACCCAAACTCATAGGCGAAACCCACGACATGGCTACATCCTTTACCAGGATCATGGCAGTGTCAATCTTCGCCTTTCTTTACTCTGCGGTCATCAGAGGCTTTCTCAACGTGCGAAATAACTTCATCGACCCAGTAGTCACAGAGATAATCTTAAATATATTTGTAATTTCTGCAACCCTTCTTACGGGAGTCTTCGACAATCCCTATATCCTCATCATAGGAGCCCTTATAGGAAACATCGTCCAGTTTATCAGATTCCCATTTGCCAGCAAGAAGAAGGGCTTTTCTTATGAGAAGAAACTAAAGTTCAAGGACCCCTACATAAAGTACCTCCTTGCCATCATGATCCCAATCATCATATCCAACGCCGCCAACAAGATTTCTGTCCTAATAGATAAGTCCATGGCGTCAGGCCTACTTGGAATCGACACAGTGGCCAAGGTATTCTACACAGAAAACATGCTCGACTTCATAGTGGAAGTTGTTACAATCAACATAGCCACCATCACCTTCCCCCAAGTAGCCAAACTTGGCAATGAAGGGAAAATCGATGCAATGAAGGAAAAGACAGCAAGCACCCTAATCATAACCCTTGCCCTAGTAATCCCAGCCACCTTCGGCATGATGACTCTAGCAAGGCCAATTATTAGCCTAATCTACGAGAGAAACGCCTTCACGGCCCATGATGCAGCCCTCGTATCATCACTCCTAGTCTCTTACGCACCCTACATTATCTTCATCACCTTTATGAAAATAATCTCAAACAGTTTCTATGCAGTAGGAGACTCTAAGTCGCCACTCATAGTAATCCTCATCCAGCAGACTATAAATGTCACACTCAACTGGATTCTTGCAAAAGAAATAGGCCTAGACGGAATAGGTCTAGCAACCTCGGTATCGACTGCTGTCGGAAGTTTGCTAATAATCTTTGTTTATTTCAAGAAGTTTGGTAAAGTAAAAGATGCAAGAAATATGAAGTCTATAGGAAAAATCAGCCTAGGATCTCTTCTAATGGTGTTTGTGGCGAAGGGGTGCTATGGATTTTTAGAATCTTATGTTGGACTAGGACTAGGATTAGTATTAGCAATATTATTATCAGGAATCATTTACTTATTAGTTTTGTATAAGGTAAAGATTAATCCAGTTTATAATTTAATCGAGCAAAAGATACTTAGAATTAATTCATAATAATTTCAGCTGATATTAATTGAAAAGAAATATATTGTAAAATACCATGACCTAAGTATAGTACACTTAGAACATTTTTACTACATAATTTAAATTATAGAAAATAATAATAATAAGGAAAGAAAATGGGACAAACAACAATTGTATTAATGTTAATTACAATTTTATCAAAAATATTAGGCTTCGTGAGAGAGTCAGTTATGGCGGCTTATATTGGAGCTGGGGAGCTTAAGTCTATTTATACTACTGCTACTACAGTTCCAAATATGCTCGTAGGTATAGTATCTGTTGGTATAGTTTCTGGTTATGTACCTATCTTCAATAAAGTTAAAAATGAAAAAGATGAATACTATGCTAATAAATTTACATCCAATATAATTAATGTATTATTCATGTATGGTTTAATTTTTTTTATAGTTGTCATGCTATTTGCAGAACCTATATCTAAAATATTATCTCCAGATTTAAAGGGAAGTTCTCTACAACTGGCAACTAACTTTACTAGAATAATAATGATATCAATATTTTCATTTCTTTACGCTTCTGTCATTAAGGGATATTTAAATATTAAAGGTGACTTTATAAATCCAGCTCTGCCAAGCCTAATTTTGAATGTTTTCATTATTATATCTACAATATTGTCAAGCATATATGATAACTCTTATATATTAATAGTTGGCACCCTTTTGGGCTATGTTACATCTTATATTAAGTTTCCTTTTGTAGCTAGAAAATTCGGCTTTAAATATGAATTTAAATTAGACTTAAACAATAAATACCTAAAGTCATTACTTGTAATGATTATACCTATAATAATTTCTAGTGCTGCTGACCAGATTTCATTGGTTATAGATAATTCAATGGGATCAGCTTTCTTTGGAAAAGAAAGTGTATCGAAAATTTTCTATGCTAAGACTATGCTTGGTTTTATAACTGGTGTAGTAACTATAACAGTAGCTACTGTAACATTTCCTTCTATTGCAAAATTAGGACAGGAAGGAAGTCTTGAAGAAATGAAAAAGGAAGTTAGCTCATCTATGATTCTCACTATGATTCTAGTGATTCCTGCAACCTTAGGAATGATGGTTCTATCTAATCCAATTATAAAGCTAGCCTTTGAAAGAAATGCTTTTACAACATCTGATACTGTTGTAGTTGCTTCTTTGATGAGAGCCTACGCTCCATATATAATTTTTATTTCTGTAATCAAGATATTTACCAATGCGTTTTATGCTGTAGGAGAATCTAAATTACCAGTGGTTATTATATTAATACAGCAAATTGTAAATTTTATACTTAATTTTATACTAATTAGATTTTGGAGTCTAAATGGATTAGCCTTTGCAACAGCTATTTCCACAGCAATAGGAAGTGCTATGTTAGTTTGTGCCTTTTATAAGAGATTTGGTAGAGTTGATAGCAAGGAAAATATCCAATCAACACTTAAAATTTTGATATCTTCTATAATTATGGCTGTAATAGCATATTTTATATACAATACATTTATAACAAAGATTGGTTCAACTTTAAGCTTATTAGCTTCAGTATCTGTATCCGGACTCATTTATCTCATAATTGTAAATTTTTCAAAAATAGATGAAGTAGAAATATTCAAATATTCAATTGCACAAAAATTAAGAAGGAAATAAGTTATGAAGAATTCGAAAATAATTGACAAGAAAAAACTAATACTAGGATTTTTTGATATATTAATTATCAATTTAGCTTATTTTCTAGCCCTGTATTTCAGATTTGATATGAATTTCAGGGCCATACCTTTGGATTTCCTTGATGCTTTCAAGACCTATGCTATTTTTAATACCATCCTTACGATAGCTATTTACGGTCTACACAAGATGTATAACATGATACTGGAGTATGCTTCCTACAAGGAGCTTATTAATATCACTCAAGCTGTTATTCTATCTCTTATAAGTCACGCTGTATTAATGACAATTTTTGTCTATAGAATGCCAATATCATACTATATATTCGGATTTATGATTCAATATGTTTTGACTGTGGCATCAAGATTTATCAAGAAGATGATGATTCACAAAAGCTACAAGACTGACAAGAAGAACCAGTCTTACAAGAGAGCCCTAATCGTTGGGGCAGGATCTGCAGGACAGACTCTAAAAAGAGATATATCTAATTCCAACAATGGTGGCAAGACTAATATTCTTGTTGTTGGCTTCATAGATGATGATCCAAAGAAGAAAAATCAATACATAGATAATAGTAGAATCTTCGGTGGAAGGGATATGATAAAGGAAATTGTCGAGGAAGAAGCCATCGATGTTATTCTTGTAGCTATTCCTTCTGTAGAGGAAGTCGAGAAGAGAGAAATCCTAAGAATATGTAACGAAACAGGATGCGAGGTCAAAGTTCTTCCTGGTATTTACCAACTTGTTTCAGGAAAAGTTACCATGTCTACTATGAAGGATATCCAAATCGAAGACCTTTTAGGACGTGATCCGGTAAAGATTTTCTCCAACGAAACTTTCGATTACCTCAATGACAAGGTAGTCCTAGTTACAGGAGGGGGAGGATCCATAGGATCTGAACTTTGTAGGCAAATAGCTCAATATGGTCCAAGACTACTTATAATATTCGATATATACGAGAACAATGCCTATGAAATAGAGCAAGAACTTAAGAGAAACAACAAGGACCTCAACTTTATAACCCTAATAGGCTCTGTAAGAGACTACAAGAGAGTGGAGAAGGTATTTAAGACCTATAAACCAGACATAGTATTTCACGCAGCAGCCCACAAGCACGTACCGTTGATGGAAGTAAGTCCAGTGGAAGCTATCAAGAACAATGTCAGAGGAACATACAATGTCGCCCTACTTTCCCTAATCTATGACGTTCAAAGATTTGTTCTCATATCAACAGACAAGGCAGTCAACCCAACATCAGTTATGGGAGCAACCAAGAGAGTTTGTGAGAAGATAATCCAAGGAATAAATGACATAAGAGATAGCAAAGAATATAATAATCTTGCAAAGGTAATTGTCCAAGATGGGGACAGAAATATTACAATTAATCCTGAAGACTTGCTAGAAGGGAAAAATCCAGGAACCGAATTTGTTGCAGTTCGTTTTGGTAATGTATTGGGATCGAATGGTTCTGTAATACCACTATTTAAAAAGCAAATCGCAGCGGGTGGACCTGTTACAGTTACCCACCCAGAGATAATCAGATACTTTATGACAATTAAGGAAGCTGTAAAGTTAGTCCTTCAAGCTGGATCCATGGCCCAAGGCGGTGAAATATTCGTCCTAGATATGGGAGAACCAGTCAAGATTGACGACCTGGCAAGACAGCTAATAAGACTATCAGGTTATCAACCAGACATAGATATGCCTGTAGTCTATACGGGACTTAGACCTGGAGAGAAGCTCTACGAGGAAAGACTGATGGACGAGGAAGCCCTCACAGATACCCACATTGAGGGAATATCTGTAGGCCGACCACTAGACTTCTCTAGGGGAGAATTTTTCGGGAAACTTGATAAAGTAATCAATCAAGAAAATATTGATGAACTTGATATCATAGCAACGATTAATGAGTTAATTACTACATTTATAGGAAAGGATAATTCGAAGGGAGAATAGAATGAACATACCATTTTCGCCACCAGATATTAGTGAGGAAGAAATAGAAGAAGTTGTAGATGCTTTAAAATCCGGATGGATTACAACAGGACCAAAAACGAAAAGATTAGAGAAAGAATTACTTCAATTTACAGGTACCAATGTTGGTGTTTGCCTAAATTCACAAACAGCAGCAGCTGAAATGACTCTAAGAGTACTAGGAATAGGACCTGGAGACGAAGTTATCACTAGTGCATATACTTACACTGCTACAGCTTCAGTAGTTGACCATGTAGGAGCAAAACTTGTATTAGTTGATACACAAGAAGATTCTTTAGAAATGGATTACGACAAAGCAGCTAAGCTAATAAATGAGAATACGAAGGCTGTAATTCCAGTGGATTTAGCAGGAATACCTTGCGATTATGACAGAATATTTGAATTAGTTGAAAATAAAAAAGAATTATTCCATGCAAATAATGATTTACAAAAAGCCTTCAATAGAATAATAGTTATAGCTGATACTGCACATGCATTAGGTGCAAGCTATAAGGGTAATAAAATAGGTTCTGTAGCTGATTTCTCTAACTTCTCTTTCCACGCTGTTAAAAACTTTACTACAGCAGAGGGAGGATATGCAACCTGGAAAGATAGAGAAGGAATAGATAATGAAGCACTTTACAAACAATATCAGTTATTATCTCTCCATGGACAGTCAAAAGATGCATTAAACAAGACAAAACTTGGTTCATGGGAATATGATGTCATGGGACCATGGTATAAATGTAATATGACGGACGTTCTGGCATCCATAGGACTTGCTCAAGTTAAAAGATATCCTGAGCTTTTAAAAAGAAGGAAATCAATAATAGAAAAATACGACAAAAACTTTAGACCATTAGGAGTAGAAACTTTAAATCACTTTGATGATAATCATGAGTCATCAGGACATCTCTACATTACAAGAATACCTGGAATAGATACAGATTCCAGAAATAAAATAATAGAAGAAATGGCTAAAGTGGGAGTTGCATGTAATGTCCACTATAAACCATTACCTTTACTAACAGCATATAAAAATTTAGGATTTGATATAAAAGATTATCCTAATGCCTACGATCACTATAAGAATGAAATAACACTTCCGCTCCATACCAAGCTTACAGATGAGGAAGTTGATTATGTTATTGATAAGTATTGTGAGATTGTAAAAAATTATCTCTAATTTAAAGAAGGTCTTATGAAAAAATTGATGATTTTAGGAGCTAGCGTTCTTCAAATTCCAGCAATCGTAGAGGCGAAAAAAATGGGGCTTTATGTGTTGGCTGTTGATATGAATCCTAATGCAGAAGGTTTTTCATATGCAGATAAAAAAATTGTAGTAAGCACTACAGATACAGAAAAAGTATTAGAAGAAGCAAAAAAAAATAAAATTGATGGGATAATCACAATAGCTAGTGATAGACCAATGACAACTGTTGCTAAAGTAGCAAAGAAATTAGATTTAATAGGAATAGACGAAAAAACTGCGATAAATGCTACTAATAAATCAAAAATGAGGGATGCTTTAAAAGCTTATGGCGTACCAATTCCTATGTATTTTTCTGTAGATAACTATGACCAATATTTAAAAGCCGTTGATGAAATTATAATGAAAAGTTATAAATGTATTATTAAACCTGAAGATAACTCTGGAAGTAGAGGCATTAGGTTAGTGGAATCAACAGATGCATGCGATTTAAAGAAAATATTCGATTATTGTAAAAGTAATTCTAATTCGGGCAAGCTGTTAGTTGAAGAATACATGGAAGGACCAGAAGTAAGTGTAGAAACTATATCTAAAGATGGTGTTTGTAATGTTATTCAAATTACAGATAAAATAACAACTGGCCCTCCGTATTTTGTAGAATTAGGTCATTCACAGCCATCATCATTGGATAAAGAAACTATAGATAAAATAAAAAAAGTTGCAATAGACACAAATAGAGCAATAGGGATTGAAAATGGCCCATCACATACTGAAATAAAAGTTACAAAAGATGGCCCTAAGGTCGTAGAAGTAGGTGCAAGATTAGGAGGAGATAATATTACAACTCACCTAGTTCCATATTCAACTGGGGTAAATATGGTGAAAGCTTCAATAAAAATTGCACTTGGACAAGAAATTGATGTTAGAAAAAGTTTTGAAAAAGCATCAGTAATAAGATATAAAAAATGTGATACTGGAAAAATACTAAAGATCAAAGGGATCGAAGAAGCAAAGGCAATACAAGGAATTATGGATGTAGAGATAGTTCATGGAGTTGGAGAATATTCTCATACCATAAAAAATTCAAATGATAGAGTTGCCTATGTTATATCTCAAGGTAACGATATTACAGAAGCAATAGAAGCATGTAAAAATGCTTTAGATAAGATAAAAATAGAAGTAGAAGAGTAAGGTAACTAATGATATATGAAAAGATTATAAAAAGAATACTGGATATAGTTCTTGCACTTATTGCTTTACCTTTTGTATTGATTATTTGTATAATATTTGGGATTTTAATATACTTGGAAGATAGAGGAGATATTTTTTATATAGCGAAAAGAAGAGGCTTGAATGGTTCTGTTTTTGGTATGTACAAGCTTCGTTCGATGAAGATGAATGCCCCTGACATTAGAAACAAAGATAATTCAACATATAATAGTTCAGATGATCCGAGAGTTACAAAGATAGGAAAAGTATTAAGAAAAACATCAATAGATGAATTGCCACAAGTATTTAATATCTTAAAGGGCGACATGAGCTGGATTGGGCCTAGGCCAATTACTATAAATAGACCTTTAAGTGATTATGATCAAAAAAGAATAGACAGACTTAAGGTAAGGCCAGGAATAACAGGATATTCACAAGCGTATTTTAGAAATAATATACCACAGGAAGAAAAATTACAATTAGATGCTAACTATGCAAAAGAAATTTCGTTTTTATTAGATGTAAAAATTGTTTTTAAAACTATCAAAATAGTATTATTACAGAAAAATGTATACACAAATTAAGGAGAAGTTCATGTACGACAATAAGAGATTATTAATATTGGGAGCTGGTAGAGGTCAATTAGGTTTATATAAAGCTGCAAAAGAATTAGGTATTCACACAATAGCAGGAACAATGCCAAACGCTCATAAACCTTGTTTAAATTTAGCCGATGAAATTTCTTACATGGATATATCAAATCCTGATGAGGTTGAACAAAAGGTTAAAGATTTAAATTTAGATGGAGCAGCTACCTGTTGTCTAGATACTGGAATCGTCTCACTTGCAAGAATATGTGACAAAGAAAATCTAGTAGGATTGAATGAAGAAGCTGCTATAATGTGTGGCGATAAATATAAAATGAAAGAAGCTTTCAAAAAATATAATGTTAATACTGCTAGACACTTTGTTGTGAGAAATGAAAATGAACTAAAAAATGCATTAGAAAATCTTAAGCTACCTGTTATAGTGAAAGCAACAGATTTACAAGGTAGTAAAGGAATATATATAGCAAAAAAAGAAGAAGAAGCAATCGATGGCTTCAACGAAACAATGAATCTTACAAAAAGAGACTATTGTATAGTTGAAGAATTTATAGAAGGATACGAATTTGGAGCTCAAGCATTTGTTTACAAAAATGATGTTTTATTTGTTATGCCACACGGTGATGAAACTTACATGAGCCATACAGCTGTTCCAGTTGGTCATTATGTTCCATTAGATGTAAAAGATGATATAATTGAAAAGACAAAAACTGAAGTAAAAAAAGCAATCAAGGCACTCGGATTAAATAATTGTGCTGTAAATGTTGATATGATTCTTAAAGATAACGAGGTATATATTATAGAATTGACAGGAAGAGTAGGAGCAAATTGTCTTCCTGAATTGGTTGAGATTAATTATGGTATAGAATATTATAAAATGATAGCATCAATGGCAATTTCTGAAAATCCATTAGTGTTTTGGTCACAAAAATCAAAAGAGAATAAAGCAGGTCTTGCTAGAATGATAATTGAAACTGAGAAAAGCGGTATTCTTAAAGAAATCCTAAATTCTAACGCAAAAGATGATGATATTGTAGAAATTACATTTTTCAAAGAAGAAAATGATGAAATAAAAAAATTTGAGAATTCTAATGACTGTATTGGTCAAATTATTGTAAAAGAAGAAACGTTAGATAAATGCAAAGATAAGCTAGATGTAATAATTAATAATATTAATATAATACTAAAATAATAAAATATAAATTTAGGAGTGAAAAATGAAACAACTTTGTCTTTTTACAAATGAATTTCCTTATGGAAGTTGGGAGGCTTATTTAGAAACAGAAGTTAAGTATTATTCTAAATTTGATAAGATTTATATCTATTCGCTCCAACTTAGAAAAGAACATTCAATAAAAATCAGAGATATAGATTGTAATGCTTTTGTATTTCCAATATATTATGCATCTAAAATAAAATATTTTTTATATTCATTTGTATCATTGTTTGATAAAAATCTATATATAGAACTAAAAAATCTAATTAATAATAATAGATTTAATTTTAGTAGGTTGGTTCAGCTATTTGTTTTTGTTAGCAGGTCACATTATGAAGCTAATAAAATAACTAAGAATTTTTCAAAGGAAGATTTAGTTAATAGTGTTTTATATTCATATCGCTTTGAGTATCAACCATATGTTGCATATTTAGTAAAGAAAAAATTAGGTATCAATTCTAAAATTATATGTAGAGCTCATAGATTTGACTTATATGAAGAAAAAAGACCAACAGGATATATTCCTATGAGAGAAATATTGCTTTCGTTTATAGATAAGGTGTATCCTTGTTCTAATGATGGTTCTGAGTATCTAAAAAATAAGTTTCCTAACTATAAAGATAAAATTGAAACAAAGTTTTTGGGAACTATTGATTATGGTACACAGGATTACAATGAATCTGATATATTGAGACTAGTTAGCTGCTCAAATGTAGTATCAGTAAAAAGACTTGATCTAATAGTTGAATCACTGTCATTAATAACTAATAAAGAAATAGAATGGACTCATTATGGAAATGGACCTGAAATGGAAAAAATTAAAAATATTTCTAATAAAGTAGGTAATAATATTAAAATAAATTTTATGGGAAATGTTTCAAATCAAGATTTAATGAAAGAATATAAAAATAATGTTTATGATTGGTTTATAAATGTTAGTACTTCTGAGGGTATACCAGTTTCTATTATGGAAGCAATGTCATTCGGGATCCCGTGCATAGCAACTGATGTTGGGGGTACAAGCGAAATAGTAGAAGACAAAAAAAATGGTGTATTATTACCATCTAATATAGACGAGTTCAGATTAGCAAGTATTATTAATAATATTACCAAAATGGATAAAAGAAAGTATTTCAATTTAAGAAAAAATTCAAGAATAAAATGGAATGAAAAGTATAATGCAGACACAAACTATAAAAAATTTGTTAATGATCTTCTTGTGGTAGGAGATTTTTAAAATGAAAATTAGCTTTAAAATGATAAAATCATTCTTATTATTATTTCTATTTTCAATTTTAAGTATTATATTTACTGAAATTCATCCATTATTTGTAACATTAGTATCTATATGGATTATTTGTATAGTGTACGCCTTTGATGATCTCGATAATAGAGGGATGTTGTTTTCTTTCTTTCTTTGCTTTTTTGTTTTCCTAATAGGAAGAGATTTTGTAAAACAATATTTTAAATATGGATTAGAAACGTTCTATAAAGATGAGAATATTCATGCATGGATGAGTTATATTATATCGCTTGTAACAATTTTGTCTGGATATATTCTATTTACAAATGACACAACATATGATAAAGAAAAAAAACTGATTCAGCATAGGGATTTAAATAATATTATTTATAAAAAAAATATAAGGAAGATAAGTATTTTAATTTACTATATTTCAATCTTATTTGCTGTCATTACTCAAATCGAAATAATAAAATTTGTAAGTAAATCTAGTTTTACAGATTATTATGTTGACTATGCTTATTATTTAAAAAATAATAGTACATTATACTTTATAAGTAAAGTTGAATCAGTAATGCCAGTTGCGTGGGCAGTATATTTAGGAACCGGACCTGATAAGAAGGACATGAGATTTCCATTGACAATATATTTTATTTATTTAATGATAACTTTAGGGACCGGCCAAAGATCAAAATTTATGTTAGGTATATTGACTATTTTTACCTATTATACCCTTAGAAATCAAGAGGGTGAGATCTGGGTTTCAAAGAAAATGATGTTTAAAATAGTATTGTCTTTGCCATTTTTAGCAATGTTTATTTCTTTATATGATATTTGGAGAGAAGGCAATCCTGTTGAATCTATAAACTTTTTTGAAAGTATTATAAAATTCTTCTATGACCAAGGTGTTACTAGTAATATTGTAAAAAGAGCTTACACATATAAAGATATTATTCCGGATCAAATATATACACTAGAATTCTTTCATAGTGGAATATTGTCAAGGATATTTGATATACCAGTTTATCATGGTAATACTATAGAACATGCATTATATGGTGGTAGCTTTACCCATTCATTAGCTTATGTGGTTATGGAGTCCTCCTATTTGTCAGGAAGAGGGACTGGATCGTGTTATATAGCTGAATTATATCAAGACTTTGGATATCTAGGAGTCATTATTGGTAATTTAATTTATTCATTTATAATAGCAAAATTATCAAATTTAAGTAGCACTAATTATATAAGAAATGGCTATAAACTATTTATAATGCCTTATATTTTTTGGGCTGTAAGAGCTAGCTTTACTTATTTTCTATCTCAGACGCTATCACCTATTACTATAGTAACCTTTTTAATTATATTTATTACATCGAAACTTATGTTAAAGAATAATATTAAAAAAATTAGTATAACTCTATAAAAACTATTAATAGTGATGATTAGTTAATTAAAATTCAGCTCTAGCAAGTAAAGTGAAACAAAAATATAATCTAAATGAACTAAAGAGAAGTGTGATAGAGTAGAAATATCTAGTAAGTATTCAATAACTGATATGTTAGCTTATGTTCTCAGGGCATATTATACAAACATGCAGGGCAAAAGTTGTGTGTATGTACAATAATGTTTTATGGTTTGCCTAGCATGATGGTGAAAGATACTAATTTTTCAATTTCGATGAAGATTATAGTAATTTAAGGAGATGAATTTATTAGATAAAAATGGAGATTTTCTACTAAAGCATATGGTTTATATTTTAGTATTAAGAGAGTTGAGATTTTAAATTAGTTAAGGCAGCAAAAAAATTTAATATTGTGTAGTCAAGTTATAATTATATATCAATACTCAAATAATAATTAATATATATCTCAATAAGCTGTTGACACTGTAATACTTGATATAATTTATTAATAGAATAAAGATATTCTAAGAGGATAAAAATTGGTGACTTTTAATGAATAAAGATGTAGAAATTAGTTCTATAAATGATTTATTGCAAATTATTAAAGGAATTCCTAATAACAATACAATACATGTGAATCTAAAAGGTTCGAGATTTTTTAGAGGTCAGTCTAACTATAATTGGAGATTAATACCAAGTGTATACAGAGATGATTTATTTGATTCTGAGAGAATTTTAATAAATGAGGCGATCCATAAGTATCCTTTAGAATTCAATTTAAATGATAAATTCTCCACTCTTGTTAAAATGCAACATTTTGGTCTTAAAACTAGATTGTTAGATTTAACTGAAAATCCTTTAGTTGCCTTATATTTCGCCTGTAATGAGAATATGGATGAAGATGGCTCAATATATATTTTCAATAATGTAGTAACATTTTATTCTTACGATCAAATTGTAGAGACATATATGGACTTTATATTTAAATTTTCAGGTAGACCATGTGAAGAATCGGAGATATTGGGATATTTTAAGAATAAAGAATTCTACAACATGTCGAGGAGACGTATAGAGAATATTGAAGAATTAATTTATGATTTAACATTGAGTGGAGTATTCGTATCTCCTAAAATGGATAATGTTAGAATTATATCTCAACAGGGGGCGTTCTTCATGGGAGGAATGAAAATAAAAGAGATTGAAACTTCAAGAAATATTGGGAATTATGGGAAAAAGTATTATCATTTTGAACCTAATATTATTGATGATCAAACCGAACGCGTTGAAGGTGGACAGGTTTTTAAATATAAAATAAAAAAAGAAGATAAGAAGAAGATATTAAAAGAGTTAGAGTTGTTGAATATCACTGGAGCAACATTATTTCAAGATTTAGAGCATCAAATAAAACATATCAATAAATCGGTTATCAACGATATGTTAAATTAAAAATAAAAATATTAGCAAGTTAGGAATATCTTCCCGTAAATTATTTTGGTTATAATTTACGGGATTTTTGTATTGATTAACTTAAGTGAGTTGATTGAAACAATAAATAGACATCTATTCATGCGGATGGATTAAGCTTTAGTTTCAAGAACCAAAATAACCTCCTTAAATTATAATTTTAATATTCACATTTACGATTACGCAAGTAGGTTAAATCTTGGTTAACAATAGTTTATCATATTCCAAATGGAGATGTAGATACAATGTAGTTTCTGCATTAAAATATAGAAGAAAAGTAATATACAGATAATCGAGAAATAGATCGGCTACATAATTAGAGAATTATGTTCAAGAAAAGTAATAAAAAAACGAGTTACTTAGTTTGATAGAAACGTTTTCTTGTGTATCGTAGATATTCAAATATTATTTGACAGCATTCTATTTTAATGCTAATATTAAAGAAAAAAGGAGGGGGTTATGAAAAATCTCAAGTATTTATTTATATCAGCAATGGTTTTCCTGTTAACATCTTGTTCAACGCAAAATTTCTATATGAGTCAAGGTGATAATAATAAAAATGAGCCTAAACTAACTGAATCTAGCAATGATGAAGATAAGACAGATAAAAAAGAGAAAAAAGATAAGGTATCAGAAGAAAAAGATGATTCTGAGGCTAAGACTAAGGTCGAGGAAGATAGTAAAGACCAAAAGAAGGTAATCGAAAATGAAGATAAGTCAGATTCTAACGAAGATAAAGATATGACTAATCAAGTAGAAATGTCAGGTAAATATTTAGTAACCGACATAGAACCTTATGCTCAGAAGGGATATTATACCTATAAGCAAGGTAAAAAAATGGGTGGCGATACATATAACAACTTTTTTGCGCTTGCTAAATATGATGGAGGAGAATATTGCTCTTTTAACTTGAAGGGTAACTATAAAAAATTAAAGGGCATTATTGGTAATATAGATGGTGATGATCAATCCAACTTTAAGGTATCAATTATAGGAGATAAGAAAGAATTAGAAAGCTACGAAATAAAAGAAGGAGACCTTCCAATAGAAATAGAGCTGGATATCTCTGAAGTTAAAGAGTTGAGATTTGAAATAACTGAAGGTAGTACATCTTACCATACTTATTATCTTGGTTTTGGTGATATGGAAGTTTTGAAATAAATATAACTTGATAAAGTATAATATAAAGAATGCACTCCAAACTAAGTACATAGTTTGGAGTGTTTTCTAGTCCATCAAATTCTCACGCACATATTGTATAGCTATGAAGTTATCGGCCATGGTTTCTACTAGGCTCATGTAGTAGAGGAGTTGGGCGTTTTTTCTGTTGGAGAGGAGAGTCTTTTCTGTGTTTAGGCTTGAGATTTCTTCTCCTGTAGTTAGGATTATGGTTGAGCCTTGGATTTTGTCTACGTATTTGACGTTGACGAAGCCCCTCTGTTGGTCGTCGTATTTGCTCTCACGGATCTTGAAGGCGAAGAAGACGTGGTCCTTGTCGATGACGTAGGGGTAGTTTCTCTTGATTTGGGTTTTGGCTTTGATTTTCTTATCAACGAGCTTCTTACTCTTTCCCTTCCTGTCGTAGGAGTTTTTGAGGAAGTGGGTGGGGGTTCTCTTGTCAATCTCGATAGTATCAATGTAGTAGATTCGAGAGACTATCCCCACCCTTTCCATAGGTTCAGGCAGAATGGCCAAGATTTCTCTTTTCATTGCAGCCTCCTTTCAGACATTAATAGTTTTTATAAAATATAAAAAGACAGTTAATGTACTTTAATTATACAGGAGAAGGGAAGGCTTTGCAAGAGGGGGTGCTTTGTCTGTAGATGGTGTGAATGTGTGAATTGCTATAATTCTAGGTTTGTATTTATTTGCACTTTTACTATAACACCTGAGACCTCTCCACTTCGGTCGAGGTAAGGGAAAATAGTAGGAAAGCAAGCTTTCCCACCTTAACCTTATGCCGAGCGTAGTCGAGGCATCTCATTTAGATAACTTTAATTTTTATATTTACATGTCATCATAGACTGTAGATCTCTCACATGCATTCGAGATGGCACTAATGGAAATTTTGATTTAATTATAATATTCAAAATAATTATAATTTTACTATTACGCGTGAGGTTTCTCCACTTCGGTCGAAACAAGGGAAATAGATGGAAAGCAGTGATTTCCTTCCCCTTATATCGAGCTAAGTCGAGACATCTCAATTTAGTTAGTAGATACAAATGTCTTTATTATCTACGTGTCATCATATACTGTAGATCTCTCGTCGCTCATTCCATTCGCTCTGTCGAGATGGCAGTAATTGTAGTTTAAGTTTAGTTTCTGGGTATGAACTATTTTTCATGATATAGTTTATTGCTTGAGGCTTCTCCAGTCCTCTATTAGCCGGACGGGCTTGTTTCGAAGCAAGGTTGCCCCCCTGTTGGGCCACTGTTTGTCTGAAAGACAAATAGTGTAGTGCCCTTTGTTTCGTAGGAACAAAGGGCAAAAGAACGCCGAATGGCGATCTAATTATTTTAGAAAGATAACTTTCTATTATTACCCCTATGTCTAATGGGTCTGGTCACAATGAACGTTAGTGAATTGATTACAGACCTTAATCGAGGAAGCTCTCGTCATGGGCCACTGTTTTGCAAAGCAAAATAGTGCAGTATCTTTTGTTAAGGAAATAACAAAGGATAAAAGAACGATGAATTTCGTTCTAAATCAATAAGCATGAAGTCCTCCATGAGCCGGACAGGCTTACCACTGAGGTCGAAAACTACCGTCGAGCGTAGTCGAGATATCTCTTTTATTTATTTATTCTAGCTTTGTCGGGGCTTATATTTCTCCCACCATTATTTCCCTCATTTCTTTTAGCCCCATGCTTATTCTGTTGAAGACTGTTTTGGTGGAGATGTTCATTATTTGGCCTATTTCTTTGTTTGTTAGGTCTTGGTAGAATTTTAGTTTTAGGATTTGGGAGTTTTTCTTGTTTATTTTTCCTAAGTTTGCTAAGATTTCCTTTTTCCTTTCTTCTGCCATTATTATTTCTTCTGTATCTTCCTCTGCTTCGAGGAGGTCTATAATTGAATTTTTCTCCTCATCTTCTTCGTAGATTGATCTAGCTTTTGGTAGCTTGGCCTTGTCTAGGAAGTGGTAGCGGAGGAGGTTTTTGGCATAGGTGCCGAAGGTTCCCTTTGTATCATCATATGTGCCTATGGCATCAATCAGGATCATTCTTGCTTCGTCTATGGATTCTTCTTCTTCGAAGGCTCCAAATTGTTTGACTGTCTTTAGTATTAGCGGCTTGTAGGCTGCTAGTATCTTCTCGGAATTGTCCAAAGTTATTTTCATAATATTTCCTTTCCGAGAGCTCTCTTTGTGTCGACACCTACATAATAGACTATTTGGAAAGAAAAGTTTAATTGGATAAAGTGCTCTTATTTGGTCTTAATCTGTCTAAAAGCCATTTATGAAATAAAAATAGACAATAAAAGTCTGAAAGCCTAATCGGGAAGATTGGGCTTATTTTTCTATATATATGTGAAAGGAGGTTTAGCCTTTAGGCAAAAAATTTAAAAGAAAGGAGTGGCGCACTTTCTGTCTTCTCTCATATCCTTGGACTTATGAGACTAGAAGAAAAGGACTTGTGTCTTTTGATTATGGAAGGATTTTCCATAGCATAATCATCAGAGCATCCTAAGCCGAATAAGGTATGGACATCATTAAGATTATTAGTGAACTAGGCTTTCCTGTGGCCATTTGTCTTATTTTAATCTTCCAAATCAATGGGAAGATAGACAGGATATTGATCGATACTAATGAAATTAAAAAGAGCCTGGCCTAGGGCCAGGTAAAAGGAGGATTTATGACAAGTGTTGATAGAATGATTGCCTTCGCCTTATCCAAGCATCACAAGGTGACCTACTCTATGGCCTATCCCCAAAGGCTGGGGCCAGAGGCCTTGGACTGTTCGTCCTTTGTCTACTATGCTTTGATAGCTGGGGGATTTCTCCCAAAGGAGACGAGGATTGGCAATACTGAATCTCTATATAAGCTAAAGGGAAGAGTCTTTAGGGAGATTTATGATTATAGAGATGTAAGAAGGGGAGACATATTCATAAGGGGAATCGAAGGCCATTCCGCCGGAGCCTATGGCCATACGGGGATTTTTCTAAGGAAGGGATCCATAATTCATTGTAATTACACCAACAATGGGGTCTCCATAAATGATGAGGCTTCCTTTATAGGATATTATCTAAACTGTAGGAGATCATCCGAGGAGAGGTACTTTAGACCTATCGGGAGAATTTCTCCAAGTAGGGGAGTGTGGAAGAAGGGATGTGCCCTAGTCCATGCTATAACTAATGTTAGAGAGAGACCCTCGACAAATAGTGATATCATAACCCACTATTGTCCTGGAGATAAGATATATTATGATTATCTGATAGAAAATGAAGGATACTATTGGCTATCTTATATAGGAAAAGATAGTGGTCTTAGAAGATATGTCGCCTACAAAGACAGCGAGGACAATACTTGGATAGATATTTAGAAAAAATTATTAAAAAAGTCGGGAAGATTTGACGAAAAATTCTATATATAAGTGTAGGGCCCACAAAATAAGAAAAATAAAGGAGTAAATATGAAATTAAAAATTGTTTATGACATCGTAGAAGAAATAACTGGCAAGGCAAAGTCCTTATCTAGGACATTTTCAAGCCTAGTAGCTGGAGTAGCAGACGAAGGACTTAAGAAATTCGCCCAAGCCTATGTGGGATTGACTAATGCAAATGAGCACAAGGCTTACAAGATAGAAACAAAAGAGTTAGCATAAGGAGGTACTAGCATATGACTAAAAGACTAAAACTACAATTCGCAGACGACAAGGGAACAAAAAGAATGATATCAATAGACAACCCAAAAGAGGGAATCGATGATGCAGGAGTAAACCAAGCTATGGATGAGATCATAGCATCAGAAGCCCTCGCTACCAAAGACGGCAAGGTAAGCAAGAAAGTAAAAGCCTACTTGGAAAATGTGGAAACTCAAGAATTTAATATTAGATAAGTAAATAAAAAGGACACCAGCCTGAGGGCTGGTGTTTTGTTGTTAGGGATTCCTCATGTTTGGCCACTGTTTGTATGAAAGATAAATAGTGTAGTGACTTTTGTTTCTTAGGAACAAAGGGCAAAAGAACGCCAAATGGCGTTCTAATAATTTTAATGAGGTTTCTCCAGTCCTCTACTAGCCGGACGGGCTTGTTTCGAAACAAGGGAAAAGGAGAAAAAACTTTGTTTTCTTTCCCCTTATGTCGAGCGAAGTCGAGATATCTCGTACCATAATCTGTATTTTTTAAAAAAATTTTCCTTACTTCGCCACCTCGACAGAGCTTCCACGAGGAAGCGACGAGAGGTCTACAGAACCTTGGGACATGTTTGGTTGGAGATCTAGTTATTGATTTATTTACATAGATAACTTGAACTTATATATCTACATGTCATCATAGACTGTAGATCTCTCAGTCGTGCCTCCTTCGAGATGGCAATAATTGTTTGAATTACTATATTTCAAAGTTTTTAATTATTTGCACTTCTAATATAACACATGAGACCTCTCCGCTTCGGTCGAGGTAAGTGAAGGGGTAGGAAAAGCGAGTTTTCCTTCCTTGTTTACCTCTCCACCTCGAACTTTACGTGAGAGGTCTACAGAACCTTGGGACATTTTTGTACGGTGATTTTTCTATTTAGGTATTTACATAGATAACTTGAACTTATATATCTACATGTCATTATAGACTGTAGATCTCTCGACAAGCTCGAGATGGCGGTTATTGTGTGAAATACTACAATGCTCAGCCTTAAAGAATTATACTTTTACTATTTCTCAAGAGGCTTCTCCACGTTGGTCGAAGCAAGGGAAGGGTTAGGAAAGCGAGCTTTCCCTCCTTACCCTTATGTCGAGCGTAAGTCGAGACATCTTAAAATTTCCTAGTCTCTCTTAAATATATCCCTCGTGTATACCTTCTCCATCACATCGTCTAGGCTCTCGTCGTACCTGTTGGCTATTATTGCCTGGCTCATTTTTTTGAATTTGTTTAGGTTGTTTACTACTAAAGATCCAAAGAAGGTGTCACCGTCTTCTAGGGTTGGTTCGTAGATTATTACCTTTGCTCCCTTGGCCTTGATTCTTTTCATAACTCCTTGGATAGAGGATTGGCGGAAGTTGTCTGAGTTTGACTTCATGGTGAGTCTGTAGACTCCTATTACACAGTCTTTTTCCATTTCTGGTTGATACTGGTCGTCTGAATTGTAATCGTAGTAGCCTGCTATGTTTAGGACTTGATCTGCTATGAAGTCCTTTCTGGTCCTATTGGAGTCTACGATTGCGGAGATCATGTTTTGTGGGACCTTGTCGAAGTTTGCTAGAAGTTGTTTGGTATCTTTTGGCAGGCAGTATCCACCATAGCCAAAGGAAGGGTTGTTGTAGTGGGTGCCTATTCTTGGATCTAGGCATACTCCGTTGATGATCTCTTCTGTATTTAGTCCCTTGCTTTCTGCGTAGGTATCAAGTTCGTTGAAGTAGGATACACGAAGGGCGAGGTAGGTGTTTGCGAAAAGCTTGACTGCTTCTGCCTCTGTAAAACCCATAAAGAGGGTAGGGATGTCCTTTTTGATGGCGCCTTCTTTAAGGAGATTTGCAAATATTTCTGCCTTATCCCTACTTTGATCATCGCATGATACAATGATTCTTGAAGGGTAGAGATTGTCGTAAAGAGCCTTGGATTCACGAAGGAATTCTGGGCTAAAGATAATCTTATCTGTCTCATATCTTTCCCTAATTTCTCTAGTGTAACCAACTGGGATAGTGGATTTGATAATCATAGTAGCTTCTGGATTGACCTTAAGGACAAGCTCGATTACATCTTCTACAGCAGAGCAATCGAAAAAGTTCTTCTTGCTATCGTAGTTGGTAGGAGCTGCGATTACTACAAAGTCAGCATCCTTGTAGGCAGCCTCTCCATCTATGGTTGCTCTTAAATTTAGGTCCTTTTCTTCGAGATATTTTTCTATATAATCATCCTGGATAGGAGAGATCTTATTATTAATCTTCTCTACCTTTTCTTCTACAATATCAACTGCAGTAACCTCATTATGTTGGGATAGGAGGGTCGCAATGGACATACCTACATATCCAGTTCCTGCAACAGCTATCTTGTATTTTTTGTCTGATTTAATTTCTTTTTCGTAAGTTTCTTCCTCAAACATATCAACTACTTCAAAGTCCAAGACTTCTCCTATAGCTTGTAGCTGGTCGATAGAAGGTGTGTAGTCGCATGATTCCAAACGACTGATCATAGCCCTGTTGATACCAGTAGTATCAGCAAGACTTTTTTGAGTTATTCCTTTTTCTTTTCTCTTGTTAATGACAGTATCTGCCAATTTCTCTATAGATAATTTTTTCATTTTGTCTCCTAACTTTTCTGATGGATATATGATATCAGTGATGGGGTGATTTGTCAATATAGATAACAAGATAAGGGATATGTTTGGAAAAATGTACTAAAAATGATGTTTTGAATAACAATGCGTTAATTGTAAATTTGATTTAATTGTAAGATTTAAAATAATTATGATTTTACTATCACTTCTCGAGTGTGAGTTGAGACAGGTGCTTGGAGTATGAGAGAAAACTTTGTCTTCCTTCCACCCACCCTTATATCGAGCGTAGTCGAGATATCTCGTACTATAATCTGTATCTTTTATTATAAAAATTCCTTATTCTCCACCTCGACAGAGCTTCCACGAGGAAGCGACGAGAGGTCTACAGAACTTTGGGACGTGTTTGATTGGAGAATTTGTTAGTTATAGATTTAAGTAGATGACTTAATCTTTAAGATCTACGTGTCATCATAGACTGTAGATCTCTCGTCGCTGCGCTCTGTCGAGATGGAATAACTGTTTTTTGAGATTGATTTCTGAGTATATATATTATTATTTGATGTAGGTATTTGCGTGAGACCTCTCCGCTTCGGTCGAGGTAAGGGGAAATAGAAAGTAAACTATGTTTTCTCACGTCCTTATCTCGAGCATAAGTCGAGATATCTATTAAATTTACCTACCATTGAGTATAGTCAAGAGATCTCATCTTACAATTATCTTATTTTCCCACATGAAAAGCCCGGTCTTTGCCGGGCTTTGTAGGAGATATTAAATTTTGTAATTGTTTAGTATATTGCGTTAACTTCTGCAGAAAATCCTGAGATTCCTGATATTTGTGGGTAGGAGATTGTTATTATTGCTCCTGTTTGTGGGAGCTTGTCTAGATTTGTTAGGACTTCGACTTGGTATTTGTCTTGGCTTAGCCAGTAGTATTCCGCTTCTAGGGCCTTGTTTTCGTAGAGTTTGAGGCCTGAGTCGGTGTTTAGGGTTTCGTGGCCTATGGCTGTGACGTCTCTTTCTTCGTGGAGGAACTTCAAGGCTTCTAGGGACCAGCCAGGAGTATGCTCGATTCCTTTATCGTCCTTGTTGATGAAGGCGTCCTTGTCGCCAAATTTTTTGGACCAGTCTGTTCTTAGGGCAACGAAGGACTTAGCTTTGATTTTTCCATTTTCTTCTTCGAATTCTAGGATGTCTTCTTTTGTGATCTCGTAGTCAGGATTTTTTTCTACTTTATTAGAGATATCTATTACATATAGGGGAAGGCATCTTTCGGCAAAGGGGATTTGGAGGAGGGTTCTTGTGCCTTTGGCGAAGTGGTTTGGGGCGTCGATATGGGTGCCGTATTGGCTTCCGATTGTAATTTCGTTACCCCAAAATCCGTCTTCGTCTATTGTCGCTATGTCTTTTGTTCTTAGTGGGTTAAAGGCTTCGAAGTGGGGGATGTTACTTGTTACGACATGACTTAGGCTTATCCACTTCTTATCTTTTAACTCTTTTAATAGTTTGGATGGGTCTGTCATTATTCGCCCCAGAATTCTTCTGCAATCCTGTGACCTTGGTCTATTTTGGCCCATTGTTCTTCTTCTGTAAGTTCGTTTCCACAGTCACATGAAGCGAAACCACATTGGTGGGAGAGATAGAGTCTGTCCTTGTCGATGATTTTACTTGCCTCTTCTAAGAGGTTGAAGGCTCTTTTTTCATCATCTAGGGTGTTGGTCTTGCTTGATAGGAAGCCTAGGACAATTTCTACGTCGTCTCTGTTGTTGAAGGCCTCGAGTGCCTTAACTGATCCTGCTCTTTCGTCGTCCCATTCTAGGTAGAACCTATCGTATTTTAGATTTTTGAAAAATAGGTCGGCGATTGATTCATATGTTCCATCGGAGAAGTTTCTAGATGAGTAGTTACCCCTACAGTTGTGGGTGTAGACTGTAAGGCCAAGCTCGTGACCGTAATCGATTAGTTCGTTGTTGATGTCGATGTATTTTTGGGCAAGGGCTAGGTCCTTATCAAGGTCAGTTTGGTTGTTATCGTATTGGTTTTCCTTGTTTTCCTTAGCGAATTGTTCCCAAAGACAGTCATCAAATTGGATGATTTTTCCACCGACTTTTTTGAAGTCGTCTAGGAAGTCCTTGTAAGCTTGTTTAAGGTCAGCTTCAAAACTATCATTATCCTTGTATGTGGAATCAGCTATAACATTTGAATTTACAAAGTCACCATAGATATGAGATGGGGAAGGGATGCATTGTTTAACCTCAGCTCTTCCATCGACAAGGTCCTTTAATCTTTTGAAATGTTCGATAAAGACGTGGTTTTTGCCAGAAATCTTGCCGGTGATTTTAATCCCAATATCTTTTCTTGTCTCGAACTTCTCATCAGAATCTTTTTCTCTGAAGAAATAACCAGTCTTGTTGATAAATCTCTCGCATCCATCAAGACCCCAAACGAAGTCAAGGTGCCATAGGGACTTAGAATATTCACCATCTGTTACTTGGACGAGACCATGGTCTAATTGTTTTTCGACAATCTCAGCAACTGACTTATCTTCGCATTCTTTGTAACCTTCTAGGTCGTCGTAGAAAGGATAGGTGATATCTTCTCTTCCTTCAATTTCTCTCTTATATTTTAGTAGTTCTTCGTTTCTTAGTAATGATCCAACAGTTAAAAATCTTTTTGACATATTAATTTACCTCTTTAATAATTTCTAATAATTTTATACCATGCATAATATATTCGGTATATAGGAAGGGACAGGTTAACAATTTGGCGCCATTAGAAAATTTAACTATGTATCCTTATATCAAAAAAAGCTCCGTCCCCAAAGGACGAAGCTTAAAGCTCGTGTTACCACCTTAATTCATATTAATCTTGCGATTAATAACTCATCGGGTACTAGCATACCCTATCGCTATAACGTGCGAATACGTCTTACCTTAAATATCGGGCAAGAAACTCAAAGGCCATTTTCAATTCGACTTTTCTAGACTATTCTCACCAACCATAGCCTCTCTGTGTAGGTCCATCAAATCTACTTTTCTTATCATAGTTTGTTTTCTATGTTTCAAATTATACATGGGCTTTTGAAACTTGTCAAATAAAAAATGAAATAAAAAAAGGGAGGAGAATAGGAAGCTTGAGATTATGCGATTTGTTTTGTTTTAAATTCCTATGTCAGCGTAAGTCGAGATATCTCTTTGGATTTCGTAGATAAGATTAACTTTTATATACAAGTGTCGTCATAGACTGTAGATCTCTCACATGCGTTCGAGATGGGTTAATTTAAAGAAGTACTATAATGGTTGGGCCTAAAAGAATTATTCTTTTACTATTTCTCGAGAGATTTCTCCAGTCCTCCATGAGCCGGACGGGCTTGTTTCGAAATAAGGGAAAGAGAGAGAAAACTTCGTTTTCTTTCCCCTTATATCTAATGGTTCTGGTCACAATGAACGTTAGGGAATTGATGACAGACCTTAATCGAGGCTTTGCGAGGTGAGGCGTAGTTGAGGCCGCAAACTACCGTCGAGCGTAAGTCGAGATATCTCATTATGTTTCCCCCCCTAGTGTCGAGCCTAGTCGAGACATCTCTACTTTCACATCTTTCTTAGAACAAACCTTCGTCTGTAAGTATATAGTCCAGGGCTATGTCGTATTCTTCTGTTGGGATTTCTATTGATTCGAAGGGGCTCGCGAATAGGCCTAGGCTTCTTGTTTTAGTTTTTGCCAGGAACTTATCGTAGTAGCCTCCTCCATAGCCTATTCTGTTTTTATTTTTGTCGAAAGTTAGTCCTGGGACTAGGGTCAAGTCTGGGTTTTCTATTGAGATATCTGATCTTGTGGTTTTTATTTTAAATTTTCCTTCTACAAGGTCTTCGTATTTTTCTAGTTTTTTTGCCTTCATTTCTTTTCCTTCTATGAAAGGCACGTAGATTTCCTTGCCGTCTTCTAGGGATTTTCGGATGATTTTTTCTGTATTTATTTCCTTATCCATCGATACATAGACAAAGATGGTCTCTGCATTTTGGTAGAGGTCTGTTTTTATTAGTTTATCGTAAATTTCATCTGAATATTCTTCGATTTTTTCTCTTCCCAACTCTCGACGGAGGTTTAGGAAGAATCTTCTCATCTCATTTTTCATTTCCTTTTTTCCTTATCAATTCTATTACGTTGTCTTTTAAGCTGGACTCATCTTCTGTATTTACTTCTTTGTCGAAGAAGTCTTCCTTGTAGCCTTCCCTGTAGGCTGCTATGCATTCTGCTCCTAGGATAATGATGGTTGATACCATCAAAAGCCAGATAAATAGGGCAAGGATTCCTGCTAGGGCTCCATAGACTAGGGACTGGTTGGAGTAGTTGTTTACGAAGTAGGAGTATATAAAGCTTGCTATAAATATGGCAACTGTTGCGAACAATCCTCCACAGAAGGCTTCCTTGACACTTATTCTGTTGTTGGCCTTGGAAGGGGAGTATCTGTAGAATACTCCTATAGCTATGGCCATTATGAGAAAGGGTAGGACAAAGGTTATTAGCTTAAATAGGGGCGAAGATATCATGTCCAGGGCCTTTTGGATATTGGTATTAAAATGTACGGTGATTTTCTCTATGATTTGGGCATTGAAGATATTTATTATGCTTGTACCATAGATTTGAAATATCAACATAAAGACTATCAGACTTATGAAAATAAGGGTAAAGAGTACGCTCATTAGTCTTTGTTTGATAGCTTGTTTTTGTTTGTGGAGGCCGTAGGCGTGATTTATCGCATTTACTAGCTTGTTGATACCACTTGTAGCAGACCATAGGGCAAAGAGAATTGTGATAGTTGTCACTGTTGGAGATTGGGAGGAGATAAGTAGGATATCTATCACTTCCGCTATTAGCTCTATTGTGGTATTGGGTAAAAAGTCCAAAAATCTATATATGATATCCTCTCTACCTGATATAAAGTAGGACAGTACACTTACGAGAACCATAATAAGTGGTATGGATGCTTGTAGGAGGTAGAAGGATAGGGCAGCGGAATAGGTCATTATGTCATGATTTGCTACCCTATTTATTAGATTCAGGAGAAAGTTTTTTGTCTTAGGCTTGTTCTTATTCATCTTTGAGATACTTATCAAACCATTCTTTGATTGCTTCTAGTCTCTTGATCCTGCCCTTTGGTTTTCCAGATCGAGATAGTTCGTGATTTTCCCCATGGAAGATGTACATCTTAGTATCTGTGCCATTTTCCTTGATTCTCGTATACATTTGAAGCCCCTGCTCTAGTGGACACCTATAGTCTTCATCAGAGTGGATGAAGAGGGTTGGGGTCGTGACCTTTGGGGCGTATTTGATTGGAGATTGGTCCCACATTTTGTCGAGATTATCCCACATATCGCTTGCTGTTTGGTCAGGAGCGAAGTAGTAGCCTATGTCTGATACTCCATAAAAGCTTGTCCAGTTTGAGATAGATCTTTGGCTACAAGCTGCCGCGAAACGGTCGGTGTGGCCTATGGTCCAATTTGTCATAAAACCACCGTAACTTCCGCCATAGACTCCCATTTTTTCTGTATCGATTTGTGGGTATTTTTCTATGGCAAGGTCGGTAAAGGTCATAAGGTCATCGTAGTCAATATCTCCGTATCTGCCACGGATGTCGGAGAACTTGACTCCTCTACCACTTGAACCGTGTGGGTTGGTGTAAATTACAATGTAACCTGCTGATGCAAACATCTGGTGCTCGTGGTGGAAGATGTCAGAAAACTCTGTCTTTGGTCCACCATGGACGGAAAGAAGGGTTGGGTATTTCTTCTTCTTATCGAAGTCCTTTGGAAGGAGGACGTAGCCGGTAAGCTCATCGCCATTTGATACGAAGTCAAAAGTTTCGATAGGGTGGACTTCAGAAGGAACCTTGTTTGCTATAAGAGTTTCGCCTGTAGACTTTTTCTTAAGCTCAGAAAGAGTATCAACTCCCATTGCAAGGTAGTAGATATCATCATCTCCTAGGACGAAGTCTTCAACGCCTTCTGAGATTTCTTCTCTGATATCTCCAGCAAGACTTATGGATAAGAGCTTGGACTTTTCATAGTCGGTTACGACGAAATATAGCCTGTCGCCCTTTACATCGAAGGTCCTAGAAGATCCGAATCTTGCATCAGTACCTATGGAATTACCAAAGGCCATATCGAAATCGTCTGGGCTAATTTTCTTATAAGCTCCCTCAAAGTCACATGAATAAATAAAACAATCTTCATTGACCCCGCCCTTTTTCATATCGGTCGCTACAAAGATTATCCTATCTTCGATAAATCTTGCAGTATAGTAGGAGAATTCGTTCTCGATTAGGAGGGTCATTTCCCCTGATTTTGTATCGAGAAGGAGGAGGTCTTCCTTAAGCTCCATTACAGAATTATCTGTGAAATTACCCCTAAGGAGGAGGATTTTGCTAGAATCCTTACTGATATCGACAAAGCTTAGCTTATCTTCCGCCTTAAAGTCCTTGATAAGTTCGAGCCTATCTTCTGATGCGTCATAAAAATATAGGGCAGAGTCCTCATCCTTGATAAAGCCTGCGCCATTTAGGTAGAAAGGAAGCTTGTCGATTTCCTTAGAGTAGGAGTTTTCCTTGTCCTTTTCCTTATCTTCCTTGCTTTTCTTTTCTTTTGCTTTCACTAGAAAGAGGTCGCCTCCTAAGTGCTTTATCATATCTACATCTTTGTCTATAGAAAAGTACTCATGGCCTAGACCTGTACCGTCTTTGACATAGAAAATATCAGCCTCATCTGTGGATTCTTTCTTGTAAACTAGATTAGAATCCTTGTTAAAGGCAGAAATTGTCGCCTTCTTATCATCAGTAATTTGATAGTTTTCGCAAGTTTCGGTGTCATAAATCCATAAATTGCTGTCGTATCTGTTTTCCTTGTAATTTCCTATTGTTTTTTTGTAGGAAATTTTTCTATAGTCACTTGAAATATCAAGACTAGATAAGAATTCATAGTCCAAGATATCTCTTAATTTTGTATCTTTCATAGTTACTCCTTTACATATCTTTATTTATTATACTTTATTAAAAATATTGAAACACTCTTATTATGATAATAAAGAAAGAAAGTAAGAAAAAATATTAAGAAAACGTTTATTAATTATGAATTTGGGTAAAATAATAAAAAGACAATAGGAGGGTATTATGAAATTAAATTTAATAGCCAAGAATTTTACACTAACAGACGATATCAGAAATGAATCTATAAAGAAATTTGATAGGCTAGATAAATACTTCCATGACCAACAAGAAATGGATGTTAGGTTTGCCAAAGAAGGAAATGACTTTGTAGTTGAAACTACAGCCTTCCTAGATAATGGTAGAATTCTAAGATCTGAAACCAGTGATGAGACTTATCCAACAGCAATCGATAGAAATATCGACGGTCTGCTCCGCCAAGTAAGGAAGAACAAGACAAAACTTATGAGAGGCAGACAAAAAGGAGAAAGCATCAAATTCGAAAACCTCGAGCCTTATGAAGAAGAGGAAAACGATGACAATATAAATATCAAAAGGGTAAAGGAAATCCACGTTAAGCCAATGTCAGCCGAGGAAGCAATCCTACAAATGGAACTTCTAGGTCATAACTTCTTTGTATACCTAGATAGCGAAGACGCAGATGTAAGAGTAGTATACAAGAGAAGAAAAGGCGACTACGGCCAAATCATTCCTAGACTTAAATAAATATACGAGATAACTTATACATTATAAAACTTCATATAAAGAGAAGGAAGGTCCCGAGTGGCCTTCTTTTTTGAGGAGATTTTTTGCTAACCTTTAGCTTCTCTACCCACCTTTACATCGAGCGTACATCCTCCCAGCCCTTATATCTAATGGTTCTGGTCACAATGAACGTTAGTGAATTGATGACAGACCTTAATCGAGGCTTTGCGAGGTGAGGTCCTCCATGAGCCGGACTGGCTTGTTTCTGAGGCCGCAAACTACCGTCGAGCGTAGTCGAGATATCTCTAATCATATTTTGTATTTTTTATTAAAAATTCCTTGATCCACCACCTCGACAGAGCTTCCACAGGGAAGCGACGAGAGGTCTACAGAACCTTGGGACATGTTTGGTTGGAGATTTAGTTATTGATTTATTTACATAGATAACTTGAACTTATATATCTATATGTCATCATAGATTGTAGATCTCTCAGTCGTGCCTCCTTCGAGATGGCGTAACTCTCGTTTAAGTTTATCTCAACTCATATACTTTGCTGTTTTGATATTGATAACTGCGTGAGACCTCTCCGCTTCGGTCGAGGTAAGGTTGCCCTCCTGCTGGGCCACTATTTGTCTGAAAGACAAATAGTGTAGTGACTTTTGTTTCGTAGGAACAAAGGGCAAAAGAACTCCGAATGGCGTTCTAATAATTCTAGTGAAAACTTCGTTTTCTTTCCCCTTATATCTAATGGTTCTGATCACAATGAACGTTAGTGAATTAATGACAGACCTTATTCGAGGCTTTGCGAGGTGAGGTCCTCCATGAGCCGGACGGGCTTGTTTCTGAGGCAGCAAACTACCGTCGAGCCTAGTCGAGAGATCTTTTCTTTTTTCCTTTTTTCATCTATAATTTCCATATAAATAATAATGTATTTAAATTTTGTGAAAAATGTCAAAGAAGTATTTTTTTATCGAAATTAACTGGTATAGTAGTAGGAGCGAATATTTGAAGTGTAAACACTTGTTAAATCACATTTATGCTTTAAGATATATAGAAAAATCTATAGGAAGCTATTTAATTTGCTTTCGTAGAAGAATTGGAGAGTGAATAATTTGGCATTATTTAATTTTTTTAAGTCATTTAGCCAAAAAGAAATTGATCAAAATATGAAACTTGTCGATCAAATTCTTGCCCTAGATGAATCAATGCAAAAACTGACAGATGTACAATTACAAAACAAAACTAGTGAATTTAAGCAAAGACTAAGCCAAGGCGAGACTGTTGATGACCTTTTGGTTGAGGCATTTGCTGTTGTTAGAGAAGCAAGTTCTAGAGTTCTTGGAATGAAGCACTATCCTGTCCAACTACTCGGTGGTATTGTTCTTCACAACGGACAAATCGCAGAGATGAGAACAGGTGAAGGTAAGACACTTGTTGCAACCCTTCCTTCTTATCTTAATGCCCTAACTGGTAGGGGAGTCCATGTAGTTACTGTAAACGACTACCTTGCTAAGCGTGACCAAGAGTGGATGGGTAAGGTACATACCTTCCTTGGCCTTACAGTAGGATGTATTGTCTATGGTCTAACTAATTCTGAAAGAAGAAAGAATTACCTTGCAGACATCACTTACGGAACCAACAACCAATTTGGTTTTGACTACCTAAGAGATAACATGGTAATCTATAAGGACGACATGGTTCAAAGAGACCTTCACTATGCTATAGTAGACGAGGTCGACTCAATCTTAATAGATGAGGCTAGAACTCCACTTATTATTTCCGGCCAAGGAGATGAGTCTACAGATACTTATGTTAAGGCAAATGAGTTTATCCAAACCCTAGAAGGAAGAATCCTAGATCCTAACGAGGATGCTGATATCGACCCATTCGATAGGGAGTTTAAGGTAGAAGATGTTGATTTCCTAGTAGATGAGAAGAGAAAAACATCCAACCTTACAGAAAAGGGAACTGCCAAGGCAGAGAAGTTCTTCGGTATAGAGAACTTATCCGATACTGATAATATCGAGCTTGCCCACTATATCAACAATGCCTTAAAGGCAAATACTACTATGACAAGAGATATCGACTATGTAGTAAATCACGGCGAGGTTGAAATCGTAGATGAGTTTACTGGTCGTATCATGCAAGGTAGGAGATTCTCAGATGGTCTTCACCAAGCCATAGAGGCCAAAGAAGGAGTTGAGGTTAAGGCAGAAAGTAAGACTCTTGCTACAATTACCTTCCAAAACTACTTTAGGATGTATGACAAGCTATCTGGTATGACAGGTACAGCTATGACTGAAGAAGACGAGTTTAGTGAAATTTACAAACTAGACGTAGTAGAAATCCCAACTAATAGACCTGTTCAAAGACAAGATGATGTGGACTATGTATATATCAACGAACGTGGTAAGTTTAACGCAATTATAGATGAGATTAACAAGGTACATGCTACAGGCCAACCAATCCTAGTAGGTACTATCTCTATAGAAGCAAGTGAGAGATTGTCCAATGCCCTAAAAAAGGCTGGTATTTCTCATACAGTCCTCAATGCGAAAAACCACGAGAGAGAAGCTGATATTGTTGCCCAAGCTGGTAGACTAAATCAAGTAACTATCGCAACCAACATGGCAGGACGTGGTACAGATATTATGCTCGGTGGTAACGTAGACCATATGGCTATGACTAAGCTAAAAAGAGAGGGTGTGGCAGAGGATGTGCTCGAACAAGTAGATTCATTTGCAGAAACTACCGACCAAGCTGTCCTTGATGCAAGAAAGAAATACAGACACTACAAGGACATCTTTAGGCCTGAAATCAAGGCTGAAGCTGAGAAGGTTAAGGAAGTAGGCGGACTTTATATCATAGGTTCAGAAAGACACGAGTCTCGTCGTATAGATAACCAGCTTAGGGGTCGTTCAGGACGTCAAGGAGACCCAGGTAAATCAAGATTCTTTATATCACTTGAAGATGACCTCATTAGACTTAACGGTGGTGAGGCTGTAGCTAAGTTTGTTGAAAAATATAACTATGACGAAAATGAGCCAATAGTTTCTAGGATGGTATCTAAATCCGTAGAACGTGCCCAAACAAGGGTTGAGGCTAACAACTTCGCTACAAGAAAAAGAGTCCTCCAATACGACGATGTTATGAACAAACAAAGAACTATCATCTACAACGAAAGAAGAGAGGTTCTCTTTGGTCAAGACATGAAAGAGACTATAGTAGCTATGATCAAAGATGTAATAGCAAATGCTGTTTACACCTTTACCAACCCAGAAATCAAACCGGAAAACTGGGAGATGACAGCCCTACTAAACTATCTACATGGACTTGCTATGCCTGTAAAGAGCCTTCACTTCGAAAACATCAACTCTTATAGCCAACAAGACCTAATCAACTACATCACAGATGCGACCCTTGCTAAATATGAAGATAAGGAAGCGACCTTCGGATCTGAGAATATGAGAGAGGTAGAAAGAGTAATCCTACTTAGGGTAATCGATCAAAAATGGATGGATCATATCGATGCTATGGATCAAATGAGAAAAGAAATCGGTGTAAGGGCTATGGGACAAGAGGACCCAGTAAGAGCCTACACAAACGAAGGTTTCGACATGTATGAAGATATGACTAGATCTATCCAAGAAGACACTGTTAAGTACATGCTAAGTGTAGAGATCAGACAAAATATTGAAAGAAAACAAGTCCTTAAACCTAGCGAAGAGCACCTAGAAGGCCAAGAGGAAGAAGATATGGAAGGTCTTAATAGAGCAGAACGCAGGAGACTCGAACGAGAAGCCAAAAAGGGCGATGTAAAGAAATAATATGAAGGAAATATTTGAATTAAGATCTGATATAGAGGATTTAAGCCAAAAACTAAAACTAATCGGAGATTCTCTTTGACCCAGCTAGCTTGGAAAAAGAGATAAAAGAACTCGAGAAACAATCAGCGAGTCCTGATTTCTGGAACGATTCGGATAAGGCCCAAAAGATAATGGCGGATCTTGCAAGTAAGAAAGACGAGCTTTCCGATTACAAAAAGCTTGAAAATGGCTTAGTAGACAATACAGATATGCTTGATCTTGTGGAGATGAGCGAAGAGAAAGAGACAGATACTATAGAAGAAGTCGAAGATTCTCTAAAAAACCTCGCTAAGCTTGCCACTCAGATGAAGCTTAGGACCCAACTTGATGGGGAATATGACAAGAACAATGCCTATATATCAATCAATGCAGGAGCCGGTGGACTTGAGGCTACAGACTGGGCGGATATGCTCTTTAGGATGTATAAGAGATACTTCGATAGTATCGGCTTCAAGTATGAGATTAAAGATTTAAACAATGAAGAAGCAGGTGGAATCAAGTCGGCTACCATGCATGTTACTGGTCCTTATGCTTACGGATATCTTAAGGCAGAAAAGGGAGTCCACAGACTTGTGAGGATTTCTCCTTTCGATAGCCAATCCAGAAGACACACTTCTTTTGCCTCTGTCGATGTATTCCCAGAGCTTGATGAGAATATCGAACTTGATATCGACCCGTCAGACCTAAGAATAGATACCTACAGGGCAAGTGGAGCAGGAGGCCAGCACGTCAATAAGACCGACTCTGCCGTAAGGATTACCCACATACCAACCGGTGTAGTTGCGACAAGTCAGGCAGAACGTAGCCAAATCCAAAATAGACAGACTGCAATGAATCTTTTGAAAAGTAAGCTTGTTCAGATCAAAGAAGAAGAGCAAAGAGAAAAAATCGAAGACATACAAGGAAGCTACTCCCAAATCGCTTGGGGCAGCCAAATCAGATCCTATGTTTTCCAACCTTATACCCTGGTCAAAGACCACAGGACGGGTTTCGAGATGGGAAATGTAGAAGCTGTGATGGATGGAGACATCCAAGGCTTTATAGATGCTTTCCTTGCTGATAAATAATCGGGACTGTTTATAAAATGATAGTTGCATCCTGTCAGAGAATTATGGGAAGTTCTCTGATGGGGCACTTTCATAGGGCAGGCCCGTTTTTTTAAAATAAGGAGGAATTTTGAAAGATATAATACTAACAGGTGACAGACCAACAGGCAGACTTCACCTAGGACACTATGTAGGAAGCTTAAAAAACAGAGTAATTATGCAAAATGAGGGTAATTACGATAGGATGTATATCATGATTGCAGACAGTCAAGCCCTCACAGATAACTTCGACGATCCAGGAAAAATTAGGGAAAATCTAATAGAAGTAGCCCTAGACTATCTTAGTGTGGGACTTGACCCAGAAAAGGTGACCTTCTTCGTCCAATCCCAAGTCTCAGAGCTAACAGAGCTTACCTTCTACTTCCTAAATCTTGTTACCCTATCAAGACTCGAGAGAAACCCTACAGTTAAGTCAGAAATTAAACTAAGAGACTTTGAAACATCTCTACCAGCAGGATTTCTAATATATCCTGTAAGCCAAGCTGCTGATATACTTCTCTTTGATGCAAATATAGTTCCAGTAGGAGAAGACCAAGAGCCAATGCTTGAGCAAGCAAGAGAGATTGCTAGAAGCTTCAACCACATTTATGGAGAGACTTTCGTAGAGCCAAAGGCAGTTCTTCCAGAGGCAAAAATCGCAAGACGTATGCCAGGAATTGATGGAGGAGCTAAGATGAGCAAGTCCTTGGGTAATGCAATCTACCTTGCAGATGATAAGAAAACTGTCAAGAAAAAAGTAATGAGCATGTACACAGACCCAGACCATATCAATATCGAAGATCCAGGCAAGGTTGAAGGAAATATCGTCTTTACCTATCTAGATGTATTCTCAAAACCTGAGCATTTTAAGGAATTCCTTCCTGAATACGAAAACCTAGAAGCTCTTAAAGATCATTACAGAAGGGGAGGTCTGGGAGATGTAAAGGTTAAGAAATTCCTAATCAAGGTCCTAGAAGACGAGCTAGAGCCAATTAGAAAAAGACGTGCCGAATACGAAAAAGACCTAGAAAAAGTATTTAAAATCCTAGAAGAAGGAACAGCAAAAGCAAGAGAAGCTGGAAGATCAAAGGTCGAAGAAGTAAAAAAAGCTATGGGCATCAACTACTTCGAAGACGAAAAGCTAGTAAAGAGCTTGCAGGAAAAATATAAATAAGAGTTTCCCTCTACCCTTATAGCGATCACAGTACGTTAGACTCACTATGATAGTCCAATTAGAGATGGTGACGTTATTTAAATAATATGATTTATCTATAATATTAAAATAATTATATTTTTTACTATTTCTTGTGAGATTTCTCCATTCACTTCGTTCAGTCGAAATAAGGGAAAAGGAGAGAAAACTTCGTTTTCTTACATACCCTTATGTCTAATGGTTCTGGTCACAATGAACGTTAGTGAATTGATGACAGACCTTAATCGAGGCTTTGCGAGATAAAGGCAAGCTACGCTTGTCCTGAATCCGCAAACTACCGTCGAGCGTAGTCGAGAGATCTCTCTAAATAGAGAAAACTATAATCTACAGTTGATCGAACTTTATGTGAGAGGTCTACAGAACCTTGGGACATGTTAGATTTGGGTTTTTGTTAGCTAAGGATGAGCGTAGATGACTTAAAACGTATTATTTACATGTCATCATAGACTGCAGATCTCTCACATGCGTTCGAGATGGCGTTAATGGAAGTTTTGATTTAATTATGAGTTTTAAAATAATTATAATTTTACTATTTCTCGCGAGGCTTCTCCACTCACTACGTTCGGTCGAAGCAAGGTTGCCCTCCTGGTGGGCCACTGTTTGTCTGAAAGACAAATAGTGCAGTGACTTTTGTTTCTTAGGAACAAAAGTCAAAAGAACGTCTAATGGCGTTCTAATACTTCTAGAAAACTTCATTTTCTTTCAAACCCTTATATCTAATGGTTCTGGTCACAATGAACGTTAGTGAATTGATGACAGACCTTAATCGAGGCTTTGCGAGATAAAGGTCAAGCTACGCTTGTCCTGAATCCGCAAACTACCGTCGAGCGTAGTCGAGAGATCTCTTAATGATTATTAGGTCATAGACATTAATGGGTAGAGATTTTGTTTAATCTTTAATTTTACTAGCTTATTTATAGAAAGGAATAATATGAACAAATTTAATTCTAGACTTGGCTTTATACTAACGGCAGTGGGATCTGCTGTGGGTATGGCCAATGTTTGGGGCTTTCCTTACAAGCTCCAGGAAGGGGGACTTTTTTTCCTCTTAGTCTATATCTTCTTTATAGGTCTTTTTTCCTATGTAGGGCTTTCAAGTGAGTTTGCTATAGGAAGAATTGCAGAGGCAGGTACTATCGGATCTTACGAGAATGCCTTTGAAAGCAAGGGAAAAAGCCCTAAACTTGGGCGTGCTATATCAATTCTTCCCCTCATTGGCCTTATACTTCTTACGATTGGCTATGCAGTTGTAGTTGCTTATATTTTTAGGGCCTTGGTTGATTCTATTACTGGGACTTTGATGAGTGTTGATGTAGGAAGTTGGTACAAGGACTTATCTGAAAGGGACTTTTCAGTTTGGCCATATCATCTTTGTGTAATTATTTTGACCTTGATTAATTGTCTTGGTTCTGCCAAAACTTTAGAAAAATCAAGTAAGTTTATGATGCCAGCCTTTTTCATCCTCTTTGTAGTTATAGCTATAAAGATTATCAGCCTACCAAATGCTATGGATGGCTATAGGTATATGTTTAGGATAGATAGGTCGATGATAAGTATAGGAAATGTGGTATCAGCCATGGGTCAGGCCTTCTTTTCCTTATCGATTACTGGTTCAGCCATGATGATCTGCGGGGCTTATCTTCACAAGGACGAGGATATAATCTATTCATCTAAGATGACAGGTCTTCTAGATACAATAGCTGCAATGGTTGCTGCCTTTGTGATGATTCCTTCTGTCGTAGTTTTTTCTATGGATCAGGCAGGTGGTCCAGGGCTCTTATTCCAAGTTCTACCTACAATCCTACAAAATATAGAAGGAGGGAGGTTCTTTTCAATTATCCTCTATCTTGCTGTATTATTTGCAGGTATTTCATCTCTTCAGATAATGTTTGAGGTAGTAGTTGAGTCAGTGACCTATGTATTTAAGAAATTGGATAGAAAAATTGTCCTAATAGCAATAGGAGCCTTAGTATTTCTAGTAGGTATGAATATGGAGAAGGTCAGCCAATGGGGGCCTTTTATGGATATTATATCAATCTACATCATCCCTATAGGGGCGATGATTGGTGCTATAACTTGGTTTTATGTCTTAGATAAGAAGACTCTAATAAGTGAGATCGACCTAGGTTCTTTTAGAAAATATGGACAAGGTTGGTATAGGATAGGAAAGTATCTATATACACCACTTGTAATAGTGATTTGTCTTTTGACAATAATAATGTAAAATCCCTTCGGGGATTTTTTAGATGGAAATTTTAGAAAAAACTTTACTTATTTAAAGTTTGGGATATAATACTAACATACTTTAAAGCGATATAGACATATTAAAGTTAAGGAGTTTATATGAATAAATTTAATTCAAAAATTGGTTTTATATTAACAGCGGTTGGTTCTGCTGTCGGCATGGCAAACGTCCGGGGTTTTCCTTACAAGTTCCAGCAGGGAGGTCTAGTATTTTTCCTAGCTTATTTGTTATTTATAGTCATTTTTTCCTATGTGGGACTATCTAGCGAGTTTGCAGTTGGTAGGCTTGCAGGTACTGGAACCTTAGGTGCTTATTACAAATCTTTTAAAAGCAAGAATAAGGATACCCTTATAGGAAAGTACATAGGATTTGTCCCTCTGTTGGGTTCCTTGTTTATAGCAGTAGGCTATGCTGTAATTGTTTCTTATATAAGTAAGGCCTTGTTGGATTCTCTTACAGGATCTTTGATGCATGCTGATACTACTAATTGGTTTGATAGCTTCTCCCAAAAGCCTTACTCAGTAGTTGGGTTTCATTTTGCAATTATCGTGATAACTCTTATTACTTGTATAGGAGGGGCTAGGACGATAGAGAAATCTAACAAATTTATGATGCCTACTTTCTTTGTTCTTTTTGTCATTTTGGCAATTAAGATTTTAACACTTGATGGGGCAATCGAAGGCTATAAGTATATGTTTAGATATGATAGCGAAGCTTTGAATATCAATACCATAGTCCAAGCTATGGGCCAGGCCTTCTTTTCTCTTTCTGTAACGGGATCTGGGATGATAGTTTGTGGAGCCTACCTAAGTAAGGATGAGGATATTGTATCTTCTTCCAAGATGACAGGCCTGCTCGATACTATAGCAGCACTCTTATCATCTTGCGTTATAATCCCTGCTATCATGGTCTATAGAATGGATCAGGCAGGTGGACCAGGTTTATTGTTCCAAGTCTTACCTACCATCCTACAAGATATGTTCTTAGGTAGATTATTTGCAATAATCTTATATCTTGCGGTAATACTCGCAGGCATTTCATCCCTACAGAATATGTTTGAGGTAGTAGCAGAGTCTCTTATGAACAGGTATCCAAAGATAAAAAGAAACCTAGCCCTAGTCCTAATTGGAATTTTCGTATTTGGCTTGGGAGTCAATATGGAAATGATTAGCCAATGGGGACCATTTATGGACATAATCTCTATCTACATCATCCCAATTGGAGCTTCTATCGGAGCTGTAACATGGTTTTATGTATTGGCTAAGGATAAGCTTATTGGAGAGATTAATCAAGGATCTGAGAAAAAATACGGGGATAAGTGGTACAAGATTGGAAAATATATCTACACACCAATTGCCATTATCCTTTGTGTCATAGCACTAATATTTAAAGTTTCATTCTAAAGAAAAAGCCAATCCAGTAAAGGGTTGGCTTTTAACATGCGTATTTTTATTTCAGTATTTTTAATAGAAACCTAATTTTTCTTTTGAGGAATCAATGATAATATTTTTAACTTGAGTGTAGGCTTCAAGGGCAAGTTTGTCTGTTTCCCTACCTATACCAGAATCCTTGTAGCCACCGAATGATGCACCTGCTGGGAATTGGTTGTAGGTGTTAACCCAAATTCTTCCTGTCTTTAGTCTATTTGAAACATCCATTATCCTATATAGGTCGTTGGAGTAGATTCCTCCACCAAGGCCGTAGTGGGAGTCATTTGCCATTCTTATAACATCGTCCTCGTCCTTGAATTTCTTTATTACTACAACTGGTCCAAAGATTTCTTCTCTGTAGGCGTCGTTATCTTCTGGAACATCAGCAAGCATAGTTGGTGCGAAGAAGGCTCCCTTGTCGAGTCCGTTTTCTGTAAGTCTCTTACCACCAGCAAGGACCTTTGCACCTGCATCTGTTGCTTTTTTGATGAATTCTTCTATAACTGGGATTCTCTTCTCATCTCTTAGGGCACCCATTTGTGTGTCCTCTTCTAGAGGGTTACCGACTTTTACCTTATTGAAAGCTTCAACAAGTTTTTCTACAAATTCATCGTAGATTCCTTCTTGGATAAAGAGCCTAGATCCTGCTGAGCAAACTTCTCCTTGATTGAATAGGATTCCAACTTGGGCGCCTTCTAGGGCTTTTTCTATATCAGCATCGTCAAAAATGATATGAGCTGACTTACCACCAAGCTCTAAGGTTGAAGGAATTAAGTTTTCTGCTGCAGAAATACCAATGTGACGACCAACACTTGTAGAACCTGTAAAGGCAAGCTTATCCACGCCTTTGTGATGTTGGAGGTATTCTCCAGTTACAGAACCCCTACCACTTACAACATTGATAAGTCCCTTTGGAAGGAGGTCTTCTATTCTTCTGATCATCTCAAGAAGCCCTATAGATGTGTTTGAAGAAGGGGAGATTACTATAGTATTTCCCCCTGCTATAGCTGGTGCAAGCTTCCAAGCAGCCATAAGGAGTGGGAAGTTCCAAGGAATCATTTGAGCTACAACCCCAAGTGGCTCTCTTTTTCTGATTGATACAAATCTACCATCAAGCTTAGAAATTTCATCTTCATCAGCTCTTAAGAGGGAAGCGAAATATCTAAAATGATCTACAACCCAAGGAAGGTCAACTGTCCTTGTTTCACGAATTGCCTTACCATTATCCATAGTCTCGATTGTGGCAAGATCTTCTAAGTTTTCTTCTATCCTATCGGCTATTTTAAATAGGAGGTTTGCACGTTCTTCCTTAGAGAAAGATCCGTATTCTCCATCAAAACATGCTCTAGCAGCCTCGATCGCTCTGTCTACATCCTCATTATTTGCAGTAGCAAACTCAGCAATCTTCTCGCCTGTAGCAGGATTTATTGCATCGAGATACTCGCCTGATGCTGGCTTAATCCATTCACCATTAATATATAAATCATATCTATCTTGAATTTTCATTTAAAACTCCTTAAAATGTTATTCTTTCTTACTAATAAGAATGATACCCAAGGACAATAGTTAATAAACATTTATTTGCTGTAGGAGGGTAAAAGCTTAAGAAAATATTTTGTAAACGATTCTAATTCTGAGGCTGGTGTGTGTCAAGATTTCCTATATGTTCCTCTTATGGTGAACGAAAGTCGAGATATCTCATTTTCTGCCCTTATGTCGAGCGTAGTCGAGACATCTCTTGCTATATATTTATCAAGAATTACCCATTCCTCCACCCCGAAAAAAGCCCGTCCGGCTCTGAGAGGACTAGGTGAGAGGTCTACAGAACTTTGGGACATGTTTTGTTGGATATTTTATTATTTAGTTATATATCTAGATAGCTTGTACTTTTATATTCATATGTCATCATAGACTGTAGATCTCTCACATGCGTTCGACGGTAGTTTGCGGATTCAGCTACGCTTCACCACGCAAAGCCTCGATTAAGGAGTTTCATTAGTTCGCTATGCTCACTATGACAACTCCATTAGAGATGGCGGTAATTGTGTGAAATAAAACAATGTTCGGACTCAAAGAATTATACTTTTGCTATTTCTCGGGAGGCTTTTCCACGTCCTCACCGAGCCGGACGGGCTTGATTTCGAAGCAAGGGAAAGAGAAGGAAAGCATGCTTTCCTACATTACACTAGTCTCGAGCGTAAGTTGAGAGATCTATTTAATTTGCATATCATCTAGCGTAGTCGAGATATCTCTTAACATAATCTTTATTCTTATTAAAAATTCCCTAGTTATGCCACCTCGAACTTTACGTGAGAGGTCTACAGAACCTTGGGACGTTTATGGTCTGAGACTTTGTTATTTACGTATTCTAGTAGATAAATGAACTTTTATATCTACATGTCATCATAGACTGCAGATCTCTCACATCCGTTCGAGATGGTGTTAATGGAAGTCTTGATTTAATTATGAGTTTTTAAATAATTATAATTTTGCTATTTCTCGGGAGGCTTATCCACTCACTACGTTTGGTCGAAGCAAGGGGAAGGGGAGGGCAAAGCAAAAGACCTACAAGCTTTTGCTCATAGGCCTTATTTTCCTTATTTGTTTCTTGGGTTTTCTATTGCAGCTTGGGCAGCGGCTAGTTTTGCTATTGGTACTCTATATGGAGAGCATGATACATAGTCTAGTCCTACTCCGTATAGGTATTTAACTGTGGATGGTTCACCACCGTGCTCACCACAGATACCGATGTGGAGTTTGTCGTTTGCTTTTCTTCCCTTTTCTACTGCAGTTTCAACTAAGAATCCTACACCCTTTTGGTCTAGTACTTGGAAAGGATCTTTTTCGAAGATATCTTTTTCGATATAGGCTGGTAGGAACTTACCTGCGTCATCTCTTGAAAGACCGAAGGTCATTTGTGTAAGGTCGTTTGTACCGAAGCTGAAGAAGTCAGTTACTTCTGCAATCTCATCTGCAGTGATTGCTGCTCTTGGAATTTCTATCATTGTACCTAGTAGGTAGTCGATTTTCTTTCCTTTTTCTTCGAATACTTTTTCTATTTCTTCTTTAACAGTTTCTTTTACTTTAGATAATTCTACTACGTCACTTGATAGTGGAATCATGATTTCTGGAACTACCTTTACTCCGTCTTCATGGCAGTGGATAGCTGCTTGGATGATGGCACGAGCTTGCATTTTTGCGATTTCTGGATAGATTATAGCAAGTCTTAGTCCTCTAAATCCGAGCATTGGGTTTACTTCTTGAAGCTCTGCTATTCTTTCTTTAACTCTTGCTGGTTGAATGTTTAGTTCAAGGGCAAGGTCTTTGATTTCATTTTCTCCCTTTGGTAGGAATTCGTGAAGAGGTGGGTCAAGAAGTCTTACTGTTACTGGTCTTTCTTTCATGAGTGAGTAGATTTGATAGAAGTCGTCTTCTTGCATTGGAAGGATCTTCTCTAGGGCAGCTTCTCTTGTTTCAAGATCGCTTGCTAGGATCATCTTTCTAACTTGGAAGATTCTGTCTTCTTTAAAGAACATGTGCTCAGTTCTACATAGTCCGATTCCTTCAGCACCAAAGTTTAGGGCTTGGGCTACGTCTCTTGGTGTATCTGCATTTGTTCTTACTTTCATGTCTCTAAATTTGTCAACCCAACCCATAAATGTACCGAAGGCACCGTGTAGTTGAGGTGGTTGTGTTTCTAGGCTTCCCTTATAGATGGCACCAGTTGATCCATCGATTGAGATTGTATCTTCTCCGGTTAGGACTAAATCGCCGATTCTTACTGTGTGTTCGTACTCGTCAACGTGAAGTTCTCCGGCACCTGCAACACAGCACTTACCCATACCTCTGGCTACTACTGCAGCGTGGCTTGTCATTCCTCCACGAGCTGTAAGGATTCCCTTAGCAGATACCATTCCTTCGAGGTCTTCTGGGGATGTTTCTTCACGGACAAGGATTACTGCTTCACCGTCAGCTGCTCTTTTGGCTGCTTCTTTGGCAGAAAAGGCAATTTTACCTACTGCTGCTCCAGGAGAGGCAGCAAGTCCTTTTGCGATTGGTTCATTTTTATCTTCAGCTTCTTTTGTAAAGGTAGGGTGGAGTAGGCCATCAAGGTCTTTAGGATTAACCCTTAGGACAGCTTCTTTTTCATCTATTAGACCTTCTTCTACAAGATCAACTGCAACTTTAACCGCTGCTTGGGCAGTTCTTTTACCGTTTCTTGTTTGAAGGAGGAAGAGCTTACCATCTTGGATAGTAAATTCCATATCTTGCATATCTTTGTAGTGAGCTTCTAGCTTTTCAGATGTTTCAAAGAATTCTTTGTATACTTCTGGCATAGCTTTTTCTAGGGTAGCTATCTCTTGAGGAGTTCTTACACCTGCCACTACGTCTTCACCTTGGGCGTTGATTAAGTATTCACCGAATAGGACATTTTCTCCAGTAGCTGGGTTTCTTGAGAAGGCTACACCAGTACCTGATGAGTCGCCCATGTTACCAAATACCATGGATTGTACGTTAACAGCTGTTCCCATAGCATCATCTATATCGTTTAGTTTTCTGTAAAGGATTGCCCTTTCGTTCCCCCAAGATCTAAATACAGCAGAGATTGCAAGGTCAAGTTGCTCTCTAGGCTCTTGTGGGAAGTCTTCTCCCATAAGCTCTTTGTATTTTGCTTTATATTCTTCTACTAATTCTTTAAGGTCATTTGCATCAAGTTCTGTATCAAGCTTAACGCCTTTGGCTTCTTTCTTGGCAGTAAGGAGTTTTTCGAAGTTGTTTTTGTCAAGCTCCATAGCAACGTCAGCAAACATTTGGATAAAACGTCTGTAAGAGTCATAGGCGAATCTTTCGTTGTCAGTTTTCTTTGCAAGACCTATAACAGCATCGTCATTAAGACCTAAGTTAAGGATAGTATCCATCATACCTGGCATGGAAATAGGGGCTCCAGACCTAACTGAAACTAGAAGTGGATCTTCTGTAGAACCGAAAGTTTTTTCGTTTGCTTTTTCCAAGTCTTTGATATGTTCTGTAACTTCCTTGTTTAGATCATCCCAAAGCTTCTTATCTTCTTTGTAAAATCTGGTACAAGCCTCTGTAGTTATTGTAAAACCATATGGTACTCTTATACCAAGGTTGGTCATTTCTGCAAGGTTTGCACCCTTACCACCCAAGAGGGCTCTCATTGACATGTTTCCTTCGTTAAAGTTATAAACGTATTTGTTTGTCATTTTTCTTTCCTTTCCAATAACTTATTTTTGTTTAAATAATTAATAATGATATCTGAAGTTTCTTCGATTGACCTATAGGTTACATCGATTACAAAACAGCCCAAATCCTTCATCAAATCGTCTGCGTATTTTAGCTCGGCATCTATCCTTTCCCTACTAGAATAGATTGAATCGCTAGATAGCTTAAGTGATTTTAATCTTTCATCTCTTACACTTTTTAGCCTACCCTTATCGATTGTAAGGCCAATTATGCGTCTGGGATCGATTTCAAAAAGCTCTCTCGGAGCCTTCGAGTCCACAATCAAGGGAATATTTGATACCCTTAGGCCCTTGCTTGCCAAATACATGGATAGGGGAGTCTTAGAAGATCTAGAAACTCCTATAATAGCTATATCACAAAACTTAATACCCCTAAAGTCTGCTCCGTCGTCGTATTTGATGGCGAAATCTAGGGCATCTAGCCTTCTCATATGATTTGAATCATAAGCATTGATAAAGTTTGGATTATCAAGAGGCTTTTGATTAAGAATCTTTGAGAGACTGTTGATAGAGTAGGCCATAAGGTCGATTGTCTCAATCTCTTTAGTCTGGGCAAAAGTTTTAATATAGGCACTCATCTTAGAATCTTGGAAAGAGTGATAAATTATTATATTGTCGGTCTTAATACTCGCTAATAAATCAGAAAGCTCGTCTATTTCCTTGACTTGAGATTTGATAATAATATTAGAATTTATATCAAACTTACTCAAGGAGAAGTGGACTATCTCTGATATAGCAAGGCCAGCTGTATCTGAAATAATATAAATATCCAAATTTCCTTCACTCCTTTGTGCGATCCTAGATATATTATATCAAATTTTTCACGATATGAAAACTTTTCCATTAAAATTTTATCCTTCCCTTAAATTCCAATACTCAGCTTATGAAAATACTTTCAAAAATGCAAGGTTATGAAAAAATATGACAAATTAGAGGCTAAATTTGAGGAGGATTTACAAAAATAGGATGGATTGACAAAATAGATAAAGAAAATATAGTATATACAATATCGAAACAATAAAAGAGGAGTAGGAAGGGATTATTTCTAGAGAGGAAACGGGAGCTGGAAGTTTCTAGTATGAACTTTTGAAGGTTGCTTTTGTAAATGTTTCATGTCGCACGCATTGGTGCAAAGAGAGTCTTAATTAAGAAAATTAGGTGGTAACACGGTCATTCGTCCTATGTTGTTATCACCTTTTTTATTTTTAAAGGAGTTAATATGGATACAAAATACAATCCAAATCAGTTTGAAAAAGAAATTTATGAAAAATGGGAGAAGGGTGGTTACTTTAAGGCCAAGGTAAATCCTGACAAGAAGCCTTACACTATAGTTATGCCACCTCCAAATGTTACAGGCTACCTCCACCTAGGCCACGCCCTAAATAACACTATTCAAGATATCATCATTCGTTATAAGAGAATGGCAGGCTTTGAAGCCCTATGGATACCTGGAACAGACCACGCTTCTATATCTACCGAAAGTAAGGTTGTAGATAAGATATATAGTGAAGGAAAGACTAAGGCTGACTTAGGCCGTGAGGGCTTTCTAGAAGAAGCCTGGGACTGGACAAATAAGTACGGGGGAAGAATTAAAGAACAACTTCGTACAATCGGTGTATCTTGTGATTGGGACCATGATTCCTTCACTATGGATGAAAATCTAACCAAGGCTGTCAAGAGAGTCTTCAAGAAGATGTATGACGATGGCCTAATCTATAGGGGAAATAGGATAGTAAACTGGGACCCTAAGGCAGAAACTGCTATATCAGATGCAGAAGTATATCACGAAGACCAAGTAGGTCATCTCTGGTATATCAAGTATTTCTTCGAAGATAGCGATGAGTATGTAACAATCGCCACAACAAGACCGGAGACTATGCTAGGAGACTTGGCAGTTGCAGTAAACCCAGAAGATCCTCGCTTTAAGGATAAGATAGGCAAGAACTTGATCCTTCCCCTAGTTGGTAGGAAGATTCCTCTAATCGAGGATTCCTATGTAGATATGGAATATGGTACAGGTCTTGTAAAGATCACCCCATCTCACGACCCTAACGACTTCGAAGTAGGAGCCCGTCACGACCTTGGCCAATGTGTAGTAATAGATACCAAGGCACGTATTGTAGATGGCTACGGCAAATACTCTGGCATGGATAGGTATGAGGCTCGTAAGGAGATGATAAAAGATTTAGAAGAAGCTGGTCAGCTTGAAAAAATCGAAGAAATCGAGCACGCTGTAGGTTATTCTGAAAGGACCAAGGTTGTAATTGAGCCATTAATATCCAAGCAATGGTTTGTTAAGATGGACGAATTTGCCAAGATGTGTATAGATGCTTACGATAAGGGTGAGGTAAAACTTATACCAGATTCCCTATCTAAGACATACATGAACTGGCTAAATAATATCAGGGACTGGACCATCTCCCGTCAACTATGGTGGGGACACAGACTTCCAGTTTTCTATACTGATGATGGAGAAATTATTGTATCTGAGGATGAGCCAGATGAAAATGGCATGCTTAACGGAGTTCATGTTACTCAAGATGAAGATACCCTAGATACCTGGTTCTCATCAGCCCTCTGGCCTTTTGCAACTCTTGGTTGGCCAGATGAAAACGAAGAATTAGATTATTTCTTCCCAACAGATATCCTAGTTACAGGTTACGATATAATCTTCTTCTGGGTAATTAGAATGATCTTCTCTTCAATTTATAACACAGGCAAGGTTCCTTTCCACCACGTTCTATTTACAGGACTAATCAGAGACCCTCAAGGTAGAAAGATGAGTAAGTCCTTAGGAAATGGTGTAGATCCAATCGATGTTGTAAATGAATACGGAGCAGATGCCCTAAGATTTACCCTAATAACGGGAAACTCTCCTGGAAATGATATGCGTTATGATGAAAAGAGAATCCTTGCAAGCAGAAACTTCGCCAACAAGTTGTGGAATGCTTCAAGATTTGTCCTAATGAATATCGAAGAGGGAGATGACCTAGACTTTAAGGGAGAAAATCTCGAACTTGAAGATAAGTGGATCCTTAAGAGACTTAATGATGTAATAGTAGATGTCAGCAAAAACCTCGACAAATACGAAATAGGTCTTGCAGCAGATAGGATTGAGGATTTCATTTGGAATGAGTATTGCGATTGGTATATAGAATTTGCTAAGATTAGACTTTACGGAGATGACAAAGAGGCTAAGGCAAATGTAAAGAAAGTTCTTCTTTATGTTCTAAAGAACATGCTAGTTCTCCTCCATCCATTTATGCCATTTATAACAGAAGAAATCTACTCATCTCTTCCAAACAAGAAGGACCTCTTGATAGTAGAAGACTGGCCTGAGTTTAATAAAGATTTTGACTTTGTAAATGAAGAAAGCAATGTCAACTCTGTTATCGAAGCAATAACTTCCATAAGAAATCAAAGAGCTACCTTAAATGTTCCAGCGAAGACCTTGCAACAACTTACAATCCTTGTAGAAAATAAGGAAAATATCTCACTAATCGAAGAAATCAAGGACCAATTTGTAAATCTTGCTAAGGCAAGTGAAGTTGAAGTTTTGGCTAAAGAAGATAGTGAAATTGCTGATGAAGAAGGCATAGTAAGACTAGTATTCAATGAATTTTCTGTCCTAATGAGCCTTGATGAATTGGTAGATTATGAGAAGGAAAGAGCTAGATTAAAGGATGAAATCAAACGCCTAGAAGCTGAAATCAAGAGAGCTAGTGGTAAGCTTTCTAACAAGGGCTTTGTCGAAAAGGCTCCAGAGAAGGTAGTAAATGAAGAACGTGAGAAACTAGCGGGCTACGAAGACCTACTAGAGAAAACTAAGTCTTCCCTAGAAGAAATCAAGGATAAATAATGTACGACGACTTTTCTTATATCTATGACAAACTAAGCTTTGACCTAGATTATGAAAAATATGCAGGAAATATAAAATCTCTTGTTAAAAAACACGGAATAAAGAAGGGAAACATGCTAGAGCTTGCAGCAGGCTCTGGTATGCTTACCAGATATTTCTTTGATGAATTCGAAAATATTGACGCCTTAGATATATCGGGGAAGATGCTAGAAGTTTTTGCAAACAAATACGACCCTTCTAATGTAAATCTCATCCACTACGATATGGTTGAATATGTCAAGGAAGATACCTATGATCTCTTAGTAATCCTCCTAGATTCTGTAAATTATGTGACAGAGAAAGAGGACCTGACGAAGCTTTTTAGAAATTGTTATGCTAGCCTAAAAAAGGGCGGTCTTTTAGTCTTTGATATCAATTCACCTTACAAGATTAGGGAAATTTTTGGCAATGAGTGCTATGTCTATGAATATGAGGATATCTTTTATACTTGGGATAACTTTTATGAAGATGAGCTTTGTGATATGCACTTGGAGTTTTTCGTAGAAAATGAAGATGGATCTTACAGGAGAATATCAGAATTTCAGCAGGAAAGACTATACGAAATAGAAGAAGTTAAAGAAATAATCGAAGAAATTGGCTTTAAGAATATAGAAATCTTTGATGAAGATGATATGGGAAGTGTCAAGGAGGAGAGTTTAAGGATACTTTTCTCACAGACAAAGGAGTAGTATGAATAGAGGTAAAGTTAAGACATTTGACAACAAAAGAGGTTTTGGTTTCATAGAATGGGAAGGAGAGGACCTCTTTGTCCACTATTCTGATATAGAAAGCGATACTAGCTTTAAGAAACTCTACCCAGGCCAAGCCGTAGAATTCGAAAAAATAGATGCTCCAAGAGGCGCACAAGCTGTTAAGGTTAGAGTAATAGATTAAAAAGAAAGCTTTGGCAAAGAAAAGTCCAAAGCTTTTTGTGTGTTTATTTTTATCAAAGCTATTTTACAAGCTTATAATCATAAAGATCGACTCCATCTCCAATATAGATATAAGGAAAGCCTGCGGACTTTAGGCTAAGACTTGCAATCTCCGCTCTAGCATTTGACCTGCAATAGACTATGGTAGGCTTATCCTTATCGATTCTATCGAGATTTTCCAAAATTTCGTCGTAGGGAATGTTGATTGCTCCTTCCACATGGCCCAGCTTGTATTCTTCTTCAGTTCTTACATCGATTATATCAAAATTTTCTAAATTTTCTTCTAGGTCTTTTCCAGAAATTATTTTACTATACATCTTACCCTCCTTTCTTTTATTATACCGACAAATTAATTTGTAGAAAATTTATAATTCTTAAATTTATATAAGACTTCGGGTAAAGTATAGATAAATCATAGGAGGTTTTATGGAATATATTAAATTAATAGGAATCCTGATTATCGTATTAGGTTTTATATTCAAACTGAATATAATCTTTACGGTTGTCCTATCAGGTTTCATCACAGCTTTGGTCTCAGGACTAAGTGTAAGCGAATTCTTGTCGATCTTAGGCGATAGTTTTGTTTCCCAAAGAATAGTAACCATATTTATAATCACTCTTCCAGTAATAGGACTATCGGAAGAGCACGGACTTAAGCAAGTGGCTGAAAACATAGTAAAGAAAAGAGAAAACCTTTCATCAGGTGCCCTTCTTTCAGTATACCTTGCCTTTAGGGAACTTGCTGGTTTCTTGTCAATGAGAATATATGGTTTGGTCCAATTTGTTAGACCAATAATCTTCCCAATGACTCAAGCATCAGCTGAGAAGAAAAAGGGTAAGCTTAGCGAAAAAGAAGTAGAAAGCCTAAAGGCTAGGGGAGCTGCCATGGAAAACTTCGGTAACTTCTTTGCCCAAAACACTTTCGTTGGAGCGGCAGGAGTTCTCATGATGGTGGGAACTATGGCAGAGCTTGGCTATAATGTTACAAATATCGAGCTTAGCCAATATTCAATCCCTATAGCCCTTATAACCCTAGTCCTTGGTATTATCAAAAATATCATAGACGATAAGAAGATTAAGGGAGGTAAGTAGATGACAAGAGCAGAATTTTTTCCAATGTTTTTGGAGTTTATCTTTGTAATCATAGGCCTTCAATTCTTCTACACAGCCTATAGGGTAAGTAGGGATCCTTCCAAGGAAAAGAAACTTACAACAATAATATTCTGGATAATCTTAGGAGTCCTCTTTGCTCTAGGAAAGGTAATTCCTTCAGAGATAAGCGGAATTTTAGTTGTCCTAATAGCTATAATCTCCCTTGTCGATGGAATAAAGATCAAGGGAAGTAAGTATGTAAGTGAGAAGATTCAAATAGCATCTAGCAAAAGGCTTGGACTTAAGGTCTTCTTGCCAGTAATAATCATGGCAGTTCTTGCTATAGCAATAGCAAAAATTATTCCGGAATCATCATCTTCAGTCTTGGGTCTTACTGCAATAATAGCAGTAGTATTTGCCATGGTCCTTACAAAATCAAGCTTTAAGGATATGCTAGACTCATCTGATAGGATGGTTCAACAAGTAGGTGCAGTGGCAATCCTACCACAGCTTTTGGCAGCACTTGGAGCAATCTTTGCTGCAGCAGGAGTAGGTGATGTAATTGCTAAGATTATCGGAGGAATTATCCCAACAGTCAATCCATGGACCGGGGCTATTGCCTATGTTTTGGGTATGGTAATATTTACCATGATTATGGGAAATGCCTTCGCAGCCTTTACAGTAATCACTGCAGGAATAGGAGTACCTTTTGTAATAGCCCAAGGAGCAGACCCAGCAATAGCGGCAGCCCTTGCAATGACATCAGGATATTGTGGAACACTTCTTACACCAATGGCAGGTAACTTCAACCTCTTGCCAGTGGCCCTACTAGAGATGAAAGATAAGAACAAAGTAATAAAAGAACAAGCCCTACTATCTATAATATTAATTGTAGTTCACATACTACTTATGAGATTTTGGGCGTTTTAGGAGGAAATATGAAAATTTTAATCACGGGATTTGATCCCTTCGGAGGAGAAAAAACTAACCCAGCCATAGAATCTGTTAAGAGAATCGATGAAAATATCGAAGGAGCTGAAATCTACAAGCTAGAAATACCAACAGTATTCCACAAGGCAGCTGATAAAATCGAGGAAAAAATCAAGGAAATCAAACCAGATGTAATCCTTTCAGTAGGACAAGCTGGCGGTAGATATGATCTTACAGTAGAAAGAGTTGCCATCAACCAAGACGATGCGAGAATTCCTGATAACGAAGAAAACCAACCAATCGATGTTACAATTAGAGAAGACGGCAAGAATGCCTACTTTGCTACAATTCCAATCAAGGCCATGGTAGAAGAAATCAAGAAGGAAAATATCCCAGCTTCAGTATCAAACTCTGCTGGAACCTTCGTATGTAACCACGTAATGTACCAAGACCTATACTTGGCAGAAAAATACGGAAATATCAAGGCGGGATTTATCCACGTACCTTTCCTTCCTGAACAAGTCTTAGACAAAAAAGACACAGCATCTATGAGCCTAGACGATATAGTAAAGGGCCTAAATGCTGCTGTAAGAGCTATAGTAAAATACGCTGATAAAGAAGATTTAGAAATAACAGGTGGGGCAACCCACTAAAATATTCAATGGGGCTGTTGCAGAATGAATAAATCGTACCATTATCGTTAGAAGAAACCCCACGGAAATTTTGCCTCCATCAGCCGGCAGGCATCACTAAAAATTTCCTAAGAGAACCTTCTAACGATGGTACGATGATTATTCATAGTTTTGCAACAGCCCCATTTTTATTTTGGGTATTAATATAGGAAGGAGGACTTATATGAAATATTTTTTAATAATCGTATTAATCCTACTTATACCTCAAGTCTACTATTACATACAAGAAAGAAGGTATAGGTCGATTAATCTAGGCAAGAAATTTTATAAGAAGTTTGACGTTAGAAGTATTTCAAACTATAGAGAATATTACCTAACAGGAGCAGATGGTTTCGATAGCTTTGTAAGAGAGCTTGAAAATGAGAATCCAAAGGCAGTTGTTCAACTAGTTCACGGGATGAGTGAGCATGGTGGAAACTACATGGATTTTGCAAAATATCTAAATGATAATGGTTATGCGGTTGTAATTCACGATCATAGGGGGCATGGCAAGTCCTTAAGCGAAAGATATCCGAACGGCCACATGCAAAGAGCAAGTGAGCTTGTAAATGATACATCTATGGTCACAAAATATATAAAGACTAAATATAAAGATGTGCCAATATATATGCTGGGTCACTCTATGGGATCTATGACAGCTAGGGTATTCTTGCAAGAAAATGATGATTTGATAAGTAAACTTATCCTAACTGGTACGCCACCCCAAGACGGATTTGCAAAAGTTGCCTTTTTCTTTGCAAATGTATTTTGCTTTTATATAGGAAGTCATCAAAGATCAAATATAATTAATCATTTAGTTGGGACTGGGGATGATTCGCTAGACTTTATATCTTATGATGAGAAAAATAGACATGATAAATACAATGATCCAATGAGAATCTTTAACTTTACCATAGGTTACACTAAGGTTTTGATAGAAATAAATAAAAAACTATCTCAAAAATCAAAATATAGGATGAAGAACAGATCTCTTCCAATATATAACTTAACTGGAAGAGATGATATGATAACTAAGGGTGAGAAGGGAGTAAGTAGATCTCTAAAGCTCCTAAAGGATTTGGGATATAAAAATATAGGAAGCAAAACCTACGACAAGATGCGCCATGAGATCCTAAATGAAACAGATAAGGATATAGTTTATGAAGATATTTTAAAAATATTAGAAGATTAATTATTGAATATGGGTAAAATAATAACAAATAGGAGGATATTATGACTGAAAAGAAAGAAAAAGATATCAAAAAAGAAGAAAAGAATATAAAAGACGGCGAGTACTGCGGAGTTGAAAAATTCAATGGAAAAAAATTCAACACTTGCACAGGCGAAGAAATAGTAGAAGAAGGATACAAGAATCCTGACAAGTAAATAAATAATTATAGCCAAAATCTCTTGGGATAGACTTTAGCTTGAAATCTTTAATCTTTCGATTAGCTCAGCTTTACAAGTTTATACTGGAGATTTTGGCTTTTTATTTGCCCATTTTTTATCAATAAATCAGATTATTATTCGATTTCATATCTTGATTTTCAATTTGCTTTATAGAAAAATTAAAAGGTGTAAAGTGTATAGGTAGAAAACATGAGGAGGAAATTATGAATAATAGAAATAAAGTTGTCTTGATAGGGGATGGTTTTGTAGGAAGCTCCTACGCTTTTGCTCTTGTAAACTCAACCCTTGCAAGTGAGCTTGTAATTATAGATATAAGAAAAGATAAGGAAGTAGCCGATGTCAACGACCTTTTGGATGCTACAGTCCTAACATCATCTGCAACCATCGTTAGAAGTGGAAGTTACGAAGATTGCAAAGACGCTGACCTTGTAGTACTCGCCTATGGAAATAGCCAGAAAAATCTCGTAAATAGGCTTGATGATATCAAGATTGCAACAGAAATGGTCCTAGATACAGTTCCAAAAGTTGTAGAAAATGGCTACGACGGGGTAATCCTTCTTGCAACAAATCCAGTTGATGTTATAGCAAGGGTTGTTGAGGAAGTTTCAGGTTTTCCTTTTGAAAGAATCGTAGGAACTGGAACTAGCCTTGACTCAGCAAGATTTGCCCAATATCTCGCCCTTGAAACAGGCTTTAATGTAGCTGATATCAATGCTTATGTTATAGGTGAGCATGGCAACTCTTCTGTTGCTGTTTGGTCAAATGCCAATATTAATGGGATTGGAATCGATCAATTTATCGACAATATAGACGATTCCTACAAGGATAAGGTAGGAGAGATGATTAGAGATAAGGCCTTTAGGATTATTAAGGGCAAGGGTGCAACTCACTTTGGTATAGCTAATTGTCTTCTAGCCTTTACAAGGGCAATCCTTCTTGACGAGAAGAGAGTTCTTATGGCTTCTGCTAAGCTTAGTGGAGAGTATAAGAACGAGGGACTCTATACAGGAGTACCAACTGTAATCGGCAAAAATGGTGCAGAGAAAATCCTAGAGATGCCAATAGATAAGAGAGAACAAGACATGTTTGATAAGTCATGTAGGGACCTTAAGGAAAACTTCTTGCTGGCAGATTTAAAGAAAAATAGATAAGAAGATTAATTAGAGTAAACTTAAGTAATAATTAAAGCTCCCGATTAGGAAAGCCTAGTCAGGAGCTTATTTTATTCAAAGTCTTCGAGATAGTCATCCTTGCCTATCATCTCGCTTAAGACGACCTCGTCAGTCTTTTTCATTCCGTATTTTGCAATTCTTGCAACTGTATCGATCGTTTTGTCTATATTTTCTTTGACTATGCCATCTCCTACTTCAAAGGAATTGTCTGTCTTGGCCTGCATATAGGCAAGGCTCGCATTTCTAAGGCTTGAAGCGATCTTCATAGCACAAGAGGACTTGGCCCCGTCACATATTATTCCGGAGTTTACGGCTAGGGCGTTAGTAATCGTATCTTCTACAATCTTCTTATCTTCTTTGTTTATAAAAGCTATGGAAGCGATAGCTGCAGCAGAGGCAGATACTACTCCACAGTAGGCAGAAAGCTTGCCTATTTTGTTTTTGATATACAAAGCAATTAGATTAGAAAATATAAGGGCCCTGTAGAGCTCATCTTCTGAGAAATCATTGTCTCTGGCATATAAGATTACAGGGACTGAGGTAGTAATTCCTTGATTTCCTGATCCTGAGTTAATGATTACAGGCAGCTCACAGCCGTTCATCCTAGCATCAGATCCTGCTGCAGCAAAGGCAGCGAGCTTCTCATAGTAGTTTGATGGGTCATTATTTAGGATGAGTTTTCCTATATTAGCTCCCCAGTCGTTTTTGATTCCTTCTTCTGCGATTTTTTCATTAAAAGAAATTTGCCTATCGAGAATTTCCTTGATATCAGAATAATCACAAGTTCTAGCAAAATCATAAACCTTATCGAAAGAAAAGTCAATATCCTCTTTTACTGCTTCTTCCTTTTCCTTTTGATATATTAGCTTGCCGTCCTTTTTTATTTCAATAATATTGGTATGGCTATCAGCTATAGTGACGCTTGCTGTAGACTTTTTATTTTCAAGGATGATTTGGATAAAAAGCCCCTCGTGTTCTCTAGCGAGGTTTACCCTTACCAGCCCTTCTTCTATAATCTTATCACAGAAATCAAGCTTACTCTTATCAACATCTGCTAGGACTTCAAGTTCCCTATTAGGGTCCCCTAAATATATACCAGCAACTACTGATATCTCTATTCCCTTCCTACCCATGGTGGAAGGGACGGTTACAGAGTTGGCGTTTTTAATGATATTGCTAGAAAGATTTGCGATAATTTTTTCTGGATCAGATCCTAGAACCTCTCTTGCCTTAGCTGATGCGTAGGCTATAGCAATTGGTTCAGTGCAACCTGTGGCAGGTATTAGCTCTTCTTTGATTAACTCTTTAAAGTCTGTCATAACTAGGACCTTGCCTTGTTTGGAACCTTACCCAAAAGTCCAGTAACCATTAGGGCGATGGCTCCATCTCCTGTGATATTGCAAGCTGTTCCGAAGGAATCTTGGAGGGCAAATATTGAAAGGATTAGGGCAGTTCCTGTCGCATCAAAGCCAAGAATAGAAGTGATAAGACCTAAAGAGGCCATAACAGTTCCTCCTGGAACTCCAGGTGCTCCTATAGCAAATATTCCAAGAAGGAGGATGAAAAGAATCATATTTCCCGTGCTTGGAAGAGAGCCGTAGAGGACTTGGCTTACTATCATTACGAAAAATGTTTCTGTAAGGACTGATCCACAAAGGTGGGTGTTAGAGCAAAGTGAAACTACGAAGTCTCTAATCTTTGGATCTAGGGTCTTTGCCTTTCTTGAACACTGAAGTGAAACTGAAAGTGTTGCAGCTGAAGACATTGTTCCAAGGGCAGTAACATAGGCTGGTGGATAATATTTCAAGACTTCTATAGGATTTGTCTTAGAAAAAATTCCGCCGAGACCATAAAGTAGGGCTAACCAAATATAATGGCCCAAAATTACGATTACTATGACCTTGAGAAATACTGGAAATTGGCTTAGGATTACTCCTTCATAGGAAAGTTCTGCGAAGGTTGTCGCAATATAAAAAGGTAGTACTTTAATTATTACTCTATTTACTATCTCAAGAACCATATTGTTGAACTCTCTTAAAAGATTGGCCCAAGTTTCAGATTTGGTCCATATTACTGCAAGACCAAAGAGAATCGCAGTGACAAGAGCGGTCATTACAGGCATGATGGAAGGGATATCCATTTGGAATAAAATCTCTGGGATTTTCTTTCCAGCTTCTGTTGCACTAACTATGTGTAGGTGTGGGATTATAGCTTTTCCAGCGATAAAGGAGAAAAGAGCAGCTCCCACTGATGAAAGATAACAAATAATTAGGGTTAGGGATAAGACCTTACCCGCACTTTCGTTTAAGGATACTATAGCTGGGGTAATAAATGCAAGGATTATGATAGGTACTATGTAGTTGATTAGATTACTCAAAATATTTTTGATTGTAGAAATCACTTGGATTGCACCTTCGTTTGCAATATTACCTAGGAAAATTCCTATAGCAATGGCTATAATTAGCTTAAAAAGTAAGCTGTTAAAAAATGATTTTTTAACTTTTGCGTCTGACATAAATACCTCCTAATAAATATATTTATAAATAAATTATAAGCTATAGGAAATTTTCGGTCAAGAAAAAGTTTTCATAGGTTGAATTAAATATTAGAAAGATTTCTTTATGAGTTTCCTCTTCTCTTTTGTAAAAATATTTGATAAAACTGTTAAAAGAATAGGATTTTATGGTATACTTTTCTATAAGATAAGAAGAAAGTAGGAGGAAAGATGGAAAATAATTTTTCTAACAAAAGTGTCGTCTTAAGAAATGTCACAAAGTCTTATGATGACGAACTAGTTTTAAAAACGGTAGATCTAACGCTTGAAAAGGGGAAGTTTTATACCCTTCTAGGACCATCAGGTTGCGGAAAGACTACAATTCTAAATATAATAGCAGGCTTTGTCGAGCAAACTAGTGGGGATGTATTTATAAATGGGGAGGACGTAAGTAATACTCCAGCCAATAAGAGAAAGGTAAATACAGTTTTCCAGAATTATTCTCTCTTTCCTCATATGAATGTCTACGATAATGTTGCCTTCGGCTTAAATATAAAGAAGATGGATAAGAAGCTAATCAAAGAAGAGGTCAAAAAGGCCCTCGATATGGTAAATCTTTCTGGCTTTGAGAAAAGAAAAATCTCACAAATGTCAGGAGGACAAAGGCAGAGAGTCGCCATAGCTCGTGCCATAGTAAATCGACCAGATGTACTCCTCTTAGATGAGCCTTTGTCGGCCCTTGACATGAAGCTAAGAAAATCCATGCAGGTCCTCCTTTCAAATATCCAGTGGGAGCTAGGTATTACCTTTGTCTTTGTAACCCACGACCAGGAAGAAGCCCTAGCCCTATCCGATGAGATTTTCGTAATGGATAAGGGAGAAATCGTTCAATCAGGAACGCCTACAGATATCTACGATGAGCCAATCAATAGGTATGTTGCAGAATTTATCGGGGAGAGCAATATCCTAAGTGCTGTGATGAAAGATGATTATCTAGTAGAGTTTTCCAACAAGGACTTTGCCTGTGAGGATGCAGGAATCCCTAAGGGAGAGAAGGTTGAAGTAGTTATAAGGCCTGAAGATATCAATGTCTCAAAGGAGAGGCAAGCAGATATTAAGATGAGTGTAGACAATGTCTTGTTTAGGGGAGTCTTCAATGAGCTAATTTGCTTCGATGAAGATGATTTCAGGTGGAAGATCCATACTACCAAGAGATTTGAAGAAGGAGATGTTGTTGGAATTTCCATAGATCCAAGCGATATTCATGTAATGAGATTTAACGAATCAGAAGATGATTTCGATAAGAGAATCGAGAAATATGCTATAGGAGATGATGATGAATAAAAAATACAGGGCCCTATCAAGCCTATATTATTTATGGATCGTTCTTTTTATAATTGCACCTATAGCTATGCTTTTGTATCAATCATTTTTTGATATCTATGGCAACTTTACCTTTGACAATTATATTTCTTATTTTAGGTCTGGTAATTATATCAAGATGACCCTAAATTCATTCTTGACGGCCTTTTTGATAACTATAACGACCCTGATTTTGGCTTATCCCTTTGCATATTTTTTGACTAATTCAAAAAACAAGGAGTTCTTTCTCCTTTTGGTAACACTACCTACTTGGATTAATCTTTTGCTAAAGGCCTATGCCTTTATTGGACTTTTGAGTAAACATGGACCAATTGCCCAGGTCTTTTCCCTAGTAAGTGAGGGGCTTTTGTTCACCAACCCAGCCTTCGTCTTGGTAGCTTCTTATGTGGAGCTTCCCTTTATGATACTACCAATCTTTAGGGCCCTTGATTCGATACCAAATGAGTATCTGATAGCAAGCGAGGACTTGGGGGCAAGCAGATGGCAGACTTTTAGGAAAATTATCCTCCCTCTTTCTATGGATGGAGTAATAGCAGGAAGTCAAGCCGTATTTATTCCCTCCCTATCCCTCTTTCTAATTACAAGGATAATAGGAGGAAATAAGATCATAACCCTGGGAACTGCGGTTGAGGAGCATTATCTGGTTACACAAAATTGGGGGATGGGAGCTACAATTGGCCTAGTTCTAATCGTCTTAATGTTTGTTGTAATGAGTGCCCTAAATACTAGAAAGGATAAAAATTAATGAAGAGAAAATTTAAAATTTCAAATTTATATTTAATATTTATCTTTATCCTCTTATACCTGCCCATAGCCTATCTAATATTTTATTCCTTTAATAGGGGGACCAATATGAATTCCTTTGTGGGATTTTCCCTAGACCATTACAAGGAAGTCTTCCATGATACTAGGCTTTGGACGATTGTGATAAATACCATAGTCTTGGGGCTTTTGTCAAGCCTTGTAGCGACAATTATTGGAACTTGTGGGGCCATAGCTATCTATTATCTAAGAAGCGATAGGATTAGAAAAAGAGTATTAAACTTTAACTCAGTCCTTATGGTTATGCCTGATGTAATGATGGGAGCAAGCTTTTTGGTTCTCTTTACCTTTCTTATAAAGATACCGATGGGCTTTATGACGGTTTTACTCTCCCATATAGCCTTCTCGATTCCCATTGTGGTCCTTATGGTATTGCCAAGACTTTATAGTCTGAATCCTTCCATGATTCTTGCGGCAGAAGATTTAGGTGCAAGTGATATAACTATCCTTAACAAAATCATCCTACCAAATATTACAAGTGGGGTACTTACAGGATTTTTTATGGCCTTGACCTACTCCTTGGATGACTTTGCAGTTACCTTTTTCGTTACAGGATCTGGCTTTACAACCCTTTCTGTTGAGATTTACTCCAGAGTTAGGACGGGGATTTCTCTTGAGATAAATGCCCTATCGACCTTGATGTTTCTGGCATCTCTCTTTTTAGTAGTTATTTATTATTTTATTAGCCAAAGGGAGATGAAGATAATGGAAAGGAGAAAAGTAGATGAATAAGGTATATAAATTTTTCCTAGCCTGTATTGTGGGAATTTTCCTCCTCCTAGGCCTAAAGTCCATTCTTCTTGGAGGCAAGGAAATAGCAGAGGCAAATACCTTTTACTTATACAATTGGGGAGATTATATAGATCCTGAGCTTTTGGATAAGTTTGAGGAAGAGACTGGTTTTAATGTAGTTATGGAGACTTTCGATTCAAATGAGGCCATGATTACCAAGATTAAACAAAAATCAACCGACTTTGATATCTGTATTCCCAGTGAATATGCAGTGGAGATGATGAGAGACCAGGGGCTACTAGAAAAGCTTGACCATTCGAAAATCGAGGGCCTTTCTAATATCGACGAGAGATTCCTAGATAGGGAATATGATCCGGGAAATGAATATTCGATTCCTTATCTTTGGGGGACCTTCGGTATCTTGTATAATACTAAAAAATACCAGGCTAGCGACTTTGATTCCTGGAAGAACTTGTGGGATCCTAAGTTTGAGGGAGAAATCCTAAGCTTTGATGGAGCTCGTGAGACAATGGGAATAGGACTTCTCGCAAATAACTTAAGTCTAAATACAGAAGATCCAAAAAAGCTTACAGAAATAAGGAATGAGCTTATAGGTCTTATGGGCAATGTCAAGGCCATCCTTGCCGATGAGATAAGGATGTATATGGCCCTAGAAGAGGCCAATGTCGGCCTGACATTTTCGGGAGATGCCTCAAGTGCCATAGAATCTAACGAAGATCTTTCCTATGTCATACCAAAGGAGGGTTCTAACATTTGGTTTGATACCATGGTTATCCCAAAAACTAGCAAGAACAAAAAGGCTGCCTATGCCTTTATCAACTTCATGTTAGAGCCAGAAAATGCTGCCCAAAATGCAGACTATATTTGGTATGCGACTCCAAACAAGAAGGCCATGGATTTAATAGATTCTGAGGCTCGAAATGACAAGACCCTTTATCCAGATGATGAAATTATAAATAAACTAGAAGTCTTCAAGGCCCTAGATAAGGAAAGCACTATTTTATATAATGACCTTTTCCTAGACCTTAAGATTTCACCACAAGCGGAGTGATAAGATGAAAAAGAAATTAAGAATATTTTCCCTAATCTTTCTAATAATAACAAGTCTTGTAGCTTGTAATACGGGCGAAAGCTCAAAGAGTGATACCCTAAACAAAAAGGACTTTGAAAGAAGGATCAAGAAGGATGATGTAAGAAACAAGAGGTATCCAGAAATAGATGCCTATATTGAGAAAAATAAAAAGGAGAAGGAAGAGGAAAAGGAAGAAACCAAGACAGCGAGCCTCCTCTTTGGTGGGGATATAATTCCTCATATGCCAATTAATGACTACGCCCTAAACTACGGCGAAGGCGATTATGACTATTCAAGATCCTTTGAGGATATCAAGGGATTTGCCGAAGACTTTGACTTCTTTATGCTAAATAACGAATTTAGTGTAAATGGGGACTATGAAGTATCGGGCTATCCTTTATTTAACTGTAACGAAAATATCTATAAGGCTATAAAAGATTCTGGAGTAGATCTTCTTACGACAGCCAACAACCACTGCCTTGATACGGGAGTGGAGGGGCTTACTAGTACAATTGAAGCTATCAAAAAACATGGCTTAGACTATGTTGGAACAAGCGAGTCTTCCTACAGACCTTATGTTATTAAGGAAGTTAATGGGATAAGGATAGGGATTCTTTCCTATACAGAAATCCTAAATGGAAACGACTATCTCCTAGATACTAAAGAAAAATATAATATGGTAAACACCCTTTCTCCTCATCAAGTAAAGACTGATATAGAAAAACTTAAGAAGAAAAATGTTGACCTTATAGTAGTTTATCCTCATTGGGGTGAGGAGTACTCGTCTTACCCAAGAGAAGATCAAATAGAATTAGCCCACGATATGGTTGACTGGGGAGCAGATATAGTTATAGGAAACCATCCCCACGTAATCCAGCCTCAAGAAGTCTATAAGGGTAAGGACGGCAGGAGTGGACTAATCTATTACTCTTTAGGAAATCTTCTCTCCAACCAAAAGGCTATAGCCTTCGAGGGAGACTACAGGGTTGAGCAGGGTCTCCTTGTCGAGTGTAATATTGAAAAAAAGCCAGGAGATAAGGCAAAAATTAAATCCTTTAAGTCCCATACGACTATAGTAGATAGGTCCTTTGACGAGTATGGCTACCTAGATAAGACTTATGTCGCTACAAGATATCTTGATGACGATGATTTGATGGCTACTCTCGATTACGGAACCCAAGATTTAATTAGACTAGGATATGATATGAACCTTGAGACCTTGTATAGGGAAATTGAATAGTAAATATGTTATAGAAGGGCCTAAATATATTTAGGCTTTTTACATTTATTTTATATCCTAAGCAAACTTTACAGAAATCTTATTCATGGATATAATGAAGAACGGGGCTTATGTAGCCCCAAGTTGAAAGATGCCAAAGGAGTTTGGTATCTGGAAGGAGATATTATGTTAAAATTTGAAGAATATATGCCCTTTGCAACATCAAAAGCAGCTAAGATAATGAACGATGCCTTTAACAATGTCGTTTTAAAGTACGGACTTACTAGAAGCCAGTGCATTGCGATGTATTATATAAATTCGGTCGGGTCGACTAACCAAAAAGATTTGGCCAAGCAGATGAATATTAGAGAGTCAACTATGACTGGCCTCCTAGACAGGATGGAAAGGGACGATTTAATCGAACGCAAGCCAGATATAGAAGACATGAGAAGAAAATCAATAAGCCTTTCAAAAAAGGGAGTAGAGGAGCTTAATAATATTTCTCATGTTAGTGAAGAATTTATCAAGGAAGCTAGTATCAAGATTGACGATGAGTCTATAGGAATCTTCCACAAAGTCTTAGACCAGATGGTTGAATCCGTTTTGGAATGGCAAGATAATAAAATTAAATCATTAGAATAATATTGTCATATCAGTGATTCTGGTATGGCTTTTTTATTTTGGGTAAGAGTTATAGGAGGTGATAATGTGATAGATTTAAATATAGATGGAGCATATGATATAAGAAGTGTGAGGGGAGGAGATGTGAACGAGGCCTTTAAGGTCTACACAGACAAGGGCCCATATTTCATTCTGCTTCAAAGAGGAGGAGATATTAATTTCTTCCAGGCAGAAATTGCAGGCCTTAAGCTTTTTGAGAAATATGGAGTAAGTGCCCCAAGGGTTTTGGATAGTGGAGTAAATGAGGATGGTGCTTACCTTCTCCTAGATTATATAGAAGAAGGAAGATGGCTTGACCAAGGAGATCTTGCCAAAGAGCTTAAGAAGGTCCACCAAATAAAAAGTCCCAATGGCAAGTTCGGCTTTGACTTTGCCTATCGTGGTTCTGCTATTTCCTTTTCCAATGCCTTTAAGGATAGCTGGAGTGAAGTTTTCCTAGAAGAAAGATTAGATAAGCTCAAAGATAAGTTAATCGAAGGAAAAATTTGGTCAGGTGAAGACCTAGCTACTTACGAAAAGATTAGGGAAGTGATAGATACTTATCTTAGAAGACGAGAAAGTGTGCCCGTCCTTCTTCATGGAGACTTGTGGCCAGGCAACGCCATGTTTTCTGTAGAGGGCAAGGCTTATCTTTTTGACCCAGCTCCCCTTTATGGAGATTGGGAGTTTGATATAGGAGTAAGCACAGTGTTTTCTGGATTTGATGATAATTTCTACAGGACCTATCTACAAGATATTAAAAAAGACCCTGAAAGGGCTATAAGGCTCGAGTTCTATAGACTTTACCTCCTTATGGTCCACCTTCATAAGTTCGGGAATATGTATAGGTCATCAGTAGATTTGTCAATTGAGAAGATCTTATCTAAAAGTTCGGAAAATTAGGGTTTTAAGATTTAATTTAAAATATCTTCTTGATTAGCTGGCTTTGCCAGCTTTTTTGAGTCCTCTTTTAAAAGACAAATTGTATAAAGAAGTATAATGATAGGAAGAGGATTTTGAAGGAGGGCTTATGAAGATTGATGACGTGGTGGATTTGATTGATGGTTTGCTTAAAGACCTATCGACAATTGATAAGAAGGATAGGAAGAAAACTTATAAGAGAAAACTAGGCAAGGTGCAATTTAATTTTAATATTGAAGATAAAAAGAAAGAAAGTCCTAGGAATGTTTCATATAAGGATTCAGATGATTATTTGGGCTTTTGGTCAGAATATAAGGATCTTTTCCATAAGCTTTCCTATAAGAGAGAAGAGATGAAACTTATAAGTCAAGTAAGTCGCAGGGCTAACCAAGTTTGGTCCCATAAAGCTTCAAGAGACCTCCTTGTAGAATCCTATCTCACTATAGTAAAGAAAGCTCTAGATGAAGATAGCCTTGATACAGGAAAAATTAGAAAATACATAAGTCCCTACACCATTTCTAAATCCATCCTAGAAGCCCTCCTTCTAGTAACAGAGGAAAAATTTAGGGAGTATTTCTGGATATTTGCTAAAATAGATTCCAGTAAGCAAGTAGAAGTCTTAGAAAAAAATGATTCTAGGGACTTGTTGGACTTTATCCTAGAAGAGCTTGATTTTTTCTATGAAAATATTGACGACTTAAGAAAAGAAGAAATATTTGAAAACTATCTTCTAGCAAATCCCAATAAATTTAAAGACTGGACCTCTTATATTCTAGAAGCTGATATAAGTAAGCAGATAAGCTTTGTAGAAAGCCACAAGGACCTAGTCGATATAGGAAAGCTTTCTAGAAATTTAAGCAAAGAAGACTTTTCTCCTACCAAGGTCCTAGGATTTTATTATTTGTTTAAGCACGGAAAGTTTCAAAATAAAGACAGAAAAAGGCTTCTCGATCTGATTCATGAAGAAAATTACGATAGCTTTATAAGCCTAGTAGAAAGAAGAGACATGTCAATTGAGCTTATAGATGAAATCCTAAAACTCGACAAGAAGCCACAGAAGAAAATCCAAATCGATAAGTCAAAACTTGCTGATTCGAGGAAGGATTTGGATGAAACGGTCAGTATAGTAGAAGACTTTTTATCCGACAGTGACGCTTTATCTTTCGAAGAAGTTCCTAGAGAAGATATAATTACAGAAGATGATAGGAAAGTGAACCAAGAAAGTAAAGAAAATGAGAGCATTTCTATTAGCGAAACTAGCAAGACCTTTCTTAAATTAATCCTCGATAAGGGATCTCTTGGGGAAGATGATGCTAGTCAAATCGCCCTAGAAGAGGGGAAAATTCTAAATTCTTTTATTGGAGATATAAATGAAGAATTATTTGATTATATAGATGATCAGACTTTGATAAATGAAGATGGGAAGATAAGTATAGATTCTTTTTATGTAGAAATGATTAAGGAGATTATAGATGGCAAAGATTAATCCGAAGCAAGCACAAGTAATAATCAAATCCCTAGAGGCAGGAATCGTACCCAATATGGGCATAGAACACCTCCTTGTAGGCAGGCGTGCGGAAGTAGAAGAGATAATTGATGTCCTTGATGATGTAAGTAAAGGCGGAAGTGATCTTAGATTTTGGGTAGGCGACTTCGGTTCAGGTAAGTCCTTTATGCTTGCTACAATAGAGCAACTAGCCCTATCCAAAAACTTCGTTACATCTACCATTGACCTTGCTCCACAGAGGAGATTTTACGCAACAGATAAGAAGGCCCAGGCCCTTTACAGGGAAATTGCTGATAATATAAAGACCAAAACCAAAAGGGGCGGCAATGTCCTAGGAGAGATTGTAGAAGAATGGATAATGAAAATCTTTACAGAGCTTTCCCGTGAAAATCTTTGGGAGATGAAAGATCTAATCAAGGGAGAATACAAGGAGGAGGTAGAAGAAAAGATACTCGATGCTCTAGAAGACTTTGATTCGGTTGGTCTTTCCTATGAGATGGGTCAGGCTATTGTAAAATACTACGAAGGCCTTGTTGCTAATGATAGGGACCTTAAAACTAAGGCTATTCGCTGGCTTAGGGGAGATATTTCTACAAAGACAGAAGCCAAGAAAGAACTTGGTATATGTGAGATTATAAATGACGATAATTACTTCGAGGCTATCAAAAATCTGTCTGAGCTTTTTCACTCAATTGGATTTTCCGGCTTTGTGATTAATTTTGACGAGGCAGTCAATCTCTACAAGCTTGCCCAATCTGTAACTCGAGAGAGAAATTATGAGAGGATATTAAATATATATAACGAGGCTAAAAGTGGCAAGGCCAAGAATCTTTTCATAAACTTTGGAGCAACAAGGGCTACAGTCTTTGACGAGTCGAGGGGAATGAGCTCCTACGGGGCCCTTGCTGGGAGGCTTGGAAGGGTTGATGATACAGATTTAGAGTTTATCAATACCAAAAAGACTGCCCTTATACTTAAGCCCCTTACAGAAGAAGAGATCTTTACCCTCCTTGAAAATCTTCTAAATATTTATAATATCAATTACAAGGAAGAAATCCACATGGATAAGGAGACTATCATAAGATACATGGAAGGCCAACTTAATAGACCTGGAGCCAAGGAGTTTCTCACTCCTAGGGCTGTAATCAAGGACTTCCTCGAAATCCTAGACCTTAAAAGACAGAATCCTGATATAAGTATAGATCAAATCTTAGCAAGTAAATTTCAAAATTTATCAAGTCCTGTCGAAAAAGATCCTCAAGATCACGACGACGATATCTTTATCCTATGACAGATCCATATTTACTATTATCAAGGCCTATGAGGGAGTTTGTCTACAAGAATAAGTGGCCAAGCCTAACTAAGATTCAAAAAGCTTCTATCAGGGAGTTTTATGAGACCGAGGACAATCTTATCTTTATAGCTCCGACAGCAGCTGGCAAGACTGAGGCGGCCTTTCTCCCTGCCATATCAAAAGCAAATGAATTCGATAAGGGTCTTAGGATTCTTTATATTTCTCCCCTTATAGCCTTGATTAATGATCAGTTTAAGAGAGTTTTTGCCATGTGTGATGAGATAGGGATAAGTGTAACTAGTTGGCATGGAGAGGCCAATCAGACGAGAAAAGAAAAATTATTGGAAAATCCTTCCGGAATTTGTCTTATAACCCCTGAATCCTTGGAGGCGATTTTTGTAAACAAAAGTCTTGAGGCTAGAAAGTTATTTACTGGCTTAGATTATATAATAGTCGATGAAATCCACAGCTTCCTTACTGGAAATAGGGGTGCTCAGCTTAGAAGTCTCCTTAAGAGAATCCTTGCCTACACTGAAAAGAACCCGAGATTTATTGGGCTTTCTGCAACAGTAGGAGACTTAAATTACCATATTTGTAAGGGATTTTTCAAGAACAATAGAGAGACTAAATTAATCGTAGACTCCTCCAAAAATGAGCTAGAAGCTACGATTTCTTATGATGAGGAAGATCATATAAGCGATAAGACAGTGGATCAAATCCTATCCTTTGCAAGTGACGGATCCATGCTCGCCTTCCCAAATTCAAGAAAGCTTGTCGAAGAGCTTGCTGTTAAGCTTAAGAAAAAAGCAAGCGAAGAGCAAGTAAATACTCAAATCTTCTCCCACCATTCTTCTGTTAGTAAGAATAAAAGAAAGGAAATAGAGGATTTCGCCAAAAATAGGGAGGGAGAGAACTTTATAATATGTGCAACTTCAACCCTAGAGCTAGGAATAGATATAGGTAGCGTCTATTCGATTTGCCAGTATGGATCTACGTTTTCTATCCTATCCCTTGCCCAAAGACTAGGTAGGTCGGGGAGAAAGACCGGAAAGTCAATCCTTCATCAAATAGCTACAAATCCATGGGACCTAGTCCAATCCCTTGCGACAATTATCCTCTTTAAGGAAGGAAGACTTGACAAAATTTATCCTATAAAGTGTCCCTACGATGTCTTTGCCCATCAAATCCTATCTACTCTTTTGGAAAATAATGGATTGAGTATCGAAGACTATAGTGTTTTAGATAAGAAGTTAGACTTTGATATAGACCATGAAGAATTTATGGAACTTACAGAGCATATGATAGAAAAAGGCTATATCGAAAGACTCGAAAATGAGTACATAGGAGGAATCGAATGCGAAAAGCTCCTCAAAATGGGCTCTTTCTACAATCAATTTATAAGTAAGGATAATTTTCATGTTTTTAATGACAAGGGCAAAATTGGCGAAATAGAAAAATCAATCGACCTTAAGAAGGGAGATGGAATCTATCTGGGGGGACTCATCTGGGAAGTTCAATCGATTAATCTGAGGGCTAAAAAAATCACAGTGACGAAGGCTGAAGATGGAAAGGCTCCTGACTTTGGAGCATCTAGCCAGGAAGATATATCTGATGAGATTAGAAGAAAAATGGAAGAGATTATAGGGAAAAGAGCAAAATATTCCTTTAATGACAAAATCAATGAAGTGATTGATAGCTTGAATATTTCTCCTGACAAGGAAGGCTTTTATCTAATTAATGATAAAGATGGACAAGGTCTTAGAACCTTCCGTGGGACAAGGATTAATAGGACCCTTACCCTTATCCTAAATATAAGGTCTGGAGATTCTACTTACAAGCTCATAGATTCTTCATCAACCATAAGGGGGAAAAATATTAGGAAGACTCTTAAGGAAATTAGGAAAAATCCAGTAGAGATAAGTGAAATCCAAACTTATCTAGAAGATAATCCAAAACTTATTAGGACTTATCTTTTGGGAAATAAGTATATGGACCTTGTAAGCGAAAATCTTAAGATTAAATACATCTTGAGGAATTTACTAGACCTTGAAGGAGCCTATGATTATTTGAAGATAGGAGAATAAATATGTATTTGGGTAAGATATTAGTAGATAGTAAAAGAAAAAGGTGAAATGATGGAAATTACAGACAAGTTTGAAATAAATAAGACTGGTAAACTTATGGATTTTTCTATAGACCATAAGGAAATTCCGATAAAGTTAAGCCCAGATCTTGATGAGGCCATAAAGATGCTCTTGTGGTATGTGCCAAATATTACTTCCGAGCAGGCCAAGGTAAATCCCCTTCTCCTAAATCCAGAATATGACGATTATATTTTCAAGGACATTATGGCTTCTATGAAATTAGGAGACAGGGATGTGCTTTTTACCGAGGATATTAGGGAGAATCTCGCTAATAAATTCAGAGGAAAGCTCAGTGTAGATGAGCAAAAGCTAGTAATGACTCTGGCTGATAATAGTGAAACAAAGACTATGGCTCTTCTTCGTCATATTAGAAATGCTATAGCCCACGGCAATTTCAATGTGATTAATGATCTAGTAATCGGATTTGACATCAAAAGATATGGAGAAAGAACAGAGTATAGGGCAGTATTTAAGATAAATCCGACCAATCTCTTGAAGGCCCTAAGAAAGATTAACATTGACCTTACTACAGAAGAATTTATAGCCAAGGCCTTTAGAAAATCAGGCTACAGGGTCGAGCCCTTCCAGGAAGAGTTCCAAAGAACTCACAGATTTGATCTATATGCCAAAAAGGATGAAAAGCGTTTTGCAATTGAGATTAGAAACTATGATTTTGAAAAAAAATTAAGGGAAGATTTCATTAAGGAAATGATAGGAAAAATTTCTGGTATGGATACGAGGCTTAGGCCAATTCTTATTATAAATTCATCCTATCTTACAGAAAAAAGCAAGAATGATTTGATCAAAAATGAGGTCATAATTCTCGATATCAAAAACATAAAGAAGATGCAAAAGGGCAGAGATATGGTCGCAGAAATCCTAAGAGAGCAAGAAATTTACAAAAATAGTAGGTAATTTGGCAAAATTGGGTATAATAGTACAGCAAGCATAGAAAATGCTTATGTATTTTAATTTGAAAATGATTTGACATCATAAGGAGGAAATATGACAGAAAAAAATAACAGAAGAGCTAATAGGGCTGTCTATGAACAAGAAACAAGTCCTATCCAAGCTGGTAAAAACCTATCTTGGGGCTCAATCATAGCAGGTGCTGTAAGTGCAGCAGCAGTATTTACTGTTCTAAGCCTACTAACAGCAGCACTAGGATTTGGCCTATTTGCACCTACAAGCGCAAACCCAATGGCAGGAGTTGGAATTGGTACAGGTATTTGGACAATCATTACCCTAATCATCGCATTCTGCGCGGGTGGATTTGTTGCAGGATATTCTGCAAGATCAACAGGTCTTCTTCACGGAGCTATTACTTGGGCACTTACTATTTTATTACTAATAACATTAGTATTTAACGCAGTATCATCAGCCCTCGGTATGGCAGGAAATGTAATTGGATCTGTAGCAAAAACTACAGGAGATGCAGTAGGTAATGTTGCAGGATCTGTTTCAAATGTTGCAGGAGATGCAGCAAGCAAGGCACTTGAAAGTGCAGGAGCTAAGATTTCAGATATTGACACAGAAGAACTTCAAGGAAATCTAGAAAAATATCTAGCTGATACAGAGGTTGCTGAACTTCAACCAGAGTATCTAGAAGGACAACTTCAAGAATCTAGAGATGAAATCACAGCTGCAGTTAAGGATTTAGCCCTTAACCCAGAAAACAAGGATCAAATCATAAAAGATCTAACAGATTCATTATCTGAAAGAGCAAAAACTATAGCAGATTCTGCTGATAAGGAAGCAATTGACAATGCAGTTGCACAAAATAGCGACCTTACAGAAGCAGAAGCTAGCGAAGTTTCAGAAAATATCTACAATGGCTTACAAGATGCTTCTAAAGAAGCTGAAAAGGCAATTAACAATGCAAGTGAAGAAATCACCAAGCTTTCAAACGAAGCAAGTGATAAAGTTGACGAAACTGTAGAAGGAGCTAAAAAAGGAGCAGAAGATGCTTCTAACAAGGCATCAGCAGGATCAGTACTTGTATTTGTAGGACTTGTACTTGCCCTAGTAGTATCAGCTTACGCTGGTAAACTTGGTGAAAATAAAGCCAAAGAATTCGTTAGAAAATAAAAAGAAAATAATTTCTTAAGCCTTTAGGATTGCCTAAGGGCTTTTTCTATGATTAAAATTATAAGATCTTTGCTAATAAAAATATTTCTCCACAAGCTAGTGTGAAATTTATCTTATAATTAAAATAATTAGCATAGTGGAAGATTAAATTTTATTTTGTAGAAATTTCCTAGAAAAAATCCCTCAGATGACATCTCTTTCTAGCTGAGAATCTCTGAGGGATTTTATTTATTTTACTATTTCCATCATTGCCTTATCTGGATTTTCGCTATTTATCCTATGATCATATTCTAATATCTTATCTTCACTTGCCTTAATTTCAGTATTTATGGAAATGATTAGTCCTGCATGGTCTAAAAGTAAGAGGTCAGGGGATAAGAGCTCAATTTTATCATTAGGAGTTTTCTCCGAACTTAGGGCGTTTTTTACAATATAGGCCCCGTTTTCTTTAAGAATCGCTGCTAATCTTATTGCTTGATTGGCTGTATTCTCGTTAGTTAAGACGAAGATTTTTCTTTTCTTGAAATCATCCTTTTTCTTAAGTTTAAGCTCAATCTGATCGTAGTAGCTATAATCATCTAGGTCAAAGTTAGTGATTTCATTGTTATACTTGGCTGCGAGATTTTTGACCTTACCTGTAGTATAGGGACTTTGATCATTTGCTTTGATATCAGTGAGCTTTTCTTCAAAAAGCACTCCTCTGTAGAAGAAAATATTTTTTTCTTCATAATCCTTGTCCAAAAAGTAAGTTACAAACTCATTTACATAGGCTGAGTCTATGGATGTGTTATCAGATAGGTCAAAGACTATTGATTCTATAGATCCCTTTTGTAGCTTTTCTGCAATTAAATCAAGGTCCTCATCTAACTTCTTTGAAGAAAAGTCAGGAAGCCTAGCAATTAGGGTCGAGTCCTTAGGATTATCTATGATCATATCCCTGTTGATATTTTCCTTGTTAATCATCCTCTTGTACCTATCGACAGCTTGGTCATTGCCAAGGACTTTGGCTATATTTGTATCCTTATTGTTTTTGTAAAGGTTAAAGAGATTGTTGTAAGTATTCTTGTCTACAATGAAGGTCTTGGGATCTTCTAGGATTGAAAGGCTCTCTTTTATGATATCGAAGTACTCTTGGTCAGTCTTTGAGTTTTTGACTTTTTTTCTTAAACTATCATGGGACTTAGCGAATTGATCGAATTTATCTCTATTAGACTTACTTACAGGGTAGTTTCTTATTATAGCTTCATAGAGCTTATCAAAATCAGCGAGCTTTTCGGCACTGGTTAAGCTTCTGCCATCGGTTTTTCCTACGAAGATATTTTCTGTAAGTCCTTCTAGAACCTCGTCCCTAAAGCTAGGATAGCCTGGGGACTTGTAGGAATTTAATTTCCCAAAGATAATACTTCCTATAGCAAAGATTAGGACAAGGATGATTAGAACTAGGATCCTTCTCCTTCTGATAATCTTCTTCCTACGAAGTCTTTGTTTTCTTGTAAGGGGTCTTCTTCGCTTATCATTTCTAGTACTTTTTACTATTCTGATTTCGCTTTTTCTCTTGCGTCTATCAGATTTTTTCTTATTGTTTCTCATAATTCACCGCACTTATTTGTTGAAGGCTAGGATAAAACTCGTGCCCTGGTTAATCTGACTTTTGACATCAATCTTACCATTGAGGGCTTCTACAAAGTTTTTGCTAATGGCAAGGCCTAGGCCCACTCCGTTAGTTTTGGTATTTCTGGAATCATCTATCCTGTAGAATCTTTCAAATATCATATCGAGCTTATCACTATCAATCCCTATGCCATCATCGGTAATTTCTATAAATACTTTTTGCTTATACCCGCTAAGTTTTATTTCTATATTTCCATCCCTGTCTATGGCCTTTATAGCATTGGTTAGGATATTTTGGATGACCTGGAGGAGCTTGTTTCTATCTGTTACAAGAAAAATTCCAGGCTCTATATCCTTTGTAAGATTAATATTTCTATTGATGAAATTGGCCATAAAGCCATTAGCTATTCCATTAAGCATATCAGAAATATTTACCTCTTCAAGATTGAGCTTACCCATCTCCACACTTTCATTGAAGGAGTCCTTAAGGCCATCTATTAGGACCTGGAGTCTATTTATCTCACCATTTAAGCTTTGGACAGTAGTCTTGTCAAACTCCATAACCCCATCATCTAAGGCCTCAATGTAAAGCTTGAGATTGGTTAGGGGAGTCCTAAGCTCGTGGGATATGTCTTGAGCATAGCGCATCCTTATATCTTCTTGTTTTTTCAAAGATTTTGACAAGAAGTTGATGTTGTTTTGAAGATTTGAAATTTCACTAATATCACTTTCTTCATCGCCAAGGCTTTCATAAATTCCTTCCTTGATCTTTACTGTGAAATCATTCATCTCTACAATAGGCTTCGAAATATTGGTTGAAAGGATAAGGGCTATGACAAAGCCTATTATAAGCGAGCTTGTTATAGCATATATTACTGCCTGCCTAAAATCATCCTGGAGCCTATTTACAGTTGTATAGTCAACGGAATATTCTACGAGAATCTTCCCAGCTTCTTGTTTTTTGTCAGCATTGAAGACATTGTAGGACTTGCTTTTGATATGTTCAGGATCATCTGCATTTAGGGAATGGATATATTTGAGAAGTTTTCCATCTTGATCGTAATACTTGATATTGACATTTTGCTGCTTGCTTAGGTCATTAAGATAAGCCCACATGCCCTCAGATGATATATTCTCATCGTTATTAAGTCTTATAAACCACTCACTTACGAGATTTGGCTTTTTATCATCTACGATTTTTAATAGGTCCGAGTACCTTAAGGTGACAAGGAGGGTTATAAGGATTGAGTAAATCAATATACAGGCGAGGACTCCTGCGATGAAGTTTTTGATTAATTTATTCCTTAATGAGGTCATCTACGCCACCGGATTTGTAACCCATACCATAGATTGTCTTGATGTATTGAGGCTTTTTGGGATTGTCCTCGATTTTTTGCCTAATATTTTTGATATGAGTATCTATTGCCCTGTCGTAGGCGTCATAATCTAGGCCAAAGGTAAGCTCTATTATCTCATCTCTTGTAAAGATCTTGTTTGGACTTGAAAATAGGGTCTTTACAATAGAAAATTCGTTCTTAGTGAGAGAAATCTCCCTGCCATCTTTTAGGAATCTATTGTATTTTAGATCCATTAGAAGTCTTCCATCATTTGTTTTTATAATATCAGCTCTAGGGATATTGTATTTTTCAATCCTTCTAAGAACAGCCTTAACTCTTTCTACAAGTTCCTTGTTAGAAAAAGGTTTGGTTACATAATCATCTGCCCCAAGCCTTAGTCCTTGGATCCTATCGAACTCCTCGACCTTGGCAGAAGTTATTATAACAGGAACTTGGGATTTATTTCTTATATCTTTTAAGACTTCTTCGCCAGAAAGCATTGGAAGCATGAGATCAAGTATCACAAGATCGATCTGTTCCTCATTAAAAATCTCAAGTGCCTTTACTCCGTCGAAAGCCTGAAAGACATGGTAGCCATCTTTTATCAAATAATTTTTAACTATATCAGATATAGTTTTTTCATCTTCTACTATTAAAATATTTATTTCGTTCATTCTTTTTTCCTCTCCATTAAATATTATAACATAAGAATTACCTTTTCATACATTGTACCTTGTATATAAAAAAATGTTTAAAATATAAAAATAAGGATATAAATATATTAGCAGCAAATGGTGTTGCTAATTAAATTATAAATAAGTACATCGTACTTTTGAAAGGAGAAATTATGGGTAATTATGGAATAATAGCTTCAATTATTATCGGAGCAATTGCAGGTTGGATTGCAAGCAAAATTATGGGTAGAGATGCTCAAATGGGAGCAGTTGCAAATATCATCGTCGGAGTAATCGGTGGTGGAGTTGGTAACTGGCTATTTAGCACCTTGTTTAACTCAGCAAATCCAGGACTTGTAATGCAAATCGTATACGCAGTAATCGGTGCAGTAATCCTATTATTTGCTTACGATAAGATTACTGGAGCAAAAAAATAAGAAGATTAAAATTAGCTTCCTAGCTTGGCTGGGAAGTTTTTTATTGGAGAAATTTGTTTTTTATAAAACTTTTGAGACGGCCTAACTTAAATAAAATAGGAAGATCTCTATGGTTGATATTAACCTTTGATTAAAACAATAATGAAATTCTTATTCTTTAATCCAAGACAAAATAGATAAAACTAAAAGCCCCCACAGGGGGGACTTCTAGTAACCGAATCCAGAATTATTTTCTGTAGATTCCTTATTTAATAAATTATCAAGCGCGTCACTTGTGGAATTATTAGTTCCACTATTACTTTCATTTTCTTTCTCGCCATTTTTATTTTTATCTTTATCTTTGTCTTTGTCTTTATCTTTATCTTTGTCTTTATCTTTATTGTTTTCCACTTTTGGTGGAGTATAGATTAAGTTTGAGTAGACTGTTGGCATCCTGTAATCCCAGTCTCTTGGAATAATTCCGTTAAACTTGTTTGGATCATATTCGTTCTTTTCAACTATTAAGGACCTAGTTTGGATCAAGAATTTTGGTGTGACATCACTAGCTAATAGGTTATTTCTAGAATCTATATAAGCCCACTTGTGCATGTCGTCTTCTTCTTTTGGATAGTTTTCTGGACCGAAGATTTCTTCTTTTACAGTGCCACGTGGATCTGCCCTTGAGGCGTCTGTTGGAAGCTTACCGCTTATGGTATCTACTTCCATATGCCTTATGCCTTCAGGTTCTTCAAAACTAACAGGCTCTGTGTCAGCAAGGATTTCTGTATTTATAACATTCCACATGAGGGCTGCCCTATCTACACTGTTGCTGTTTAGGTGGATATTTTGATTATCTGCTCCCATCCAAACTCCAACTGTGTAGTAAGGAGTATATCCAACGCACCAGAAGTCTGTCTTATCATCAGTTGTTCCGGTCTTTGTTGCGTAATCTGTTCCGTTTAGGTGGATATTTCCATAATATTCTCCTGCACTTTCTAGGGCAGAGGTCACTTGATAGGCTGTCTCTGGGCTTGTTACTGTGTGTTTTATTAGATTATCCTCATCAAAGATTACTTCTCCTTGGGAGTCGGTTATCTTTGAGAAGGTCAAAGGTTCAGTGTATTCACCCTTATTGGCAAGGGCTGCGTAGGCTGCAGTCATATCTAGTGTGGTAAGACCATGACTCATAGCACCCACTCCTAGGGCTGCGAGGTTTTCGTCGTTTGTGTCAGGATTTTCGTCTTTTGTCACGAAATAATCTCTGCCATTTTCTTTGATTAGACCGAAGTTTTTGAGGTATTCAAGACTAGTGTCGATTCCTACCTTATTGAGGGTAGAAACTGCAATTGTATTTATACTCATCTTGATGGCATCTCTTATAGGGGTGTAACCCATGTAGTAGCCATATACATTGACAGGCCAAGCTTCGCCATTTTCGTTCATCTCGAATGGAACATCATCTACACCAGTTGCGAGGTTAAAGCCATGATCTAGGGCAGCTGTATAAGTTGCTATAGGCTTGATTGATGAACCAGGTTGTCTTGGAACGCTTGATGCCCTGTCTAAGATATTGATTCCTTCTTGGTCACGTCCTCCCATCAAGGCCTTGATATGGCCAGTCTTTTGATCGATTATTACAGATGATGATTGAGGTTGGATTACCCCGTTTAGGTCTATATCGTAATAGTCCTTGTTAAGGCTAATAGATCCATCGTCATAGGCTGTAAAAAGATTTGGGTTATTATCTAGATATTTCTTACTAATTACTATATTGTTATCCTCATCCTGATAGATATCTTCGTTGGACTCGAACTCTATTCGTCCAGTCCTGTGAGTTCTAAGGTTGGAGTTTGTTTCATCCAAGGAATAGAAATCCTTAAAGATAAGCTTGGTTTGGTCAAGGTAGGCCTTATTTGTCGCAAGTATTAGGTCTCCTGCCTCATCATTCCAAGCCTCATCAGAACTTAAGTGAAGGTCGTTATTTTCATCTAGGAGATTTGCTCTCTTATAATAGAGTAAGGCCCCACTAGAATTTACTATATTTCCCCAATTATCATAAGATAAATCAAGTAGGGGAGCGTAGCCTAGGCCTTCGCTATTTCCTATCAAGTGCTCTGAAAAATTGGCATAGATATCTTCAAGTTTTTCTTGCAAGCCCTTATCTAGGGTCGTCGTAATCTTAAGCCCTCCGTAGTAGAGCTTATCCCAGGCTTGGTTTTCTGAAATATTTAATACACCCATAAGCTTATTAACTACTTGACGTTCTAGAAGAGAGTTAAAGTAGCTAGCGATTTCTGTATTAGACCTTTCCGCAGGCTCTACTGTGCTTGCCACATCAAAGTCTCTGGCTTCTTTGTATTGAGTCTCGTTGATGTAGCCGTTTTCTAGCATCTTATCTAGGACGTATTCTTCTCTTTTGTAAGGAGCTTCGTTATATACTGCTGAGTATTTATTTCCGTCTATACTAAATTCACCTAGGACTCTTTGATCTGTTACCTCACTCGTCTTAATTGACTTATAAAGAGAGTTTTCTGAAGGTGATTGGACGATTCCAGCTAGGGATGCACATTGGGCAAGATTTAGCTCGGACACGTCCTCATTGAAGTAAGTTTTAGCTGCAGCTTGGACTCCGTAAGAGTTTTGTCCCATGAAGACCCTATTTAGATAGGCTCCTAGGATTTCGTCTTTTTCGAGATATTTCTCAATCTCTAGGGCAAGATAAATCTCCCTTATCTTTCTTTCGTAGGTTTGATCGTTAGATAGGTAGGTGTTTCTTGCAAGCTGTTGGGTTATAGTAGATCCACCCCTTACGATTGACCCTGCCTTCATATTTTCAAAAGCAGAACCTATGATTGATAGGGGATCTATACCATTGTGTTTATAAAATCTTTCATCTTCAACTGCGACAAATGCATTTTTTAAATTCTCTGGTATGTCTTTATAATCTACTATCTGTCTGTATTCGCTTGTAGCAATCGAATCGACTTCGTTTCCGTTTTCATCCACTATTGTTGAGTTTTGGCTCATTTCGTATTTTATACTGTTAGCGTCAATCTTGGGAGCAGTCTTCATTACTTCTAGTATTGCTCCACCAGTCATGCCAGCAAAAATAACTCCAAGGCCAGCTACAAATAATATTACAACTAGTATTATTTTTCCAACAAGAGCGGCAAGTTTATTATGCATAATGCCTCCATGATTTATTTTTAATATTCTAGATACTATCATTTTATCATTTTTAAGTAAATACTTCCAGACTTATTAACTTTTATAATCAAGGGATTAGTCGTATAATCATTTTAGAAAGGAAGTTTATGCAAAGAGTTATACAAGTTAATGCAGTAGACAAGGACGACGATCTCGACAATAAGATCTATGAATTAGAGTCTTTGATTAATACTGCAGGAGGAAAGACTGAGGCCTACGTATCTCAAAAGGTAAGCAAGGTCAATCCTAGATATTATATAGGCAAGGGAAAGGTCGAAGAGATCATGGATCTTGCCCAAAAAAACGACATAGATACGGTAATATTTGACGTAGAATTATCAGCAAGTCAGCTTTATAATCTAGAAGAAGAGATGAAACTTCACGTAGTGGACTGGACAACTCTTATCCTAGATATTTTTGCTATGCGTGCAAATACCAAGGAAGCAAGACTTAAGATAAAGCTTGCCCAATTAAAATATCAATTGCCAAGGATTAACAAGTGGTTTTCCTACCTATCAAGACAGGCCGGAGGAATCGGTACGAGGGGACCTGGAGAGACAATGCTAGAGACAGATAGGCGTGCTATTGTAAGAGATATCAAGTCTTTGGAAAAGGCTCTAAAGGATTTGGATAAGACTAAAATGATAAATAGAAAATCGAGAAAGGATATCCACAATATATCCCTAGTGGGCTATACCAACGCAGGAAAGTCTACAATCCTAAATGGGATGCTGAAGCTTTTTGGTGAAGAAAAGTATGTTTATTCGGACGATTTGCTTTTTGCAACACTTGATACATCGACTAGGAGATTAGATTTTTCTAATACCAAGGTCACCTTGACAGATACTGTAGGCTTTATCGACAATCTCTCCAAGGAGCTTAATGACTCCTTCCTAACAACCCTAGACGAGGTTAGATTTGCTGACATGCTCCTTATAGTCATCGATTCAAGCCACAATATTGACCATCAGATAGAGACCATCGAAAACTCTCTTGAAGGTATCGATGTTGGAAATAAAGAAATTCTTTATGTCTTTAACAAGATGGATAGGGTAGATGATGAGCTAAGCGTAAGCCTATACAAGAGAGATAGCGAAAAAATCTACATGTCAGCCCACAAGGAAGAAGACCTCATAAGACTTAAGGAGAAAATCGTAAAAATCATAAAGGAAGACTACGAGCTTGTGGAAATGGCAATTCCATTTGAAGATGGTAGGGTCCTAGACTATATCATGAGTAATTACGATATTATAGAAAGGGACTATGATCCAACTTCTAGCATATTGAAACTAGAAATAAGCAAAGAGGACTATTCGAAATATGACAGATATATTAAAAAAGTATAGGACCATAAAGGGCTTTAAAACTAGCGAGTTCGAAGAGGAAAAATCAAGATTTATAACAAGTGCTAAATATGTAGAAAGTGAAGAAGAGGCCATTAGTTTTATCGAAGAGATAAAGGATAAAAACAAGCAAGCAACTCACAACTGCTCGGCCTATATCATAAATGAAATCCCTGAGATTAAAAGATACTCAGACGATGGCGAACCCCAAGGGTCTGCGGGCCTTCCTATGCTATCTGTCCTTGAAAAAGAAGAGGTCAGAAATATTTGCGTTGTGGTTACCAGATATTTCGGTGGCAAGCTCTTAGGAAAAGGGGGACTTGTAAGGGCCTACACTAGGGGAGTTACTGATACTGTATCGCCCAATATAGTTTGTAAGAGAGAGTATTTTGAAGTAGAATTAATTCATTCGTATACGGTGCTTGGTATAATTGAAAACTACCTAGCAGAAAATAAGCTTAAGGTCATAGATAAGGATTTTACTGATTTGGTTAAGATTAAGCTTCATATTAGAAGCGAAGATTACCCAAAGATAGAAAAAGACCTTATCAATTTAACAAGTGCCAATATCAAAATAGATGTCAAAGATACTTTGATGTTATTTGAAGAAAAATAGGAGGAAATATGTCAGGACATAATAAATGGAGCAAGATTAAAAATAAAAAAGGAAGTGAAGATGCCAAAAAGGGCAAGATCTTTACAAAACACGCTAGAAATATAACAGTTGCAGCCAAAGAGGGTGGAACAAACCCAGACTATAACCCTGCTCTTAAAACTGCTATAGAAAAAGCCAAGGCAGATAACATGCCAAATGATAACATAGATAGAGCTATCAAGAAAGCAGCAGGAGATGATGCTTCAGATAATTTCGAAAGAGTAATCTATGAAGGATACGGACCAGGTGGAGTTGCTGTAATAGTAGACTGCCTAACAGATAATAAAAATAGAACAGCTCCTGATGTAAGACATGCCTTCGACAAAAACGGTGGAAATCTTGGAACTGACGGATCTGTTATGTTTATGTTCGAAAGAAAGGGCGATATCATAGTAGGAAAAGAAGGAAAAGACTTCGATGAATTCATGATGGATGCCCTAGAAGCAGGCTGTGAAGACGTCAAAGAAATGGGAGAATACTTCGAGGCTATCACAGATGTAAATAGCTTTAACGATGCTAATGACAAACTAAAAGAATTAGGCTATAAGATAGAAAGTGCAGATATATCTTACCTTGCAAACAACATGATTAAAGTAGAAGAAGATCATGTTGATAAGCTAAACAAGCTAATCGATACCCTAGAAGATAACGACGATGTCCAAGAGGTATACTCAAACTGGGATGATTCTAGTGAGGAATAAAGATGGAATTTAATATAGATCCTGTTGCCTTTAGGATATTCGGTTTAGAAATCTACTGGTATGCAATAATAATCATAACAGGAATATTTATCGCAGCACAATTTGCAAAAAGTGAGTTCGTAAGACGCGGTTTTGACGAAGACTTTATCTATGATCTGCTATTCGTAATCCTACCAATAGGAATAATCGGAGCAAGGTTTTGGTATGTCATCTTTGAGTGGGACTATTATGGAAGTAACCCTTCACAGATCCTAAACTTTAGGGCGGGTGGTCTTGCAATCCATGGGGGAATCCTCTTTGGAAGTATTGCCCTTCTAGTTTATGCAAGATACAAAAAAATCCCCCTCCTAGACCTTATGGATGTACTAGTACCTTCTCTTGTCCTTGCTCAAGGTATAGGTAGATGGGGAAATTTCGCAAACTCAGAAGCCCATGGGGGTCCGACAGATCTTCCTTGGGGAATTATCATAGATGGAGTCAAGGTTCATCCAACCTTCCTATATGAATCTATAGGAGATGTTTTAATATTTATTCTCCTAATAAATTATAGGAAGAAAAACCCAGATAAGGGCAAGCAGTCTGCAATTTATTTCACCCTTTATGGGATATTGAGATATTTTGTGGAAGGACTTAGGACAGATTCCCTCTATATAGGATCTTTAAGAACTGCACAGCTTATGAGTATAATTTATGTTATTTTGGGAATAGCCTTATATATTTGGGCAAATAAAACTCATCTCCCACCTTATTTTAGGGAAAATAAAAGTAAAGAGAAAAAAGAGAATATTATAAAGTTTAAGTGAAGATCTTACAAGCTTAAGCTTTATAGATAAAATATAAAAATCAAATAATTTTAGGGTCGGCTTAGGGCCGACTTTTTTGTTGCAAATAAAGTGCTTTTAGTATAAAATGATAGTGAAGTGGAATATAGTGGTAGAAAGTGGTGGTAAATGTTTTTAGGTGAATTTACTCACAAGTTAGATTCTAAAAATAGAATAATGATACCTAGTGAGTTCAGAGATGATTTATCTGAGAATTTCTATATCACCAAGGGTCCAGAAAAGTCCCTAGTAATCTACACTGAGGAAGAATTTATCAAACAATCAGAAAAACTTGATAGTCTGGAAGTGCAAAATAAGAAAAACCGTGCTATCAAGAGACTATTTTTCTCATCCACTGTAAAGGCAAGCCTTGACAAACAAGGCAGAGTTCTTCTTAACAAGAACCTGAGAGATTATAGCGAGATCAAAGAAGAAGCTATGATAATTGGAAACAATAGCACAATTGAGCTTTGGGATAGGGCCAATTGGGAAGCTTATATTGACGAAGTAGAGGTGAATCTATCCGATATAATGGATGAATAATATGAAATTTGAACACATACCAGTTCTCGCAAAAGAGACTATAGAAAATCTAAATATTAATCCAGATGGAATCTACCTAGACTTAACCTTGGGAAAGGGAGGTCATTCCAAGATGATCTTAGAAAGACTTTCTGATAAGGGAAGACTTATCGCAATCGATCAGGATAAAGAAGCCATTGAAGCAGCCAAGGAAAACTTAAGGGATTTTTCTAATGTTACTTTCGTAAATAGTAACTTCGAAAACTTCGAGAAAGCCCTAGAAGACCTTGGCCTTGATTTGATAGATGGGGCTTTGATGGATATTGGCGTAAGTTCATATCAAATTGACAATGCAGACAGGGGATTTTCATATATGAAGGATGGTCCTTTGGATATGAGGATGAACCAGGATAATGAGTTAACAGCGGAAGTTATTGTCAATGAATACTCTCAGGATGAGCTAGAGCGTATATTTTTCGAATATGGTGAGGAGAGATTCGCAAGGGCTATAGCAAGAAATATTGTTAATCTCCGTGATGAAGAAAGAATCGATACGACTTTTAAGCTCCGAGAAATTGTAGCAAAATCTATAAAAAGTCAAGATGCTCATCCTGAAAAAAGAGTATTTCAAGCCCTAAGAATAGAAGTAAATAGAGAACTAGAAGTTTTGGAAAACACTATAGAGAGGGTCGTAGATCACTTGAAAAAGGACGGAAGGATTGCAATAATCACCTTCCATTCCCTAGAAGATAGGATTGTGAAGAATAAATTCAAGGATTTGGCTAGAGATTGTATCTGTCCGCCAGAATTTCCGGTATGTGTATGTGATCATAGGGCCAAGATTAAGATTATAACGAGAAAACCAGTGACGGCAAGTAAAGCTGAGTTAAGGGATAATTCTCGATCAAAGCCTGCCAAGCTTAGAGTTGGACAAAGGATATAGACATGGAAGAAAGAATAGCTATTAATAAAAATAATAACAAGAAAAGAAGACGACTTAAGGTTAAAGATAACAAGAGAAGTAGGAAAATCAAACAAATTCAAAATCTTAAGAAAAAAGATAGGAGAATGAAACTAAGCCTATCTGTATTTACCTTCCTTTTTGTAGTTAGTCTTCTTGTAACAGCTCTAGTAAAAAGAAATAACTTGAATGCAAAAAGATATGAGTATAATACATTACAGGCAGATATCGTCTCCTACGAACTCCAGAGGGATAGGTTAAATACTAGGCTAGAAGAAGCGATTGACCTTAACTTAATCCAAAGATACGCCCTAGAAGAGTTGGGCATGGTTTATAAGGATGATGATAATACTGTCAAATTAAATGTAGATAGGAATTAATGATGAATAATTTTTTGTTGATAGTTATTAGTATATTGTTAAGCATAGGCCTAGGCCTAGTGATCTTACCAATTCTAAAAAGAAAAAAGATTGGACAAAATATAAGAGAGGTTGGACCAAAGAGCCATCTCAAGAAGGCTGGTACTCCAACTATGGGAGGAATAATATTTATTATAGGAGCCTTGATTTTATCTCTTATATTCTTGCCGCTTGATAGGCTTGAAGTTTGGATAGTGATTTTATCAACTATAGGCTTTGGAGCAATTGGATTTATAGATGACTTTAGGAAACTTATCCTAAAACAATCGGAAGGACTAAGCCCAAGAGGAAAAATCATCCTACAATTTGGACTAGCCCTTATAATTTCAGTTCTAGCTTATATAAATGATAAAGATTCGATAGGATCTTTATTGATACCCATTACAAACACAAGTATAGGGCTTGGAATACTTGGTATTCCTATTATGATTTTCATAATAGTCGGTACAACTAATGCAACAAATCTTACAGATGGCCTAGACGGCTTGCTCGCCACAGTATCTCTTCCAGTATTTATAACACTTGCCATAATTGGTAAGGGAACAGATAATGAAATATTTTCTTATATAATGCTTGGAAGCCTCTTGGGATTTTTGATATTCAATTCAAATCCTGCGGCAGTATTTATGGGAGATACGGGATCAATGGCAATCGGTGGAGCAATAGTTGCCATGGCAATAAATCTAAAGATACCTCTATATCTAATAATCTTTGGTGGAATTTATGTTTTGGAAACTCTATCTGTAATTATCCAAGTTACAAGCTACAGACACAGAAACAAGAAGAGAGTCTTTCTAATGACTCCAATCCACCATCACTTTGAACTAAAAGGCTATAAGGAACAAAAGATAGTAGTAGCATTTGCAGTAGTATCTGTAATATTTTGTATGATAACATTGGCGGCATTAGTATGAAGAAAATTTTAGTTTACGGTTTGGGACTAACAGGTATATCAGCAGCAAAGACCCTTGATAAGATGGGCTATGATGTCTATACCTTTGATAAAAATAAAAAAGAAGTTAAGGAACTTAAGGGCTATAAATATAGCCCTATTTCTGATAGTGAAATTTGTGATTATGATTTTGAATTTGTAGTAAAAAGTCCAGGCATTCCCCCAAGGGATGAAGTGGTAAAGAAACTAAGGGAAAAATACGAGATAATATCTGATATTGAATTATCTTTTAGACTCTTTCCTGAAGCGAAAATCATAGCTACAACTGGAACCAATGGCAAGACTTCTACTACATCTATGATTAGTCATATACTTAATGAATCAGGTAGGAAGGCTATTTCTGTAGGAAACATCGGTGAAGGAATCTTGTGGCAGATGTATGAAAATCCTAGTGCGATTTTCTCCTGCGAGCTTTCAAGCTTCCAACTTCACGATGTATCTACTTACAAACCACATATAGCTTGTATTACAAATATAACAGAAGATCATATAGATTGGCATGGGTCTTTCGATGATTATATTAATTCGAAACTTAATATATGTAGAAAGCAAGACTCAGGTGATTTTCTAGTGATTAATCACGAGGATCCTATATTAGTGGATCATAAGGCTGACTTTAGGGCAAAGGTCTATGAGTTCTCTTCAAAAGAGGAAGTTGATCGAGGCGCCTATCTTAAAGGATCATCTATATTCTTTAAAGATCAAGGAAAAAATATCAAATTAATGGATGTAGATGATCTTTCAATAATAGGCAGACACAATTACGAAAACTTGATGGCTGCTATCCTTGCTTGCTTTATATATGGAGTTTCTATAGAAGATATCATAAGGGGATCAAAAAGCTTTAAATCAATAGAGCATAGGCTGGAATTTGTAACAGATATAAGAGGCATCAGGGTCTACAATGACTCCAAGGGAACAAATGTAGATAGTTCAGTCAAGGCCATTCAAAGTTTCGATAAGCCAATTGTAATAATTGCAGGAGGCTACGATAAAAATATCGACTACAGTCCTTATATCAAAGAATTTAAAAAACATGGAAAACTTATGGTTATCATTGGACAAACCACAGATAAATTGGCGAGTCTTTGCGAAGCCTATAAAGTAAATTACAAGAAGGCCAAGGATATGGAAGATGCAGTAAAGATTTCCTTCGATAATTTAGAAGAAGGGGATATCTTCCTCTTATCACCTGCAAGCGCATCTTGGGGTATGTATAGGAACTTTGAAGAAAGAGGCAAGGACTTTAAAGAAATGATAGAGAAATACAAAGGATGATTAGATGAGAGTGATAATTTCTGGCGGAGGCACAGGCGGACATATTTATCCGGCTATAGCCATAGGAGAAAAACTTCAAAAAGAAATTCCTGATGTGGAAATAATCTATGTGGGAATAAAAAACGGCCCAGAAGAGACTGTAGCCCAAAAATATGGCTATAAATTTATAGACCTTCCAGGCATGGGAATTCCTAGAAGGATAAACAAGAAGCTTTTTAAATCCCTTCTTACCAACTTTGAAGGATTCAAGAAGGCAAAAAAAATAATAAAGGAATATAAGCCAGACCTTGTAATAGGAACTGGAGGATATGTTTGTGCTCCTATCCTGTATCAGGCAAGTAAGAAAGGTATTCCTTCTCTAGTCCACGAGTCAAACTCCTACCCAGGCATGGCATCAAAGTTTTTATCAAACAAGGTAGACAAGGTCCTAATATCCTACAAGGAAGCAGAAAAACACTTTAAGCACAAGGATAGGATTGTAGTTACGGGTAACCCTGTAAGGACTAGTTTTAAGTCTGACTTTACCGACAAAGACCTTAAAGATTTAGGAATCAAGAAAGATAGGCCAGTTGTATTTTCTTTCGGAGGGTCAAACGGATCTTACTATATGAACGAGGCTGTCAAGGAATTGTCGAAAAATCTTGATGGTTCCTACTATCTCCTCCACCAAACTGGAAATAAAAACTATGATGATTTCATGAAGGAAGTAGAGAAAAGCGAATATCTTAAGGTATTTTCCTATATAGATAATATAGATCTTTTCTATGCAGTAAGTGATCTTGTTATAGCTTCATCTGGAGCCATGAGTCTTTCTGAAATCTCTGCTGTAGGAAAGGCTTCAATACTTATTCCAAAATCCTACACTACAGAAAACCACCAGCAGTTTAATGCCCAAACCTATGTCGATAACGGCGCATCCATAATGATTTTAGAAAAAGACCTGGACGGAGCTGTTTTGGATAGAAAGATAAAAGAAATAATTAGGGATAAGGATAAGCTTAAGAAAATGGGCGATAATGCCAAGGCTCTTTCTGATGATGAGGCAGGAGATAAGATTTTTCATATAATCGAAGGGTTGATCAAAGATGAAAGATAAAAGGAAGGCTAGAAAGAAAAGCCAAATGCAAGAAGGAAAGAATAAAAATAGAAGAAGGAGAGTCGTTAGGAAGGAAAAGCCAAAGACTTTTACTAAAAGATTTGTAATCTTTCTTATCGTATTAAGTCTTTTGATATTCCTAGTAAATGCTTTTAGACATCCTTATATGAAAATTTCCCAGATATATGTCACAGGAAACGAAAGGCTTAAGGATACCGATATTATCTCAAGCATACAAAATCCAATAGGCAAAAATATATTGACTTACAATGTAAAAAATAACGAAAAAAGGCTTATGGAAAAAGACATGATCGAAGAAGCCGAGATAAAGAAGGTTTTTCCTAAGGTAATCAATATCAAAGTACAAGAGACTTATCCGAGATTTTTCATAGAAGATAAGGAAAAAATAACCTATATATCCAATCAAGGAAAGGTGATGGATAGCGAAAAAATTGCTGCTAATACCAAAAACTCCCTAATAAAGATTAAGATTTCTGACTACAAGGGCGATATTAGAGATGAATTTACAGATGATGAGGATATGATTAGCTTTATAAATGAAATAAATTCTTCTTCCTTTGTTGATTTGATTAATCAATTAAATTTTGAAAACAAGGGGCATATTGGTATAATAATAAAAGATATGAGAGTTGATTTTGGTGATTTGAAAGAAAGTTCATACAAGATTAGATTACTAGAATCAATCCTAAAGGATGTAGAAAGTAAGGACCTAGATGTTTCTTCCATAGATTTAAGCAATGGAAAAAACCCAGTAGTTGAAATAAACGAAGGTTCTTAATATAAAATTATCTATTAGAATAAAATGGGGGAAAGTATGGCAAACATTAACATGGAAATGGACAACAGCTCTTTAGCGAAGATCAAAGTCATCGGAGTTGGTGGCGGTGGAAACAACGCAATCAGCCGAATGAGAGAAAGCGGACTATCTGGTGTGGAATTTTTGGCACTAAACACAGATCTTCAAACACTACAAGAATCAAACGCAGACATCAGACTTCAAATTGGTGAGAAACTAACAAGAGGCCTTGGAGCTGGAGCTAATCCTGAAGTTGGAGAAAAGGCTGCAGAAGAGTCTAAAAACGAAATATCAGAAGCTATCAAAGGCGCAGACATGATCTTTATTACTGCCGGAATGGGTGGTGGAACAGGTACAGGTGCTGCCCCAGTAGTTGCGAAAGTTGCTAAAGAGATGGAAATCTTGACAGTTGGTGTTGTAACTAAGCCATTTACTTTCGAAGGTAGAAAAAGACAAAACCAAGCTGAAGGTGGAATCGAAAGATTAAAGGAAAATGTAGATACACTAATCACAATTCCAAATGACAGACTCCTACAAATCGTAGAAAAAAGAACATCAATGGTAGATGCCTTCAAGATGGCAGACCAAGTACTTATGGATGCAGTAAGTGGTATTTCAGAGCTGATCGCTGTACCTAACGTAATTAACCTTGACTTTGCAGATGTTGAGTCAATCATGTCTGATCAAGGAATCGCTCACATGGGTATCGGTAGAGCTAATGGTGAAAATAGGGCTGTTGAAGCTGCTAAGGCTGCTGTTAACTCTCCACTACTTGAGACAAGCATCGAAGGAGCAAACGCGGTATTACTTAACGTAACTGCAGCAGAAGTTGGTCTAATGGAAGCAAATGAAGCAGCAGAGCTTATTAGAGAAAATATCGACTCTGATGCTAATATCATATTCGGAGTTGGTAGTGATGAATCTCTAGGAGATGATATCAAGATTACTGTTATCGCAACAGGTTTTGATAATCCAACACCAGCAAGAAGAAGCGTACAACAAGCTTCAAGAAATAGAGAAGAGCTTAAAGCTCCTCAAAGACCAAGCGCTAAGAAAAAATCATCAAACCCGTTTGATGACTTCGACTTACCAGATTTTCTAAAATAAGATGAGATGTCCCTACTGCGATTCAACCAATACCAGGGTTTTGGATTCAAGATCAACAGAAGATGATAGGGCTATAAGACGAAGACGCTTGTGCGAAGATTGTGATCGTAGGTTTTCTACTTACGAAAGATATGAAGACTCTACTATCATGGTAGTCAAAAAGGACGATACGAGAGAAGCCTATGACCCAACTAAATTGATAGCAGGCATTGTAAAAAGCTGCCAGAAGAGACCAGTAACAATGGCTGATATCGAAAAAGTTGCTAGAAATGTTGAAACTAGGATAAATCATACGGGAAACAAAGAAATAAGTTCAACCTATATAGGGGAGCTGGTGATGGCAGAACTAAAGGAGCTTGACCCAGTTGCCTACGTGAGGTTTGCATCGGTTTATAGAGAATTTAAGGATGTCGATTCCTTTTATGAAGAAATAAAAAGTTTAAAAGATAAGAAAGATGCTTCTTCCTAGCATCTTTTTTTCTTTAGGAGGAGATAATGGATTTATTTGAACTTAATAGGATTAATCAATTAGAAAAAAGTGCTCCTCTGGCTGACAGGTTAAGGCCCAAAGACTTAAGTGACTACCTAGGTCAGAACCATCTTATAGGAGATGGAAAGATTATTAATAGGATGATCAAGGCGGATAGGATATATTCGATGATTTTCTATGGGCCGCCTGGAGTGGGTAAAACGAGTCTTGCTAAGATTATCTCCCAAAAGACTAATATGGCCTTCGAGGAGATATCTGCCGTGGCAAGCGGAATATCTGACCTTAAGAAAAAAGTACAGATAGCCAAGGATAATTTATCTTTCGAGAATAAGAAAACTATCCTTTTTATTGACGAGATTCACAGATTTAATAAAAGCCAGCAGGATTATCTATTGCCTTATGTAGAGGATTCAACACTAATTCTTATAGGAGCGACAACAGAAAATCCTTACTTCGAGGTAAATAAGGCCTTGATATCTAGGATGTATGTCTTCGAGCTAAAAAGCTTAAGTGATAGAGACCTATCAAGATTGATTGACCTTGCCCTTAGTAAAGATGAAATCCTAAAGACTAAGGATATTATAATAGAAGATGAGGCAAGAGATACTCTTATCAAATACTCCAATGGAGATTCCAGGGCCTTACTTAATGCTTTGGAGATAGCTATATTTTCAGAAGATGAGATTGATGGTAGAATAGTTATAGGAAAGAGCTCTATAGAAAATTCTACCCAGAAAAAAATCGCTGTCTACGATAAAAATGGAGATAGACATTACGACACGACCAGTGCCTTTATAAAATCTATGAGGGGGTCAGATATAGATGCAGCACTCTTCTATCTTGCCAAGATGCTAGAATCAGGAGAAGATATAAAGTTTATAGCAAGAAGGATGATTATATTTGCATCAGAAGACATATCTAATGCTGATCCAAATGCCCTGGTCATGGCGGTCAATTGTTTTAAGGCAACAGATACGGTAGGTATGCCAGAGGCTAGGATAATCCTTGGCCAAGTGGTCACATATCTTGCCATAGACAAGGCAATTGATTTTGTTAAGAATAATAAGGATAGAGAAGTACCAAATAAGCTTAAAGATACCCACTACAAGGGATCAGCGAATCTTGTAAAGGACGAATACCTCTATCCCCACGCTTACGGTGGCTATGTAGAGCAAGACTATCTTCCAGATGAGTTCATAGGAGAGAGCTTCTATGAGGCGAAGAAAGTTGGATATGAAAAAGAAATGATAGAAAGACTTGAGAAAATAAAGAGAGGGATAAATGAAGATTAGAGATATATTAAATGAAGTAGACAAATATGTTGATAGGGAAGTTTGTGTATATGGTTGGATGAGAAACCAAAGATTTGGTAAAAACGTTGGTTTTATCGAGCTAAATGACGGAACAACCTTCAAAAACCTACAAGTAGTTGTAGGAAGTGATATAGAAAATTACGATGAACTCGACAAGCAATACCTATCCACATCACTTGAAGTTAAGGGAGTTTTGGTAAAAACAGGTAATAGCAAAAACCCTTACGAAATCCAAGCGAAAGAAGTAAATGTATTAGGTGAATCTTCTGAAAAATTCCCTATCCAAAAGCAAAGACAAACACTAGAATTTATGAGAACTATCCCTCATCTTAGGGCTAGAACAAACACCTATAGGGCTGTTTTTAGGGTAAGGTCAATCCTTGCTTACTCTCTCCACAAGTTTTTCCAAGAAAGAGGCTTCCTATATGTGAACCCTCCAATAGTAACTTCTTCTGACGCAGAAGGAGCAGGAGAAATGTTTAATATAACGACTATCGACCCAGAAGACGCTCCAAGAAATAAAGACGGAAGTGTTGACTATAGTAAGGACTTCTTTAGCAAGAAGAGCTATCTAACAGTATCAGGCCAGCTTGAGGCGGAAGATTATGCCTTAGCCTTTGGAGATGTCTATACCTTTGGTCCAACTTTTAGGGCAGAAGAGTCAAACACTCCAAGACATGCCGCAGAGTTTTGGATGCTAGAGCCTGAGATGGCCTTTACAGATTATAATCTAGCTATGGATGTAGCAGAAGATATGATCAAGTATTCTATCAATTACTTATTAGAGAACGCTCCAGATGAGATGAACTTCTTCAATACCTGGATTGACAAGGGACTAATTGAAAGACTAGAGAAGGTTAGAGATGCAGAATTTGCTAGAGTAACTTATACAAAGGCAATTGAACTCTTACAAGAATGTGGCGAGAAATTCGAATTCCCAGTAGAATGGGGAATCGATCTACAGACAGAACATGAGAGATATCTTTCTGAAAAAATCGTGGGAGGACCTGTATTTGTAACAGATTATCCAAAAAACATCAAGGCCTTCTACATGAAGAGAAATGATGATGGCAAGACTGTTGCAGCCTTCGATATGCTCGTTCCAGGAGTAGGTGAATTAATAGGTGGTTCACAAAGGGAAGAAAGATACGATGAATTATACAAATCAATGGAAGAAAATGGCCTAAATCCAGAAGAGTACGAAAACTACCTAGACCTAAGAAGATTTGGTACAGTAGTTCACTCAGGCTTTGGACTAGGATTTGAGAGAGCTGTAATGTATGTTACAGGAATGAAAAATATCAGAGATGTACTAGCTTACCCAAGATATGTACGTGCCTTTGCTGATAAGAACTAGGGGGAAGAAATGGTTGAATATAATCCAAATGCCATAGAGAAAAAATGGCAAAAGAAATGGGATGATGAGAAGACTTTTAAGTCTGAGATAGATAATAATAAGAAGAAATTCTATCCTTTGGTAGAGTTTCCTTACCCATCAGGACAAGGCCTACACGTAGGACACCCTCGTCCATATACCGCCCTTGATGTCGTAGCTCGTAAGAGAAGACTTGAGGGAGAAAATGTAATGTATCCAATGGGATGGGATGCCTTCGGTCTTCCAACAGAAAACTACGCTATCAAAAACAAAATCCACCCAGCCAAGGTCACAGAAGATAACATTGCCCACTTCAAAGAGCAAATGAAATCAATCGGCTTTTCCTTTGATTGGGATAGGGAAGTAAACACAACAGATCCAGATTATTATAAGTGGAGCCAATGGATTTTCATTCAAATGTACAAGCATGGACTAGCCTACAAGAATGAAATGTCTGTAAACTGGTGTCCATCATGCCAAGTAGGACTTGCTAACGAAGAAGTAGTAGATGGTAAGTGTGAAAGATGCGGAACTGAAGTAGTCCACAAGATGAAAAATCAATGGATGCTAAAGATAACTGAATATGCAGATAGATTGATAGATGATCTAGAAGAAGTTGACTTTGAAGAAAGAATCAAGGCCAGCCAAATCAACTGGATTGGTAGGAGCCATGGTTGTGATGTAGACTTTAAGATAAAAGACCTAGACGAAAAGCTTACTGTCTATACAACAAGACCTGACACTATATTTGGTGTGTCCTACATGGTAGTAAGCCCTGAGCATCCAATTCTTGATAAATACAAAGAAAGAATCAAAAACTTCACAGAGATTGAAGCCTACCAAGAAGAAGCTAAAAAGAAATCTGACTTCGAAAGAAGTGAGCTTAATAAGGATAAAACTGGTGTAATGATTGATGGAATCTCTGCAATCAACCCACTAAACGATAAGGAAATTCCAATCTGGGTATCAGATTATGTCCTAATGACTTATGGTACAGGAGCAATAATGGCAGTTCCTGCTCACGACAGCCGTGACTTTGAATTTGCCAAGAAGTTTGATATGCCAATTATTCCGGTTTATGATACTGGAGAAGAGCTTCCTACAACTGATATAAATAAGGGAGAGGCGATTAATTCAGACTTTCTAAATGGCCTATCAGCAAGTGATGCTAAGAAAAAAGCAATCGAATATGTAGAAGAAAAAGGCCTAGGAAAGGCAAAGACCAACTTTAAGCTAAGAGACTGGGTATTTTCTCGTCAAAGATATTGGGGTGAACCAATACCTATGATCTACTGCGAAGAGCACGGTTGGGTTCCAGTTCCTGAAGAAGAGCTTCCAGTAAAGCTTCCTGACGTTCCTTCTTATGAGCCTACAGCTACGGGAGAATCTCCACTATCAGAGATAGAAGAGTTTGTAAACACAACTTGTCCAATCTGTGGTAAGCCTGCTAAAAGAGAAACAGACACCATGCCTCAATGGGCAGGATCAAGCTGGTATTATCTAAGATATATGGATCCAAATAACAAGGAAGCCATTGCAAGTAAAGAAGCCCTAGACTACTATTCACCAGTTGATTGGTACAATGGTGGAATGGAACATACTACCCTTCACTTGCTTTACTCAAGATTCTGGCACAAATTCCTCTATGATATAGGTGTCGTTCCAACAAAAGAACCTTACAAGAAGAGAACTAGTCATGGAATGATCCTAGGAAGTGATCACCAAAAGATGAGCAAGTCTCGTGGCAATGTAATAAACCCAGATGACATAGTAAGAGACTATGGGGCTGATACCTTAAGATGCTATGAGATGTTTATGGGAGATTTCTCATCAATGGCCATCTGGTCAGATGAGGGAGTAAGAGGATGTAGGAAATATCTTGAAAGAGTATTTAACCTAACAGACCTTGTAGTAGATGGCGAAGAATACAGCAAGGACCTTGAAGTTGTAATTAACCAAACTATAAAGAAGGTAAGTGAAGATTACGAAAACCTTAAGTTTAATACTGCTATAGCCAAACTTATGACCCTCCTAAACGAGATGAAATCTCTAGGCAAAATTACCAAGAAGGACTTTAAGACCTATATAACCCTTCTAAACCCAGTAGCTCCTCATATGACTGAAGAATTGTGGGAGATGATGTCTTATGAAGGAGAGCTTAACCAAACTACTTGGCCAAGCTATGATGAAGATAAGCTAAGCTTCGATTCATTCGAAATGCCAGTACAAATCAATGGTAAGGTAAGAGCTACAGTCATGATGGATAAGGACGCAAGCAAGGAAGATGCAATAAAGAGCGCCCAAGAAGATAATAATATCAAATCATATATCGAAGGAAAGGAAATTAGAAAAATAATTTACGTTCCTGGTAAAATCTTAAATATAGTTGTCTAAGATAAGAATTTAGATAAATTAAGTAAAAACTCAAGAGTCGGACTTTTGGGTTTTTCTTTTTTGAATACCAGATCTCTTAAGGCTTTATAAGATTCAAAATAAGAGGATTTTAGTCACCTTATCCAGCTAATAAAAAAGCTTGTATGAATCATAGGCCAAGAGCCTACACAAGGATTTACTCTAGCTTGATAGAGTAAATCCTTAAGGATTAAATAGAAGGAAAGATAGATAAGAAATATCATAGATAAAAAGCCTAGACTTGGCCCATAAAATAGAGGTTATTTGAAGTAGCTAGCAAATAAGAAGAACAATCTTAAAGTAAACTAATAATTAATTTTACGAAAAAAATAAAGTATTTGAGGCTTTTTTATTTACATATATTTTAATATCTATAAGACTTATATTAATAAAGTTAAATCTTGAAATTATCGATTAATTTCATATAATAGATTTGACAAGGGATAAATAAAAATGTACGATTGTATTACAAACATCATACAAAGAGGAATTTATGAAAGCTATAATAAAGAAAAACATTTTCAATATAATATCAGTCCTTATGCTTGTAATATTTACAATCTTGGGATATTTAGGCTATAGGGCCGGACTATTTAATTCTCTAGATAGCTTTAGGACCTATATCCTATCTAAGGGTAAGCTAGCCCCTCTTTTCTTTATGCTTATCCAAGTAGTTCAGATAGTTCTTCCGGTAATTCCAGGCGGACTCACTACGGTATTTGGAGTTATTATTTTTGGAGCCTTCTGGGGCTTTATCTATAACTACATCTCTATCTGTATTGGATCAATCCTAGTGTTTTTTATCTCTAGAAACTTCGGCAAGTCTATTGTGATAAGAATTTTCGGTAAGGACACTTTTGAGAAATACCATCACAAGATTAACGACAAGTCCTATGAGAAGTTCTTTGCCCTTGCGATTTTATTTCCAGTAGCCCCTGACGATTTCCTTTGTTACTTGTCAGGACTTACTGATATGAGCTTTAAGAAATTCGCAAGTATAATATTTCTCTTCAAGGGTCCATCCATATTTCTCTACTCCATGGCTTGGGTAATGGGACTTGACTTTATATTCGAAAGATACTTATAGGAGGTATTATGTTTTACAAAAATTTATTGCTTTACTTTGTGCCAGCTTTTTTTATAATAACAGGCTTTGTTTGCGAAAGGGTTAAGGATAAGAAGATTAATGACAAATACGGCTATAGGTCAGCTCTTTCTATGAAAAATAAGGCCAACTGGTACTATGCCAATGATAAGATGAGTAAGCTTTGTTTTATTCTAGGGGCTGTGTTTCTCCTTGTAGGATTTCTGGTCCAAAAATATCTCGAAATAACAACTATAAGAATAATAATAATTTTAATTCTGGAAGTACTTGCCTATATAACTTGCGGGATAATATTAGAAAATAGATTAAAAGAAGCCCACAAAAAATGACCTGGACCCCAAAATCCGAAATACGGATGGAGGGGTTTTTAGTACCATAAATAGTGTAAGAAAGAAAATTATTTCTATCTTGCACTATTTTTGTATAATGAAGATGTAGTATGACGAGGGGGTTTTAGGGTTAGAATATCCGTCATAAAAACTGTCAACTACCTCTTCATTATTCATATTCGATTAAGCAGGTTGGGCAAAACGTCCGTGTCACGAGCTAAAATGAGTGTAATGGTGCAGGTAGAAACTACAAATCAAAAGAAAGAAGGTAATAAAATGATATCTATAGGAATAGATATAGCAAAAGAAAAGTTTACAGTCTGTGCACTAGAACAAGGTAGCAAAATCATTTGGAAGCCTTTTGATGTTCATCTTAACAAAACAAAAGTAGAAGAATTTTTAAAGAAACTAGATACGTTAAATGAAGAAGTAAAAATAATCATGGAAGCAACAGGTAAATATCATCTTCCAATCCTCTATGAATTAAAAGATAAAGAATATTTTGTAAGTGTAGTAAACCCTTTGAAAATGAAACAGTTTTGTAGAGTACTTAACTTTAGAAAAGCAAAAAATGATAACATAGATGCCATACAAATAGCAGAATATGGCTTGATGTACTGGAAAGAATTACAAGAATATAAAGTAGATTCAGAAAGTTTCAGAATTCTAAAAGAATTAAACAGATCCTATCAGCACTACATGGACTTAAGAATCAATCAAATGAACTTCATAGATCAAACAATAAGTCAAACATTTCCAGGAATAAAGAAATTAATACCACATGCTTCAGGAGACTTTTCAAAAGATAAACTATTAGACTTCTTAGAAATATGGTGGCACAAAGACCTAGTATTAGAAAAACCAGAAGAAAAATTCATAGAAGATTTTAAAAACTGGGCAAAAGAAAAGAGATACCATCCTAATGCTGATAAAGCTAAATCCATATACAAGCTCGCAGAGGAAAGTATCTCAATTCAACCTTCTAATAGCTCATATATAAAGACTAGCATACAAGAAGGGATAGAATTGATAAAACATATAAATCAAATTCTACATACTATTTTATCACAAATGATAGAAATTTCCGAGCCCTTAGAAGAATATCAAGAAGCAAAGAAATTCTCAGGAATATCAGATAAATTAGCAGTGCAAATTACAGCAGAATTTGGAGACTTATCAAAATTTAAAAACAAAAAAAGTTTAATATCATTTGTAGGAATAGATTCACCACCATATGAGTCAGGTAACTTCAAAGCGGATCAGAGAAAAATAACAAAAAGAGGCAATGCAATACTAAGAAAAGTAGGTTATCAAGCTATGAAATGCATGATGAGTGCAAAAGATACTGAAAATGATATATATCTGTATATGGTAAAAAAAGAAAAAGATGGAAAGGCTAAGAAGATTTGTAAATTTGCAGGATTAAATAAATTCTTAAGAACCTACTATGCAAAAGTTATGGCATCAAAACAAGAAAAGAAGTTATTAAAAGTAGCCTAGAATTAACATTGCTATAGTTAAAACAAGCCGATTGTAAGCGGCTTATTTGTTGTGCTTAAATTTAAACTCTAAATAACAAGTAGAAAAGTAAAATTAATTCGATTTTCTCCTTGACTTTTGTTAGCAGGTTTGTATGCCAAAATACACAAAAGAATTTAAAATAAAATTAGTACTAGAACACTTATCAGGTGGATCTGGTGGTTATCGAAGTGTCGCTAAGAAATATGATATTTCAGATGGAACTTTGAGAAATTGGATAAATAGATTAGAAAATCATCGGACTTATTATTTTAATTATCTATGCGGAAGATATCTTCCCAGACACTTTCTAAAGATAGGTCATCTTTTGATGAAAAGTACTTCTAGATTGTCTCCATTGCCACCCAAAGTTTTTAGCAATCTTCCTAATACTCAGAGTCCTATGTCCTTCTTTAGAAACTAAATATTTTGGCTCTTTTAGGATTGATTTTCGTGAAATATCCATGAATGAATCCTTAATGAACATTGTTAATTATTTTTATAAAGCTTAATTTTTATTTGTCAAAATTTTTATTTTTTCTTAAATTATCGTAGTATTCTTTTCTCTTGGGATTTTCCTTAAACCAACCTTTTAAAACTCTTTTTTCTTGTTCATTGACTTCACCTATAGACCAAAAACAACAGCAAGCAATTACACCTGCGAAAATGCTAGGTATAAGTGAATTAACATATATAGAAATTCCTACAAAAATAAGGCCGGAAAGTGCAAAATATTTATTTATCTTTTTGCCAAAATAATATTCGCCCTTAATCACAAGCGGATGAAAAATTCCTATAAGAAAAAATGTTACTACACCAATTATTATTCCTTCCATAATTCCTCCTTATTTAATTATCATATATTTGGTAAATTTGGTCAAATTTTTGTGAAGTCCATGAAAATCAAAGGACGTAAAAGCATTTTTACATGAAAAATCTTGGGTGTAAAGTGATATAGATAGACTAAATAAAATATTTTTTTTAATATAGACTTAGGAGGTAGGAATGAAGATAGGAGATAAGTTAAAGGAAGCGAGACTTAAGAAAAATATGACCCAAGAAGAAGTCGCAGAAAAGATTTTTGTATCTAGGCAATCCATTTCCAACTGGGAAAACAACAAGACCTATCCTGATATAGGAAATGTAATTGCCCTATCCGATCTATATGAGATTTCTTTGGACGAGCTTTTAAAAGGAAGTGATAATTTTATGAAGCACTTGGAAGAGTCAACTGACTTAGTAAAATCAAATAAGAAACTTATAGGAATAATAATACTCGCCTTAATTACTATGATAATCATCGCCTTATTTACAGAATTTCTGCCAGAAAGATTAAATATGGTAGCTATATTTGTCCTTTCCATAATTTTAACAGGCCTAATATATTCAGAGATTATAAAAAGATTCTAGGAGGATTTTATGAATTTACAATTAATAATCATAATTATAAGTGGAGCTGTAACTGTACTTGGTGGAATTATCCTACAATATAATATCTATCAAATGACTAAAATCGATGCGAGGGCAAGAGGACTTAAGCATCCTAAGCTACTTGGATTGTTAAATATTTCAGGCAACAATGGCAATGCCTTTCTCCTAGCCTACCTTATAGGAAGGAAGAAATACCCTATACAAAATTTAGGAAAGAGAGATAAGGAAAATCTTGAAACTTATAAGAAAAAATCCCGCCTAGCTCTCTTAATTCACCTCATAGGAGGGGCTGTATTTATTGCATTTTTAATATACTATAAGAATATGTCATTTTAATTAAAGAAAAGCTTATGCAAGTTATAAACCATATTCTAGTTAGCTTTAGTTCTAACTTTAGATAAGTTTATTGATTTGCATAAGCTTTTTCTATAGGTATAAGTCTGCTTGGCTGGTAAACATTTCCTTGTACAAGCCATCTTTTTTCATAAGCTCTTCATGACTTCCTTCTTCGCTAATGCATCCCTTATCGCAGACTATAATCTTATCTGCATATTTGGTTGATGAAAGTCTGTGGGAGATGAAAAGAGACGTCTGGCCTTTGGAGATTTTTAGCATGTTTTCAAATATTTCCTCCTCGCTTCGTGGATCTAGGGCACTTGTAGGCTCATCCATTATGAAAAACTTACCCTCATGATACATGGAACGGGCAAGGGCTAGTTTTTGGCCGATTCCTCCCGAAGGCTCAACTGATTCGTCTGAGAATAGGTAGGTTAGGAAGGTGTCTTCTTTATCTACTAATTTATCAATCCAACTCGCGAGCTTAAGTAGGTCAAAAGACTTATCCATCTTCTCGTAATCCTTATCTTCTATCTCATCTTTTAGCATTCCTGTAATATTTTCGCTTATCCTAAAAGGAAAGAGCCTAAAGTCCTGGAAGGTAGGGGATAGGATCTTGTAGTATTCTTTTGTATTAATGTCCTTGATATTTATATCATTTAGGTAAATATTTCCCTCACTAGGTTCGTAGAACTTGCATAGGAGCTTGACTATAGTCGACTTACCGGCACCGTTTTTGCCTACAAGGGCGACTGTCTCACCGTTTTTTATCTCAAAAGTAGCATCCTTTAGGACATAGTCTTCACTTGCTGGGTACTTAAAGGATACATTATCAAATCTTATCCTAACTTCACTTGTATCGATATGGTCGATATGACCCTTATCGAGGAGACCTTCTTCCATTTCAAGGAAGTCAAAAAATACTTTTAGTTGAGCATTTACAGAAATTACTTTAGCATAATTTTGCTGGATAAGGTTAGTTGCATTTATTACCTGGATTAGGGAGTTAAAATACATAGTGAAATTTGCAAGACTAATTGTCTTATCTATTAATTTATAGGTCAGGTAAATTAGAGTCAAGATAATTGAGCCATTGGCGCTTACATTCATAATCCCTGTGTAAATCCCGTTTTTGTTGAAGTAATCGGTTGATGATTTTATCATCTCTTTTTGGTAGTAATCCGCTTTTTCAAGGACCAAATCTTGACCATCGTAGATTCCTATATCCTTAAAATATCTTAAGTCAGCGGCGAAATTAGAAAAAAATCTATAAGATCTAAGATCAGAAATGTTATTTTCCTGGTATTTCAGCTCGTTTTCTTTTATCAGTTTAACTAATTTTTTATTAATCAAAATTAATAATAGCAATAAGATAAGAATTGCAGGATTTAGCCTTACAAGTATTCCCAAAGATAAAATTCCTGTAATCACAGCTGATATTACCAAAACTATTATGTCATAGAGGGTGTACATCTCCCAAACGGCATAGTGGGCTTGTTCCATCATGTCCTGGATTTCCTTGGAATCAGATTTTTCTATGGGAAGCCTTAGGGATTTTTGCGCAATCTTAAAAGTTAGTTTATCTGACATATCTTCAAAGGTCAGGGTCAGATAATTATTTAATCCCCTGTAGGTAACTTCTTTGATAAAACTTAGAATCAAAACCAAGGCACCAAGGCCTAGGCAATAGGAAAATCTTTTTTGTCCCATAAGCTCATCTATGATTAGCTTTGGAGCGAAAATATTTATAAGAGGTAAGAATCCAAGAATTAGGTTTGTAATTATAACTCTAACGCTAAAACCTGGATGAACTTTGTCTATTTCTTTAAATAGCTTTCGTATATTTTTCATAAGACCTCCTTGTAATTGTCTGCTTGAAGATTGTAGAGATCTTTATAATCTTTGCATGTCTTCATTAATTCATCATGAGACCCCTTTGCGATAATCTTGCCATCCCTAAGATAAATTATCCTGTCACAAAACTTGGTAGAAGCAAGCCTGTGGGAGATAAAAATCGATGACTTGTCTTTTGTAAGATCATCATAGAGCATATATAGTTCTCTTTCGTTAAGGGCGTCAAGTTGGGCTGTTGGTTCATCTAGAATAAGAAGTTTTGCCTTAGATTTTGCTATAGCACGGGCTAAAAATAGCCTTTGCTTTTGGCCACCTGATAAATCGACCCCATCATTGTCTAAAATCCTAAGAAGAGTTTGATCATCCTTTTTCGCATAGGTATTTATGATTTCATCTAAGTGGGTCATCTTGTAAATATCATCTAAATTCTTATTTTTAGTTGACATTAGAATATTTTCCTTAAAGGAAAATGGCAAAAGATTTGAATCTTGAAAGACAGCTGAGATTAGCTTTTTATAGTCTATATGGGATTTCTTAATATCTTCTCCATTTATTAAAATCCTACCTTCTGTAGGTTCGTACAGACCTGCAAGAAGTAGAGCTAGAGTTGACTTACCGGCACCATTTTCACCTACAAGAGCGATTGTTTCAGAGTCTTTTATCTTTAGATTAAGATTTTCTAATACATAGGTATCTGTTCCTGGATATTTAAATGAGACATCAGCAAGGGTAATTTCCATTTGGTCTGGATAAATTTCTTCTTTTTCATCCTTGTAGACATCTGTAACCTTAAAAAATGGCTTAAACATGGTAAAGTTTCTCTTGATATCAGTAAAAAACCACGTTGTTTGGTGGTTAAAGGCAATAAAGGCAAATATCGCTGTAAAGTAGACATAGAAATTTGCCACTGATATTCTACCAGATACAAGGCCTGTCATCAGCCAATAGATTATAAGACCATCTCTTATCAAGTTTATAAGATTTGCTAGGGTAAAAAGTCTTAAAGTCTTTGTGTTGACTTCTCCTAGGCGATTTATCCTATATTTATTTGTTTTGCCATAATAGGATTTAAAAATCGTTATTGTATCAAAAATCAAAATATCTTGCTTTGATAGGGGAGATTTCATTTCATTATTAAGCTTTGCAAACTTATCCCAATTTGGACTCACTTCATCCCAGTATCTGTTATAAGATTTTGGGACTTGGTTTAATATTGCCCAAGAAAGGCCAGTTAGGATTAGTGTTGTGATTAAGACCCAAAGATCCATTGTAGTAAATATCCACAAAAATCCACCTATAGAGATAAGCATAGAAAAAATATTTGGCAAATCCATCATAATGCCACCAGCTCCAAGCCAAGGCGATTCTACAGCCTTCATGGCATCACTTATTTTTTCTGATTCGGATTTTTCTTTTTTCTTTGCATAAGGGAGATAGAGTGAGTACTCTGTGATCATATTCATTAGCTTATAGCGGACGTGATTCATCCTCATGCGGTAGTTGCCCATGATAAATGAATCAAAGAAGCTAATTAAAGATGATATAAAAAATAAGCCTATAAAGAAAATTGGGAAAATCTCTGGATTAGTAGAGTAATTTTTCAATATAAAGGCAGGTGAAATAATCCATAAGAAGGGCTTGATCCCCACAAATAGACCGTAAAGTGCGATTAGTAAAAACATAAGTGGCTCAAGTTTGGCCATCTTTCTCGTTAAAAATTTAAATTCTGTCATATTTCTCCTTGTTGTTAATCGTAAGGATCAAGGAGTATCCTGATACTTACTATAGTTAGTTAATTTTTACATCCAATCTTGCTTTTTTGTTCATTTTTCTTTCTCCTTTCTTAATGATGACTTTATTCTAGCACAGAAAATCTATTTACGCAATAGTGCTTTAATAGAAAAAACCGTATTTCTGCGGCTAATTTCTTATAATTATTTAGTTTTTGGGGAAAGCATTAATCATTTTCCTGCTTTAAAGCTTACTACAGTATTGTTTTCTTCGACTAAGCATTCTATTATTTCAAAGGATTTGATCTTGTAGGTATTATCAAAAGATATTAAATTATTTATAGTTTTTCCTATAGATTTAAGCTCTACGATTCCTTTATCAAGACTTAGACTAAGTCCCTTGTCTATGGCATAATTTATGAGTTCTTCAATAAGACTTGGGTCGAAGTCACGTGAAGGCTTGGTGATTATGATATCGCCATAATCTTCGTAAAGTTTGAAGCTTATCCTATCAGCCTTGTAATAGGTAGAGAAGAAAATTTTAAATAGAGAAAAGCTAGTTGCGTAGTAGAGATTGTGAAAGCGGGCCTCCTTGTCAAGAGATAGGAGGAGATTGGTCCTATTTTCCCTTCCTTCAACTAGATGGATTATATTATCCTTCTTTTTTTCTACAGAAAGGACCTTACTTCCCCCTATATGGCCTGGCTCGTCCAAGAGGGTATCGTTTTGGGGCATAAATATAGTCTTGTCCAAGATAAGATAGGTGTTGTTATTTACAAATTTCTTGGATAGGACCTTTGCTCTAACGTCTGTTATTTCTGGAAATTTTTCGTAAATCTTAGTCATAATATACCTCTCTAATATTATATCATATGATATAATAAAAAAGAGGCAATTATGCGAAAAAAGATTCTTTTATTTACCTTAGGTCTCCTTTTGGGCCTTTTGATATTTATTAATTATGAAAATTTGAATATTTTATATATACTTACAGGATGTATTCTGATAAGCCTTCTATCAGTCTATAGGAAAAGCAATTTGATCTATATGGCTATTGGGATCTTTCTGATCTTTTCCCTATCTTCTATAAAGTTTAAAAGTCAGATGGGAAGTATTGAGGATAAGGGGAAGTTTAATCTCACAGTCCTAGAAAAAAGGAAGGAAGATTACGGCTTTCGATACTTCTTACAGACAAAAGATGGCATAAGAGAGAGCAAAGTCCTTGCCTTTATGGACGAAGACTTAGCTATTGGAGAATCCTTTGTAGGGTATGGGAAAGTTAAACTTCCTTCTACAAACACCAACCCCAATCTATTTTCTTACAGGAAGTATCTGGCTAGCAAGGGGATTTTTAAGGAAATTAAGATAGAAAAGATCGATCAAAGAAGAAGGACTCGAAATTTTCCTCTGGATATGAGAAATTCATTTTATAATTATATCCATAAGACTTTCGATAATAATTTAAGTAAAAGATCAGCTGACTTTGTCGTTTCTGTTATCCTTGGGGAAAATCTTATAGAAAATGATTCGATAAGGGACCTAGGTCTAAGCCACATCCTTGCTGTAAGTGGACTTCATATGGATATGCTATTTTTCTTTATCCTTATTTTGTTTGGAAGATTTAACTATAGGTACGCCTATGGCTTTGGACTTTTCCTTGCCCTTATCTATGGATACCTAATAGGCTTTCCCTTTTCAGTAATTAGGGTGATAGGCCTAAATGTGATTTCTTTTTTGGCCTTTTTGTATAATAAGCCCATGGATAAAATAAAAGCTTTATTAATAATAGGATCTGGGATATTACTAATTAATCCCTTCGCTGGTCTAAATGCTGGTTTTATTTTGACCTTTGCGGCAAGCTTTGCAGTCTATTTAGTCTATCCAAAGATTAAAAATCACTTTAGCAAATCCTACATAGGAGAAAGCCTCGCCTTTACTAGCTCCATCCAGCTTGCTCTTTTTCCCTTTATGATTTATTATTATGGGAGCTTTAACCTGGTAAGCATACTGGCAAACTTTCTAATCCTGCCTGTCTTTAGCCTTTCTATGTATATAATATTTATAATAATATTTGCCTATCCCCTATTAGGAAGTTTCCTTAAGCTATTATTTATTGGACTTAACTTTCTTGTTGAAAGCATATTAAATATGACAGAACTTTTAAATAAGATCAAATTCCTTGCCCTAGATTTCAGAAAGCCTCATATCTTACTTGCATTTTATGGATTTATCCTTATCATAATAATGTTAAATTTAGGAAGAAATAGGGCCAAGGCTCATGCAAACATCATCCCCCTATCGATTATGGTCTTGATATTTTCACTAGGAAAAGAGAGGGGAGAGATTAGCTATCAGATGATAGATATTGGCCAAGGAGACGCCTTTTTATTAAATGATAAGGGATCTTACTATATGATAGATGTAGGAGGCCCCAAATACAAAAATTATGATTCAGGAGAGAAAATCCTCCTTCCCTACCTTAAGTCACTTGGAATTAGGGAGATTGAAGGGATATTTATATCCCATGAGGATAAGGATCATATGGGAAATCTGGACTTAGTTTGGGATAATTTCCAGGTTAAAAATGTCTACACTAATAAGCTTAATGAGGATTCTCTTAGAAAATATAAGCCCCATATCCTAAAAAAGGGAGATAGGATTAAGCTTAAATCAGGCTACATTACTGTTATAGATGAGGGCTACGATTCTAATGAAAATGCAAATTCTATGGGGCTGATCCTTGATATAAGGGGAGTTAAGATAATGACCTTGGGAGATTTGCCGAGTGAATTTGAAAAAAATATAAAAGATACAGCTCATATATTAAAGCTCTCCCACCATGGATCAAAGACTTCTACTAGGAGGGACTTTGTGGAGCAAGTAAATCCTAAAATCGTCCTAATTTCTGCAGGAAGAAATAATGTTTACGGCCATCCCCACAGGGAAGTTTTGGATAATGTATATGACAGAAAGATTTATAATAGCCAGACAGATGGGATGGTCGAGATGAGATTTAATAAGGACTTTGAGATAGAGAGATTTCTTAAGGGAGGATATTTTAGATGAATTACATGGAATTTATGAAAAAATTTCTAGACAAGGATATAAGTGGAGTCTATTTGTTTGACTCTGAGGAGGACTTTCTCACTGACTCCATTATAGAAGAAGCAAAAAATCAGGTAAGCATCCCTGACTTTAACTTTATAGATTTAAAGGGAGGGGAGGATTATGAAGTAATCAAAAACTCAATAGAAACCCTGCCTGTAATGGAAGATAAGAAGATCATTATCTTAAGAAACATAGACCTATCCAAGGCAGGGCTTAAAAATTACAAGGATCTTATTGATCACTTAACAGCTGATATAGACAACTTTCCAGACTATGCTAGCTTGTTTATAATATCAGATAATCCTCCCTTCAAGGGGAAATTTTATAAGAAGCTCGCTAAAACTGATTCCCTTGTGAAAATCGAAAGACTTGATAAAAACGAACTAAAATCTTTTATAGGAAAGAAGTTTACAAGGGCAAATAAAAAAATCAAAAGATCGCTTATAGATGATATTATAAATAGATTCTCTTATCTAAATAAGGATAGTGAGATAAAATTATATGATGTTTCCAATACCATAGATAAGATTATCGCAAACTCGGCAGATGAGATAGTTAGACCAGAGGACGTAAAGGATCAGCTTGACGAGATTTTAAATCTTAATATCTTTAACCTAACTGATGCTCTGTCAAGTAAGGATGGGAAAAGGTCGATTGAAGTCTATGAGACTATGAGAAAATCCGGCGAAGATCTTTTTATGATCTATCATATGATTATAAGACAAGTGAGAAACCTTATAGGAATTAAATCCTTAACTAGTCGTGGCTTCAATGATACTTTTATACAAAAATCCTTGGGCATATCTCCTTTTGAGCTAAGAAAGGTCAAGGGTTTTGCTAGAAATTTTAGCCTAGAAGAGCTTTTTAGCCTACACGATACTCTCTTCGATATGGAAGTTAGACAGAAAAGCGGGGCCTTTGATATGGACCTAGAACTTAAAATCCTTATAGGAAAAATTAGCAAATAAAAAATGAGTGATTATCAGTAGACATATGTGAGGATCCGATACTGATATTCACTCATTATTATTATGCATTTACTTGATTTAGAGCCTTAGCTAATCTTGATGTTGTTCTTGCAACTTTGTTTTTGTGCATTACGTTCTTAGCTTCAGCTTGTTTTAATCTTTTGTCAGCTTTCTTAAAGATAGCAGTAGCTTTTTCAACGTCTTTTTCTTCGATAGCTGCGTCAAATTTCTTGATTAGTGTTTTGATTTCGCTTTTTCTAGATTTGTTTCTTAGAGTGTTTCTTCTAGCGACGTCGATTCTCTTTTTACTAGATTTAATATTTGCCATTTAACTTTCACCTCTTTCCCGAACATTTTTGTTCGACTGATACATTTTACCATAAATTAGGATATTAAACAAGGATTTTTTTAAAATTGTTCAATAATTTGGAAGAAAGAGAAATTTAGTATATAATTTAATAGAAATGAGAGGTAAATATGAGTGAAAATAATAAAAAATCTAAAAGCGACAGCATACTTTATGCAATTTGGGATTGGGTGAAGACCATAGGAATTGCCCTAATTATCACCATACTTGTAAAGATGTTTATCATGGATGCTACTAAAGTTTCAGGAAAATCTATGCTAAATACCCTCCACGATGGGGATATTCTCCTAGTAGATAAGATAGGAAGTAGGCTTAGAGACTATAAAAGAGGCGATATAGTTATACTTAAAGCACCAGATCATCCAAATAGACTTTATGTCAAAAGGATTATTGGCGAAGAGGGAGATACTATTAAGATTGAAAATGGCAAGGTTTTTGTCAATGGACAAGCGCTTGATGAAAACTATACATCAATACCAGAAACAGACTCTTCAACTGAGATTAGTGAATGGACTTTGGGAGCTGATGAGTTTTTTGTGATGGGAGATAATAGGATTCCTGGAGCAAGCAACGATTCTAGAAGCTTCGGACCTATATATAAAGATAGACTTGTAGGCCATGCCTTTGTAAGATTCTATCCGATAAATAGGGCAGGTCTTATAGATCACAATCCATACCCAGATGAAGAATAAGGAGCTATATGAAAAGGAAAGAAAATATTAGAAATTTCTCGATCATTGCCCACATCGACCACGGCAAGAGCACTCTTGCAGATAGGCTAATAGAAAAAAGCGAAAATCTATCACAAAGAGAGATGTCTAACCAAATGCTCGATGATATGGAACTTGAGCAAGAGAGAGGAATAACCATAAAATTAAAGTCAATCAAAATTCACTACAAGGCTAAGGATGGCGAAGTTTACGAGCTAAATCTAATAGATACTCCAGGACACGTCGACTTTAATTATGAAGTTTCAAGATCACTTAAGGCGTGTGAGGGAGCAATCCTTGTTGTTGATGCAAGTCAGGGAGTAGAGGCTCAGACCCTTGCAAATACTTACCTTGCCCTCGAGCAAGACCTAGAGATACTGCCAGTACTTAATAAAATCGACCTCCCATCAGCAAGGCCAGACGAAGTAAAAAGAGAAATAGAAAATGAGATTGGCCTCGATGCGGATAATGCACCAGAGATATCTGCAAAGACGGGACTAAATATAGAAGATGTCCTAGAAGATATAGTTGCCAATGTTCCAGCCCCAGAAGACCATGATGATAAGCCCCTTAAGGCTTTAATTTTCGATTCATATTATGACTCTTATGTAGGGGTAATATGTTATGTAAGAGTTTTTGAAGGTGTTGTAAGACCTGGTGATGAGATTGTCATGATGAATACAGGCAAAAAATACGAGGTAAACACCGTAGGCTACACCATGAAGCAAAGAATAGCTACAAAGGAGCTTAGAAGCGGTGATGTAGGTTTTATCGAAGCAAGCATCAAGGAAGTAAAGGATGCTAGAGTAGGTGATACAATAACTACTATAACAAACCCTACAGAAAAGCCCCTATCTGGCTACAAGGAAGTCCTTCCTATGGTATATTCTGGAATTTATCCTGCAGAAGGAGAAAGCTTCGACAAGCTACGTGATTCCCTTGAAAAACTTCAAGTAAATGACGCAGCCCTAGTTTTTGAGCAAGAAAACTCACAAGCCTTGGGAGTTGGTCTTAGGGCAGGATTTCTTGGTCTCCTTCACATGGATATCATAACCCAAAGGTTAGAGAGAGAATACGACCTAGATATCATTGCGACAGCCCCATCAGTAATCTATGATGTAAAACTTAAGGGATCTGATGAGATGTTAGAGCTACAAAACCCTAACGACTTCCCGGACCCAACAGAAATAGACTATATAGAAGAGCCGATTACAAGATCTGAGATAATCACCCCTAAAGAATATATAGGTCAGGTAATGGACCTTGCCCAATCTAGAAGAGGTGAGTTAATTGATATGACCTATATAGATGAAAATAGGGTTTCAATTAAGTACAAGATTCCTCTAAACGAAGTAATTTATAACTTCTTTGATTCCCTTAAATCAAGATCAAAGGGCTATGCTTCTCTAGACTATGAGCTAATAGGCTATGATAAGTCTGACCTTGTTAAGCTCGATATATTAATAAACGATCAAAGAGTAGATGCCCTATCATTAATAGTTCATAGAGATAGTGCCTACGCTAGGGGACGTGGAATTGTTGAAAAGCTTAAGGAAGAGATTCCAAGACAACAATTTGCAGTGCCAATACAGGCTGCAGTTGGAGGCAAGGTTATAGCAAGAGAGACTGTAAGAGCTCTAAGAAAAGACGTTATAGCTAAATGCTACGGCGGTGATATTTCAAGAAAGAAAAAGCTTCTTGAAAAGCAAAAAGAAGGTAAGAAGAGAATGCGTCAGTTAGGAAACGTAGAAGTTCCACAAGATGCCTTCCTCGCTGTCCTCAAACTAGATGATGATAAGTAATTTACTGAAATAGGCATAAGAGCCATAGATATTAAAAAATTGTAAGTTTAAGCAATCCCAGGGGTTGCTTTTTCTTTAAGGAGTTTTATGAATATAAGTCAAATAAAAGAAAAGTTAAAAAAGGACGAAAGAAACAAAGCCTACAGCGAAAGGGGAATTGATCCTATCTTTCAGGTAAAGGAAGATTCTAAGATTTTAATAATAGGCCAAGCTCCAGGAAAAAGAGTCGAAGAAACAGGGATATTATTTAATGATAAGAGTGGTGAAAGACTAGTAGATTGGCTTGGAATTGATATGAAAACTCTTCATGGAGGTGATTTTTCAATAATTCCTATGGATTTCTATTATCCAGGCAAGGGCAAGTCGGGTGATAAGGCTCCGAGAAGATTTATAGCGAAGGAATATCATCCCTATCTACTAGAAAATCTTAAAAATATAGAACTTACGATTCTCATAGGGGCTTACTCACAAAAATTTTATTTAAAGGATAATTTCAAGAAAAATCTCACTGAAACTGTAAAATCCTTTGAGGACTATCTGCCTAAATATTTTCCTCTAGTCCATCCAAGTCCCCTAAATAATAGGTGGATGGCCAAAAATCCATTCTTTGAGAAAGAAGTTCTCCCAGATCTAAGAAATCTTGTAGGAGAAATCCTATAAATTATTATTCTTAAGAAAATTGGGTATAGTGATAATGTTGATAGTAATTATCATTAAGGAGAATTTATGGAAAATTTAGATAAGAAGATTTATAAAGTAAAGATTTTGGATATAAAAGATGAGTTTAAGAATGTAAAGACCTATACTCTAGAAAAGCCAGAGGGCCTTAGCTGGGAGGAAGGATCAAGCTTTCATCTAGCAATCCCTGGTTTTAATGAGGGAGGAGAGGTTAATAAGAAACTCGTCCACCACCTTAGCATCAATACCCTCACAGATGATGATACAGTTAATTTTACGACCAAGTTTTCTATAAGAAAGTCCGACTTTAAGAAGGCTCTTTTAGAAAAGGAGGTGGGAGATTATCTAGAATTCTTTAAGGTCAGATGCCATATGAAGCTTAGAAGGGAAAATAGACCTATCGTCCTATTATCTATGGGAATTGGCCTTACTACCATGAGACCTTTGATAAATAAATTTAAGAAAGATCCAAGTGGGATTCCTGAACTTTTGAGCATCAATGTAGCAAGAAAGGACAATCACCTATTTGAGTCTGAGATTTCTAAGGTAGATGATAAGGTATTTAGACAAGTTTGGGTCGACTCTAGAGCAAACTTTTTTGAGACCCTAAGGGATATGGAAGTTAAGGATTCAATCTTTTATATCGTAGGAAGCAATGAGTTCCTCCTAGATAATATAGTAACTCTTAGAGAGCTTGGAGTTGACGATAAGGACATAATGATTGATTTAAATGATAAGAAAAGAGCGACCATGTTTATGGCAGCTAAAAACCATGAGTTTTTGTAGGAGATATTATGAAAAAGTTAAGTGCTAATATTTTGGATGGAAAGTTTGAACATTTAATAGACGAAGATAAATTACAAGTGACCCACTTACAAATAAAATCTGGCGAAGAAATACCAAGTCATAAGTCTGATAAGACTGTAATAGTTGTGATCTATGAGGGAAAGGTTGATTTTACAGGAGAAGACGGAAAAGATATTATTCTTCCTGGTGATATAATAAGAATGGATCCAAATGAAAGCCATTCCCTTAAGGCAATACAGGATAGTGACTTGTTAGTTATAAAGGCGGCGATTTAAGACGAAAGTCGCCTTTTTACATAGGAGAAATTATGAAAATAAATACAGATAAGATTACTCTAAAAGGTGAAAGGATAAAACTTAGAGCCTTTAGGGAAGGTGACCTAGACGATTTCTATAATTATGCCAAAACTCCAGGACTTGGAGAGGCAGCTGGTTGGTTTCACCATAAGTCAAAGGAAGAAAGCAAAGAAATCCTAGACACATTTATAAAAGATAAGAATATCCTAGCTATAGAAAAAGACGGTAGGGTCATAGGATCAATTGGAATCCACAAGTATGATGAAGAATTTTTTGATAACTTAACTGACAAGAAGGCAGCAGAGCTTGGTTTTGTCTTAGCGACAGACTTTCAAAATCAGGGAATAATGACAGAAGCCTTGGAGATTCTTATTTCCTACTTGTTTGACGAAGTCGGACTAGAGACCCTAGTAGGAGGTTTTTATAGAGGCAATTTTATATCTAAAAAGATTCATGAGAAATTAAATTACAAGTATTATTCCTCACATTTGACAAAAACAAATATGGGAACTATGGAAGTAACTCATGAATATATCCTTAGCAAAGAAGATTTTAAAAATTATTTAGCTAATAAAACAAAAGAAGAATCCGAAGACGGCAAGAAGGAAGAAGATAAATCTAAAGAAGAATACGATAAGCAAGTTATCTATCACAAGGACTTAAAATTGGGAGAAGAGGTCCTCATTAAGACCAAATACCCAAATACCCTAATCTTTGTAAGGATTGGCCTAATCGAATATAAGTCTGGGTTTTATCCAGGAGGAGACCTTTTAAAGCTTGATAATGAGAGAGAAATCAAATTAAAGGGCCTTAGTGATAGTGAGATAATTGTAGTTGAAAGTGATTTGAGATAGAAATTTATGAAAAAAGTTGGCTGCTACATCCACATTCCCTTTTGCGAGAAAAAATGCTATTATTGTGACTTTGCAGCATTTGAGGGACTTGAGGCTTGGATTGATCCTTATATTGACAATTTAATAAAAGAAATCCGTCTCTACAAGGAAAATATGGACCTCGCTATCGATACTATCTATATAGGAGGGGGGACTCCTTCTTATATTGATCCCCTCTACATTGAGAAAATCCTAAGAGAAGTTAGGGGATTTGATACAGATATCAAAGAATTTAGCCTAGAATGTAATCCGAATTCCATAGACTCTGATAAGTTACAAGCCTACAAGGATTTGGGTGTGACTAGGATTTCTCTTGGAGTCCAGTCCTTTGACGATAAGGTCCTAAGAAATATTGGGAGAAACCATAATAAAGAAATTGCCATTAGAGATATTAAGCTAATCAAAAGCTTTGGCTTTGACCTATCCTTCGATCTAATGCTAAATCTACCTGGTCAAGACCTTGCTTCTGTCAAAAAGGACCTAGAAATGGTGAAGAGACTATCGCCAGACCATGTTTCTCGGTATTCATTAATCCTAGATAAGGGATCTAGATTTTATGCTTTAGATAAGAAGGGTAAGCTAGACTTAATGGAGGATGACCTCGAGGTCGATATCTTTTCATATCTTGTTGATGAATTAGATAAATTGGGCCTTAAAAGATATGAGATATCCAATTTCGCAAGAAAGGGTAAGGAATCAATTCATAACAAGAAATACTGGAATATAGATGACTATATAGCCTTTGGCCTAGGAGCTTCGGGATTTTTATCTAATAAGAGATATAACAACACTAGAAATTTTGTAAAATATGATAAGGCTCTTAGACAAGGGAAATTCCCCCTTGTATTTGAAGAATTTATAGATAAGGATGAAAGAGAGAAGGAATATATTATCTTTAAGCTTAGGGAGAGAGAGGGAATAAATTTAAGAGAATTTAAGGAGAAATTTACCTGTGATTTCCTAGTTAAATATCAAGATGTGCTAGAAAAATTCGAGGGCCAGGACTTTTATAAGATAGATGATAATTTCTATTTTACTAAAAAAGGAATGAGTCTTTCCAATGAATTCTATATTGAAATCATTTAAACTTTAGTGAATTATATTTTTCTAAGTGGGTAAATATCTTATAGAACATACAAGGAGATTATATTATGGAAATTAAAAAAGTTACTGTTGCAGGAGGTGGAGTTTTAGGAGCTCAAATTGCCTATGCCGCTGCTTTTCACGGTTTTGACGTTACTATATGGGGAAGAAGCGAAGGTTCCATTGAAAGAGCTAAGCCAAGGATTAATAAGGTATATGAGACTTATACTAAAGAATTGGAACTTGCACCTAGATACATCGGAGCAGAGTTTCCTAATTATCCTAGGTCGTTTTTTGATGATGTCAAGGATATAAATTTAGAAAAAATCGAAGAGTTAAAGAAAAATAACGAAAAAGCCTACAAAGATTTAAAATATACAGTCGACTTAGAAGAGGCCTTTGCTGATTGTGATCTTGTTATAGAGGCTATAGCAGAGAAAGTTGACGAGAAAAGGGCCTTTTATGAGAAGATTAAAGATATCTTAAAGGATGATGCAATACTTGCTTCAAACTCTTCAACTTTTATGCCATCAATGCTTAAAGACTTCACTGGAAATAAAGAAAGATTCCTTCACTTACACTTCGCAAACAATATCCATAGACAAAATCTTGCAGAAGTTATGGGTCATGACACTACAAGTAAGGAAGTGATAGATACTGTAGCTCAATTTGCAAGAGATATAGGAATGTATCCAGCTATTATAAAAAAAGAAAATCCTGGTTATATCCTAAACTCAATACTTGTTCCTCTTTTAGATGCAGCTCTCGCTCTTTACGGAGATGATATTGCGGAGCCAAAAGATATAGATATGGACTGGAAGATTGGATCAGGTTCGCCAAAGGGTCCTTTCGAGATGATCGATATAATAGGAATTACTACCGTAATTAATGTTACAAGCACTAGGGAAGATGCTAAAGATCCATCATCTCCTATGGGCAAGGCTCTAAAGAAACTTAAAGAAAGGGAAGCCAAGGGACTTAAGGGAATTGAGACAGGAGAAGGCTTCTACAAATACAAATAAATTAATAATGCTTCTGAGCTTAAGTCTTGGGAGCATTTTTATTGTCCACTTAAGTGAGTTGAGCGAACGAAAGAGAGCGAAACAATAAACCACCCGCTATGCAGGTGGAGGGATTAAGCTTTAGCTTCAAGCACCAAGAAAACCTCCTTAAAGTATAATTGTGATAGTCACATGCACAATTAAACAAGGAGGTTAAAACTTGGACAAGAATAGTTTATCACATACCAAATGGAGATGTAAATACCATATAGTTTTTGCACCAAAATATAGAAGACAAGTAATATATAGACAACTAAGAAAAGATATAGGCAGTATACTTCGAGAATTATGTTCAAGAAAAGGAATAAACATAATAGAAGCAGAGCTATGTCCAGATCATGTACACATGCTGGTAGAAATATCACCAAAATATTCTGTATAACAAATAATGGGATATTTGAAAGGGAAAAGTTCATTAATAATATTTGATAGACATGCCAACCTAAAATATAAATATGGAAACAGACATTTTTGGTGTAGAGGATATTATGTAGATACAGTGGGAAGAAATGAAAAGAAAATAAAAGAATATATACAAAATCAATTAAGAGAAGATTATTACACTGACCAAATAAGTATAAAGGAATATTATGACCCGTTTACGGGAAAGTCAGTAAATAAGAACAAATAAAAAAACTGCTTAAGCAGTAGTTGGGATAGTGGTGCATGTGACAGAATACTCGACAGCCCCAATAGGGGCGTGCCGGTATTCGCGCCTTATAGGCGCTGTGCAAACTACCAGCTAAGCTGGTAGTTTTGATTATAGTAGTTGATGTAAGTATTTTTTGCTATAGTAAAAATATAGGCCTTAATATTTCTAGTATTTTCTATTTTCTTACTATTATTTATGACTTTTAGAAAAGTTTCGCTTGTTATATCCTGGGCTACGTCCTTATTTTTACTCAAAGAGAGCAAAAATCTATAAACATCTTCAAAGTATATTCTATATATTTTTTCGATATCCATTTTGCCCTCCTCACTCTTTTTGATATAATAATATTATCAAATATTAAAGGAGATGCCATGAGAAATAAAGAACTTTATGAAAGAATATTTTTACGAACAACAATTATTATTTTAACCATATTATTTTTATTATTCCTTGCACCAGCCCTATTAAATGCCCTCATGCCCATAATACTAGCTCTAGTAATCGTGGGATTATTGGCACCATCTATAAGAAAGATTGACCATATCCTGCCAATCAAACACAAGGCGGTATCCTACCTGCTTGGTACAATCCTGCTCTTGCTTCTATTATTTTTCTTGATATGGTTTGTTCAGTTTATAGTAAATCAAGTCTCTGGCTTGGTAGGTAATATCATTAGCAATTGGGATAAGATTGTATCTTCTGTAAATACTTGGATCAATGATGCCAATTCACAGATTAACCTCATGCCAGACTATGTATCAAACACAATAAGGTCTGGACTTAAGTCTTTGTATGAATGGTTGGGTAGCTTACAAAAAAACGCAATCAATATTACCTTTGGCTTTACCCAAGCTTTTATAAATACCTCCAATGAAATAATATTTTTTGTGATTACTTTTGTAGTTGCATTTTATATAATACTTGGCGATATGCAAAATGTTTATGATAAATACCATCTATTGATACCAGAAAAGTCAAAGAATAACCTTTCTTTGATAAGGACTGTCTTTAAGAATTCAACCTGGAATTATATAAAATCCCAACTAAAACTAGCCTTTCTGTGCACAATAATAATGGCGATTTTCCTGTTTTTCATAGGCCAACAATACTTCATGCCAATAGCCCTAATATTAGGATTTGTAGACCTACTTCCTATGATTGGTCCTATAATAGTCCTCTTGCCATGGTCAATAATAGAACTACTTATCTTTGATAATACCATAAAATCCTTAGGACTATTGATTGTATTGACAGCTTGGACTGGGCTTAGACAAGTCATAGCTCCAAAGGTAATAGGAAGTTCTGCAGATATACACCCAATTCTATTAGTTATAGCTCTTTATGCTGGACTTAAACTTTTTGGAGTGATGGGAGCCATATTGTTGCCAGTTGTATTTATATTTATTGTAGGAATTTATAGGTCTGGAATAATTGATAATTGGATTTATGATTATAAACTATTTTTTAAATATATTAGTGATACATTAAACATTGGAAAAAGAAAACTGGATATTCCAGATGAAGAAAATTAAAAATTAAGTATAGTGTTCTTAGTGATAACAATTATCAGTAAGGAGATATTATGGATAAATTTCAAGTTAAGATTTTGGATATAAAAGAAGAATACAAGTATGTATGGACATATACCTTAGAAAAACCCGATGATTTAAATTGGGATGAGGGTTCTAGCTTTCATCTGGCTCTACCAGGTTACGATGAGACAGGAGAGGTAAATAAAAAAACTAATTCATCACTTAAGTATAAACACACTTACAAGTGAGGGGAATATTAGATTTACTACAAAAATTCCTATAAGAAAATCACCTTTTAAGAAGACTTTATCGTCTCTTAAGATTGGAGATACAGTAACAATTTTTAAGCTAAAATCTCACATGTCCTTAAAAAGAGAAAATAGACCGCTTGTTGCCCTTTCTCAAGGTCTTGCAATGTCAACTATTAGGCCACTTATAAAAAGATTTGAAGAAGATAACACAGATATTCCAGAATTCATAAGTGTAAATGTAAATACCAAGGATACTCATCTTTACGAAAGTGATTTTGAAAATATTGACGGATCACTTTTAGTCAAATATTGGCTAGATAGTAGAAGCGACTATCTTGAGGAAATAAAAGAGCTTGCTAATGATAGGTCAGACTCATATTTTTATGTGGTTGGTAGCGAAAATTTCTTGTTGGATACTCTATTTGTTTTATTAGAAGAAGGAATAAGTGAACAAGCCATTGTTATCGATAAGGATAAGGAAAAAAGAGATATCTTTTTACAAAGCTTAGAAAATTATAATATTATATACTAAAAATTGATGGCATTGCCATCTTTTTTTATATAAAGGAGAAAAAATGGAAAAAGTTGGATGCTACATACATATTCCTTTTTGTCAAAAAAGTGCTATTACTGTGATTTTTGTGCATATATGAATGTAGAAAATAGGGTTGAACCCTATATAAAAAATTTAATAAAGGAAATTAAGCTCTACCAAGAAAGACTAAATATAGAAATAGATACTATTCACATAGGTGGGGGTACTCCTTCTTATGTAGATGCAAAATATATTGAAGAAATAGTAAATGAAATAAAGAAATTTAAGATAGAGAAAATAAAAGAATTTACCATAGAATGTAATCCAAACTCTATATCTAAGGAAAAACTAGCAATCTATAAGGATATTGGTATCAATAGGATTTCTCTTGGTGTCCAATCTTTTGATGATGAAGTCTTAAAAGAAATTGGCAGAAATCATACAGCGGATATTGCCCTAAAAGATATAGATATGATCAGGGATGCTGGCTTTGACAACTTATCCTTTGACCTCATGCTCAATCTTCCAAGGCAAACTTATAAGTCTGTTAAAAATGAACTAGCTATGGTAAAAAAGATTTCTCCTGAACACATATCATGGTATTCTCTTATTCTAGAAGAAGGATCAAGATTTTATGCTTTAGATAAAAAAGGGAAGCTAGGCTTGATGGAAGATGACCTAGAGGTAGTTATATTTTCATATCTTGTTGATAGCTTAGATAAATTGGGACTTAAAAGATATGAGATATCCAATTTTGCGAAAGCTAGTAAGGAGTCTATCCATAACAAGAAATATTGGAATATAGATGATTATATAGCCTTTGGCCTAGGAGCTTCGGGATTTTTGTCTAATAAGAGATATACCAACACTAGAAATTTTGTAAAATATGACAAGGCTATTAGAGAAGCTAGGTATCCTATCGTTTTTGAAGAATTTATAGATAAGGATGAAAGAGAGAAGGAATATATTATCTTTAAACTTAGGGAGAGCGAGGGAATAAATCTAAGAGAATTTAAGGAGAAATTTGCCTGTGATTTCTTAGTTAAATATCAAGATGTGATAGAAAAATTCAAGGACCAGGACTTTTATAAGCTTGATGATAATTTCTATTTTACTAAAAAAGGAATGAGTCTTTCCAATGAATTCTATATTGAAATTATTTAACTTTAGTGAATTATATTTTTCCAAGTGGGTAAATATCATATAGAATATACAAGGAGATGATATTATGGAAATTAAAAAAATAACTATTGCAGGCGGTGGAGTTTTGGGAGCTCAAATTGCCTATGCCGCTGCCTTTCACGGTTTTGACGTTACTATATGGGGAAGAAGCGAAGGTTCGATTGAAAGAGCTAAGCCAAGGATTAATAAGGTATATGAGACTTATACTAAAGAATTGGAACTTGCACCAAGATACATCGGGGCAGAGTTTCCTAATTATCCTAGGTCGTTTTTTGATGATGTTAAGGATATAAATTTAGAAAAAATCGAAGAGTTAAAGAAAAATAACGAAAAAGCCTACAAAGATTTAAAATATACAGTTGACTTAGAGGAAGCCTTTGCTGATTGTGATCTTGTTATAGAGGCTATAGCAGAGAAAGTTAATGAGAAAAGGGCCTTTTATGAGAAGATTAAGGATATCTTAAAGGATGATGCAATACTTGCTTCAAACTCTTCAACCTTCATGCCATCAATGCTTAAAGACTTCACTGGAAGGGAAGAAAGATTCCTTCACTTACACTTCGCAAACAGTATCCATAGACAAAATTTAGCAGAAGTTATGGGTCATGACACTACAAGTAAGGAAGTTATAGATATTGTAGCTCAATTTGCAAGAGATATAGGCATGTATCCTGCTATTATAAAAAAAGAGAATCCTGGTTATATCCTAAACTCAATACTCGTTCCTCTATTAGATGCAGCTCTTGCTCTTTACGGAGATGACATAGCAGAGCCAAAAGATATAGATATGGATTGGAAGATTGGATCAGGTTCACCAAAGGGTCCTTTCGAGATGATCGATATAATAGGAATTACTACCGTAATTAATGTTACAAGCACTAGGGAAGATGCTAAAGATCCATCATCTCCTATGGGCAAGGCTCTAAAGAAACTTAAAGAAAGGGAAGCCAAGGGACTTAAGGGAATTGAGACAGGAGAAGGCTTCTACAAATACAAATAAATTATGAATGCTTCTAAGATTAAGTCTTGGGAGCATTTTTATTGTAGTTGATAGAAATATTTGCTTTATTAGTTTTACTCAATATAGCTTATACATAACTTGTAAATATATTTATTTTTAACTTGACAATGGTTTTAGACTAAGTATACTATAATTAGCAGTCGGAAGTAAAGAGTGCTAAAAGGAGTGAGAAGCTTTGAAAGATAGAAGAACGCAAATACTTTTCTCTATCATAGACTCATATATCTTTAAGGGAGAGCCAGTTGGCTCTAAGTCTTTGGCTGATGATTACTCATTTGATGTATCGCCGGCTACTATAAGAAATGATATGAGTACTCTAGAGAAAAAGGGATTCTTGAAGAAAGCTCATACATCTAGTGGCAGATTGCCTTCTGATAAGGGTTATAGACTATTTGTCGACTACCTTTTGGAAAATGGCCTTGTGGGTGTTAGTGACAATTACGATGTCAAAAATATCAGACAAGTTCTCGATAAGAGATACCACAATGCAAGTGACATCATTGAGACTGCGACCAAAACTTTGGCAGCTATGACTAATCTTACAGCTGTATCAGTAAGTTACAAAAAAGAAATTTCAAAGATTGTGAGCATTGAACTGATAAGGGTAAGCGAAAACTTCCTCTTACTAATAGCAGTTTTTGATAATGGTTCTTTGGTAAATGATCAGATTATCTTAGACTTTCCTATAAGTGATGAAGACCTAAGGAATATTAATCTGATATTAAGTCACGAACTAGTTGGACTTAAGCTTTCTGATATCAACGAGAAGCTAGTCGAGCTTGAGGAGAAAATCCTTAGAAATTATAAAAATCTTGTCGATATAATTGGAACAAGGATTGATAGGAATGCTAAAGATGGAAATGATAGGGATGTCAAAATCGAAGGAATTGGTAATATCTTCAATTTCAAGGAATTTGATGATTTATCAAAGGCTAGAGATCTCATCAAACTGTTTGATAGTAAAGATGATATAAGAAGTCTTTGGTCAGATATTGAAGATGATAGTTTAGTAATTACTATTGGCGAAGAAAACGCAATAGACTTACTGAAAGATACCACTATAATCACATCGTTTTTCAATGTAGACGAAAATACAGTTGGAAAGATTGGAATTGTAGGCCTTACAAGGATTAACTACAGGGATGTTATAGCGAGTATCAAGATGATTTCTGACTTATTAAACGAGTAAAGGAAGGTAAATGTCTTGGCAAATGAAGAGAAAAAAGATGAAAATTTAGATATAGAAGATAAAGAAATTGACGAAGAAGATTATATAGAGGCTGAAATCGTAGATGACGAAGAAGATAGTAAGGCTTCTGAAACAGCAGAAGTAAATGAATATCAAGAAAGATATCAAAGACTTCTAGCTGATTTTGAAAACTATAAGAAAAGAGAAGAAGCTAGCAAGGCTGACTTTAAGAAGTTCGCCCAAAGCTCACTTATAGAAAAACTTCTACCTGTAATAGACAATCTCGATAGGGCCTTGGCAAAGGCAGACGAAGACGATGCTTTCGTTGAAGGTGTTATCATGACTAGGAAGGAACTGATGAAAGTCTTAGAAAACGAAGGTCTTGAAGAAATTGCCTCTGATGGCTGTGAGTTTGATCACAATATCCATCAAGCAGTTCTTGCCGAGGAAAACGACGAAGTAGAAGAAAATCATATCATAGAAACATTCCAAAAAGGATATAAACTAAACGGCAGAGTCCTTAGACCAGCTATGGTTAAGGTAAGCAAATAGGAGGAAAATATGGCTAAAATTATAGGAATTGACTTAGGTACAACAAACTCAGCAGTAGCTGTAATGGAAGGTGGAACATCTACTATAATTCCAAACAGCGAAGGAAATAGAACAACCCCATCAATCGTAGCTTTCTCAAAAGATGGAGAAAGACTTGTAGGTGAAACAGCTAAAAGACAAGCAATCACAAACCCAGACAGAACTATAGCATCTGTTAAAAGAGAAATGGGAACTGATTGGAAGACACCAGAAATCGATGGAAAAACATATACACCAGAAGAAATCTCAGCAATGATTCTTCAAAAACTAAAATCAGATGCTGAAAACTATCTAAATGATACAGTAACAAACGCAGTAATCACAGTACCTGCTTACTTTACAGATGCACAAAGACAAGCAACAAAGGATGCTGGACAAATCGCAGGTCTTAAGGTAGACAGAATCATAAACGAGCCAACAGCAGCAGCCCTTGCTTATGGTATGGATAAGGAAACTGACCAATCTAAGATTATGGTATACGACCTCGGTGGTGGTACATTCGACGTATCAATCCTTGAAGTAGGAGATGGAGTATTTGAAGTACTTTCAACAAGAGGTAACAACAAACTTGGTGGAGATGACTTCGACAATGCCCTAGTAGACTATCTTGCAAGCGAATTTAAGAAAGAATCTGGAGTTGATTTAACAAAAGACCTTACAGCTATGCAAAGACTAAAAGATGCAGCAGAAAAGGCTAAGAAGGAACTTTCATCAACAGTATCAACAACAGTTTCACTACCATTTATAACAGCAGTAGATGGCCAACCAGTTCACTTAGAGCAAACTGTATCAAGAGCTAAGTTTGATGAGCTAACAAAACACCTAGTAGAAGCGACAAGAAAACCAGTGGAAGATGCCCTCAAGGATGCAGGACTTAGCCACAATGACATTGAAAAGGTCCTACTAGTTGGTGGTTCTACAAGAGTTCCAGCAGTTCAAGAACTTGTTAAAAACCTAATCGGAAGAGAACCACAAAGAGATATAAACCCAGACGAATGTGTTGCCTTAGGTGCAGCTATCCAAGGTGGTGTATTAAGTGGTGAAGTAAAAGACCTACTCCTACTTGACGTAACACCTCTATCACTAGGAATCGAAACTCTAGGTGGAGTTGCTACAAAACTAATCGAAAGAAATACAACCATCCCAACAAAGAAATCACAAGTATTTACAACAGCTGCAGATGGTCAAACAGAAGTTGACATCCACGTAGTTCAAGGTGAACGTGAAATGGCAGCAGACAACACAACACTTGGTAGATTCCAACTAACAGGTATACCAGCAGCAAGACGTGGAGTTCCACAAATCGAAGTGACATTCGACATAGATGCTAACGGTATAGTAAATGTTACTGCCAAAGACCAAGGTTCAGGAAAAGAACAAAAGATTACAATCACATCTTCATCCAACCTATCTGAGGAAGAAATAGATAGAAAAGTAAAAGAAGCTGAACAATTCGCTGAAGAAGATAAGAAGAAAAAAGAAGGTATAGACGCTAAAAACAACGCAGAAAACCTAGTATACCAAGCAAGAAAAACAATGGAAGATGCTAAACTTGAAGGTAGCGAAAAAGAAGAGATGGAAGCTGAAATCAACAAGCTTGAAGAAGCTATCAAGGCAGATGACATCGACGATATCAAGGCTAAAACAGAAGCCTTGACTCAAAAAATCTACTCAATGAGTGAAGCTATGTATAAGGCAAACGAAGCAAACGGTGAAGCTCAAGGCGGAAATGCTGACGAAGATGTAGTAGATGCTGATTACGAAGTAATCGATGATGACGAAGAATAATTCACGATTGCAAGTAATTATCAAAAGAGTATAATTAAAGAAAAATAATAGAGGGGATGTTGCAGAATGAATAATCGTCCCGAATATTAGAAGAAGCTTGAAAGAGTAAGTCTTAAGCCTATGATTTTACAGGCTAATAGACCTACTTTTTCAGAAGCTTCTAATGATGGACGATAGGATTCATATTTGCAGCAGCTCCTTTTTTAGTGGATGGAGGATAAATGAGAGACCCTTATGAAGTGCTTGGGGTGGAAAAAACCGCAGGCCAAAGTGAAATAAAAAGAGAATATAGAAAACTTGCCAAGAAATACCATCCAGACCTAAACCCAGATAACGAAGAGGCAGCCGAAAAGTTTAAGGAAGCAACACTTGCCTATGAAATCCTCTCTGATGAAGAGAAAAGAAGTCAGTATGATAGGTTTGGATCAAGCGCCTTCGAGGGTGGCCAAGGTGGATTTTCTGGATTTTCTCAAGGTGGATTTGAAGATATATTTGGAGACTTATTTGGTGATTTATTCGGTGGAGGCTTCTCAAATGCGAGATCTGCCAATAGACCAATCAAGGGAGCTGATATCCAACAAGTAGTAAAGCTAACTTTCCAAGAATCGGCCTTTGGTGTAAGCAAAGAGATCCAAGTAAGGCATGAAGTAGCCTGCCATGTGTGCCATGGAGAAAAAAGCGAGGATCCAAGCAAGGTCCACACTTGCGATAAGTGTAATGGTAGGGGAGTTGTTAACCAAGTTAGTCAAACAGCTTTCGGTACCATGTCAAGGACTGTTACCTGCGATAAATGTGGAGGAGATGGCCAAGTTATAGAAGAACCTTGCAAGAACTGTAAGGGAACCGGCAAGGAATTTAAGTCTGAAAAGGTCAAGGTGGATATTCCTGCAGGAGTAGAAGATAACAACATTATAAGAGTATCTGGCAAGGGCCATGTAGGTGAAAATGGAGGTCCTTATGGAGACCTTTACCTAGTGCTTAAGGTAGCTGAGCATGAAATATTTAAAAGAGATGGACTAGATATCTACTATGAGATGCCTATAAGCTTTACCACTGCAGCTCTTGGAGGAGAAATCCAGATCCCTACCCTTAAATCAACCAAAAGCTACGAAATTCCAGCAGGAACTCAAACAGGTACAAAGTTTAAATTAAAGGGCGAAGGAATCCATGATAAGAGAAGAGGAAGAAATGGTAATCTCTACTTCTTTGTCAAGGTCATAACTCCTAAAAAGCTAAATAAGGAGCAAAGAAAGGCCCTAGAAGCCTATGCCAATGTTAGCGGAGAAGAGGTTAAGGAAGAGAAATCCTTCTTTGATAAGTTAAAGGACTTTTTTGATTAATGAAAAACACATTCAACATAATAACCCTAGGTTGTAAGGTTAACCAGTATGAATCTGAAGCAGTAGAAGAAATCTTTCAAGCTAAGGGCTATGAAAAAAAACAAAATAATGCAGATATCTATGTAATAAACACCTGCACCGTTACAAATATGAGTGACAGGAAGTCTAGACAGATGATATCAAGGGCTAGAAGAGATAATCCAGAAGCAGTAATTGCCGTAATGGGCTGCTATTCTCAAGTAAAACCAGAGGAAGTGGCAGCAATCGAGGGAGTTGATGTAGTCTTAGGATCAAGAAATAAGGAAGAAGTAGTTGATCTTTGCGAAAATGTCCTACAAAATAAAAAGGTAATCGATAAGGTCCTATCCTTTAGCGAGACAAAAACTATTGAAGAGCTTGAGATATCTAACCAAGAGGCCATGACCCGTGCCTACATGAAAATCCAAGATGGCTGCAATATGTACTGTTCTTACTGCCTAATACCTTATGCTAGAGGTAATATTGCAAGTAGGGATATGGACTCAATCAAGAAAGAAGCAAAAAGACTTGCCCAAAATGGCTACAAGGAAATAGTCCTTACTGGAATCCACGTTGCAAGCTACGGCAAGGATTTAAGAAATGGAACAAGCCTAATAGATGTCATAGAAGAAGTCTCAAAGACAGATGGAATTGAGAGAATTAGGCTATCTTCTATGGAGCCAAGGCATATTACAAGAGATTTCCTAGAAAGAATGAAGGCGACAGAAAAGGCTTGCGATCACTTCCACTTATCCCTTCAATCAGGTTCAGATGAGATCTTAAAGGCGATGAATAGGAAGTATGACACTAAAATCTTTAAGGAAAAGGTTGATCTAATAAGAGAAGTCTTCCCTAATGCAGGACTTACCACAGATATAATAGTAGGATTTCCAACAGAAACAGAAAAAAACCACGAAGAAACAAAAGATTTTGTCAAAGAAATCAAATTTGCCAAGACCCATCTATTTAAATATTCAAAAAGAGATGGAACAAAGGCTGCTTCTATGAAGCCAGAAGTAAATGGCAATATTAAAAAAGAAAGACTCAAAGAATTGGAAGCAATAGAGGAAGTAAACAGATTAAATTTCCTCAAAAATCAGATAGGAAAGACCTTGTCTGTCTTATTTGAAAGTAAGTCCGATATGGAAGGATATAAGTCAGGATATTCTACAAATTATCTTAGGGTAAATGTCAAAGATGATATAGGAGATAATGAAATTAGGGATGTCCTAATCACTGAAATAAAAAACGACGAATTGATAGGAATTTTATCTTAAATTCATAAAAAAATTGGGATTTAGTCTTTACCTTGGGCCCAATTTATGGTATTATATATAGCAATGGGGGTGAAGTATGGATTGTGTATTTTGTAAGATTATAAACAAGGAAATTCCTTCAGATATAATCTATGAAGATAGTGATGTTATTGCATTTAACGATTTAGATCCACAAGCACCTATCCATTTTCTTGTAATACCAAAAAAGCACATTCAAAGCATAGCTACATTAGATGAAGCTGATAGCCAAATCATAAGCCATGTCTTTGCTAGTATCAAAAAGATAGCTAGCGAGAAAGGCCTTGATGAAAACGGCTATAGAGTAGTGACTAATGTTGGTGAAGATGGGGGACAAAGCGTGCCTCATTTGCATTTCCATGTACTTGGAGGCAGAGGATTTAAGTGGCCACCAGGTTGATGAAAACTAGTGCGAATACGAGAGGGGGGATAGAAGATGACAGAGATCAGAGTTGGAGAAAACGAATCAATCGATAGTGCAATCAAAAGATTCAAAAGACAATGCGCAAGATCCGGTGTACTTTCTGAATACAGAAGAAGAGAACACTACGAAAAACCAAGCGTTATAAGAAAAAAGAAAAATGACGCTGCTAAGAGAAAAAACAGAAAAAACAGATAATAATTTAAGAAGCTTCGGCTTCTTTTTTTATTGTGCTATTAGAAAACCTTTCTTTACGAAGCCCCTATTATTGTTTAGAGGGAAAAAGCAGATGGATTCTTAAATTTAAAAATTATCACATGGAAAACATTTGAAAATACAAGTTTTCCAAAAATATTACATAAAAATTCAAAAAAGTCTTGACAAAACTTCTACAATAGCTTATACTTATATTAAGTTAATAATAAATTTGATCTTCAGGGCGGGGTGCAAGTCTCCACCGGCAGTAAAGTCTGCGAGCGTAAGCCGAATCGGTGAAATTCCGATACCGACAGTATAGTCTGGATGAAAGAAGAGTTTTTCTATGCTTATTTTGCATACTTATAAATTCGAAGTCCCTGAAAGGGGACTTTTTTAGTCTCCAAAAGGAGAAGAAATGAATTATGATAACTTAATGAGAGAATGTTTCGACTTAGCCCGTAAGGGGGCAGGAAAAGTTTTGACAAATCCTATGGTTGGAGCAATTCTTATTAAAAATGGAGAGATAATAGCTAAGGGCTATCACAAAAGCAATACCTGCGACCATGCAGAAATCGATTGCTTTAATAATCTTAAGGAAAGCGCAGAAGGAGCTACTCTGATAGTAAATCTCGAGCCTTGTTCCCATTTTGGCAAGCATCCTCCCTGTGTCGATGAAGTCATAAAAAGGAAAGTTAAAAGGGTTGTTATCGCAAATCTTGATACCAATCCCAAGGTAGATGGTCTTAGCAAATTAAAGGAAGCCGGAATTGAGGTCATTACTGGAGTCCTAGAGGATGAAGGAAGAAAATTAAATGAAAAGTTTTTCTTCAATATGGAAAATAATAGACCTCTAGTAGCTTTAAAATATGCTCAAAGCCTGGATGGGAAAATCGCTACAGCTTCCTTTGATTCTAAGTGGATTACTAATGAAGAATCTAGAGCCTATGTTCACAAACTAAGGAGCGAATATGACGCAATCCTAGTTGGAGCTAACACCCTAAGGCAGGATAATCCAAGGCTTACTTCAAGGATTGAAGGGGGAGTTAACCCTTATAGAATTATCCTTTCTGATAAGCTTGATATTGATAAAGACAGAGAAGTCTTTAGGGAAAATGCTGATAAGAAAACTTATATCGCCACAATTTCTGATAAAGATATAGATATAAATGCAGAAATTATAAGATGTAAGGAAAAAGACGGCAGGGTTGATCTTAAAGACTTGCTTGATAAGTTATACGAGAGAAATATCGGATCAGTTCTTGTAGAAGGAGGGTCTATCATAAATAACTCTTTCCTAGAAGAAGACCTAGTAGACAAAATCTATCAATTTATGGCTCCAATAATAGTATCGGGCCTTGATTCAAGGTCTGCTTTTATAGGAGAAGGGGCCAAGGTCATAAAAGATGCCAAGAGATTTTCCATAGATGATATCAAAAGATTTGGTACTGATGTAATGTTTGAGGTAAATAATGTTTACAGGAATAGCTGAAGAATTGGGCCTAGTTAAGGAATTTAAGCAAAAATCCGATACAGTCGAGATTAAAATTTCTTGCAAAAAAGTCCTAGAAGATACAAAGCTAGGAGATTCGATAATGACTGACGGAGTATGTCTTACAGTTACGGAAATGACAGATTCCTACTACAAGGCCGATATCATGAATGAATCTCTTAAGAAAACTAAGTTTGATAGAAGTCTTTTGGGAAAGGAAGTCAATCTCGAAAGAGCCCTAAGATTTTCTGATAGACTAGACGGTCACATAGTCCAAGGCCATGTGGATGGAGTAGGAAGACTTATATCGATTAATAAAAACGTCTATAGATTTAAAACTACGAGAGATATCGGTAAATACATCGTAAACAAGGGATCAATTGCCATTGATGGCATATCTCTTACAGTATCTTACGAACAAGACGATATATTCGAAGTCTCTCTCATACCAGAGACCCTATCTAGAACGAATCTTAAAAATAGAAGGGTCGGAGACTTAGTGAATCTAGAAACGGATATCCTATCAAGGATAGTTGAAAAGTTAAATAGAAGCGAAAAAAAGGAGGATAGAGACTCAATATTGGGTCTATTATAAATGAATAGAGTTAAAGAAGCCTTAGAAGCACTTAAAAGAAATGAAATAATCTTAGTCACAGATGATGAAGATAGGGAAAATGAAGGTGATATGATTTGCGCCGGAGAAAATGTCACAGGAGAGATGATAAACATCATGGCAACCTATGCCAAGGGCCTTATATGTACTCCTATTGGTAAGGAAGTAGCCAGTAGACTTTCTCTAAACCCTATGGTTGTCCAAAACACTGACAATCACGAAACAGCCTTTACTGTTTCAGTAGATCACGTAAATACAACTACAGGCATATCCGCCTTTGAGAGAGCGGAAACTATTAGAGCTCTTGCAGCAGAAGATTCTAAAGCGAGTGATTTTAGAAGACCAGGCCATGTATTTCCCCTAGTTGCCAAGGACGGAGGAGTTCTTGAAAGGGACGGTCATACAGAAGCAACAGTTGATCTATTAAGACTAGCAGGTCTTAAGGAAGTAGGACTTTGCTGTGAAATTATGGCAGACGATGGTCATATGATGAGAGGAGATGACCTCCTAAAACTTGCTGAGAAACTAAATCTTAAGGTGACAACAGTTAGTGAGATTAAGGAGTATAGGAAGAGTCTAGAAGTAGATGTAATATCAACCAATCCTGTTAATCTTCCTAGTGAATACGGTAGCTTCAAGGCTTATGGATTCCTTGATAGGAAAACTGGTAAAGAGCATATAGCAATTACCAAGGGAGATATCAAAAAAAGCGGAGTCCTAACAAGAATCCATTCAGAATGCCTAACAGGAGACGTCTTAGGTTCAAGAAGATGCGATTGTGGTAGCCAGCTTCACAAGGCCCTAAGAAATATAGAAGAAAATGGCGAAGGTGTTATCCTTTACCTAAGACAAGAGGGAAGAGGCATAGGACTCTTTAACAAGCTTAAGGCCTACGAGCTCCAAGAACACGGCTACGATACAGTAGATGCCAATCTTAAACTAGGATTTCCTGAAGATATGAGAGACTATAAGATCGCTTCAGAAATGCTAGATAGACTTGGGGTAAAATCAGTTAAGCTTATGACAAATAACCCTGATAAGATAAATCAATTAGAAGATTATGGAATAAAAGTAGAGTCTAGATGTCCTATAGAGATAAAATCAAACGAAACAGATAGGAAATATCTAGAAATAAAAGCTTTGAGAATGGGTCACGAACTAGAAGAATTTAAGGAGATATAAAATGCGTGAGTTTAGTGCTAATTTAATTTCAAATGACAAAAAATATGCGGTTTTGGTTGCGAGATTCAACCACTTTGTAACAGATAGGCTAGTTGAGGGTTGTCTTGATACCCTAAAAAGACACGACACAAAGGAAGAAAATATCGACCTAATTAGGGTTCCAGGAGCCTTTGAGATTCCTTTAGTTGCCAAGAAACTTGCCAAAAAGGACGAATACGATGCAGTAATCTGCCTTGGAGCAGTTATACGTGGAGATACACCTCACTTTGACTATGTTTGTGCAGAAGTATCTAAGGGAGTCGCCAATGTAAGCCTTGATAGTGATAAGCCTGTAATATTTGGTGTAATTACAGCAGATACAATCGATCAAGCCCTTCAAAGATCTGGTGTTAAGGCTGGTAATAAGGGAAGTGAAGCAGCTCTTGCAGCAATCGAGATGGCAAATCTAATGGATATCTTATGATAGTCATCTTTGACTTCGATGGGACCATCCACAAGACCGAATTAGTCTACAAGGAAGCTCTCTACACAACCTTAAGAGAGCTTGGGATCGACCCAAAAAGTGTTGACTACAAGAAATATATAGGCATGAGTCCAAAGGCCTGCTGGGATGATATCCTAAAGGATGACTCAAACAAGGATCATCTGATAGAGCTAAATGGCAAAAGAATTAGAGAAAACTTATCAAAAACTGGGGCACTTTACGAAAATTCTTATAAAACTCTTAACTATCTAAAAGGAAAATACGACTTATACATCCTAAGTAAGTGCCTAAGAGCCTATATGGATGAGGCGAGAAGAGTCTATAAGCTAGACGATTACTTCTCCAAATATCTAGTAGGTGAGGACTTTGATTTTATAGATAAGTATAAGATCCTAAGGGAAAATGTCAAAAGCGATTATATCATGGTAGGAGATAGGTACGAGGATATAATGGCAGGATACGAGAATAAGCAAAAAACTATCTTTGCAAGCTACGGTTATGGAAAAGCCCATGAAGGCGAGAAAGCTACCTATAAGATTAATTCGATAGAAGAGCTTATGGATATTTTATAATTTAAAGGGGCTGTTGCAAAAATATGAATAATCATCCTACCATCGTTAGAAGGTTCTCTTAGGAAATTTTACCTCCCATGGCCGGTGGGCCAATCGGCGCCTGCCGGCTGATGGAGACTATTAGCCCGTCGGCTTAGTGAGACTTTCCGTGGAGGTTCTTCTAACGATAATGGTACGATTTATTCATTCTGCAACAGCCCCTAATTTATATTTGATTTACCGCTGATTTCTTCTATTTTCATTTTATAACAAGCAGTAATATCTCCATTCATTTTAACTGCCATTTTTATATAGTCATCTAGATCTGGATAGAATTTTTTACATATAAGGGTAAGGGCCAGGTCTCTTTCTTTTTTATCTTCTATTAGAGAACAAGTCCCTTCTACTATTGCCGATTCGTATTTTAAGGTAAAAAGCTTAGCGAGTTTTTTTGGCTCTTTCATAATCTCCTCATGGCTAATTGGATCGGGCAAGTAATTATCTCCTACAAAGACTATCCTTACACGTTTTTCCTTGTCTAAGAGACTGTTTTTTTCTCCGATTTTTGCTCCGTGAAAGTAAAGATAATCTCCCTTACGGGCGAAGGTAAGGGGAATGGAGTAGGCACTTTCACCTATAGTCATTACACCAAAGCTTACTTTATCAATTATTTCCAGGGCGAAATTTTTATCTTTTTCTCTATCTTTTCTTCTCATTTACTTAGCTCCAAAACATAGTCATAGATTTCGTTCTTGCCAAGCTTTGAATTTTTCTTTATTTCCTTTACGATTTCCTTGGTTCGTTTGCCTTCGGATATAGATTTTAGTATTTCATTCTTGTAGGATTCGACAGATTCTTCCTCCCTTTCTCCTCCTTCAAGGATTAGGACAAACTCTCCCTTCAGGGTTACATCCTCTATATTTATATCTCCTATAGGACTTTGCCTATATTCTTCGAATTTTTTAGTAAGTTCTCTTGCGATAGCAAGTCTCCTCTTAGGGAAAAGATTCTTAAAATCAGCTAGGGTATTTGCGAAATTATGGGGAGTATCTAGGATGATAGATGTCTTCTCCTCGTTTTTAAGCTTTTCGTAAAGTACTTTCTTATCCGAAGACTTCTTAGGTATAAAGCCATAATAGGAAAACTTGTCGTTATCTAGGCCAGATCCAACTAGGGCTGTGATTATAGCACTTGCTCCTGGAAGGATAGTGTAGGTAATTTCTTCTTCAATACATTTTTTGATGAGGATGTGGCCGGGATCAGAAATGCCTGGCATGCCCTGGTCGGTAATTACAGCGTAGGTCTTTCCCCTTCTGATCTCTTCTATGATATCCATAGACTTTGAGGATTCATTAAACTTATGATAAGAAGTGAGGGGTTTATCTATCTCGTAGTAATTTAAAAGCTTTCTAGATTCTCTAGTATCTTCACAAGCTATCACATCAACTTCCTTAAGGACATTGATGGCCCTAATAGTCATATCCTCCAGGTTTCCAATTGGTGTAGGGACAAAATATATTTGATAATCCATAAGACCTCCTTAATCCAAATCATTTATTTCTTTCATCTCTTTTGAGTAACTTTTTCCTTCATATATTACCAAAGGATCTTCTATCTTTAGCCCATCTCTTGCATTTTTTACAAATTCTACTAGGATAAACTGGGGCTTTTCGTAGACCCTTGATTCTACAAATCGGACCCTCTTAGGCTTGATATTGCCCGACTTATTGAAAATCTCAACCATTCTTTCCGGTTTATGAATCATAAATAGCTTGCCCTTATCCTTGAGGGTCTTGTTGGCAAAGGCGAAGATATCTTCAAGCTTCAAGTATTTTTCCTGCCTAGATATAAGAAATTCCTCTTCCTTATTTCCTATATTGTCGGTGATTTTATAGTAGGGTGGGTTGGTAATTATATAATCGAGAGAATTTTCCTTAAAATCAATATTATTTAGGTCGTCGTTGATAATCTCGATATTTTCTATATTATTTAAGGCTATATTTTCTCTTAAAAGATCTGCCTTAGCCTTTTGGATCTCAACTGCGTAGACCTTCTTTAGCTTATAGAGGGAGTTTGTAAGAAAAGAAAGGACACCAGAGCCTGCTCCTATATCAAGGGCTGTTCTACCTTTCTTCATTTTAGCGAAATCTCCCAGTATTATGGAGTCCACTCCAAAAGAGTAAGACCCATCGACATGTATCATTTTTATATTTGTTCTTGGTAGGTAATCTAATTTCTTCATACTTTAATTATAGCAAATAAAAAGGGATTGTTGCAAAACTATGAATAATCATCGTACCATCGTTAGAAGGTTCTCTTAGGGAATTTTCAGCGGTGCCTGCCGGCTGATGGAGGCAAAATTGCCGTGGAGGTTCTTCTAACGATAACGGTACGATTTATTCATTCTACAACAGCCCTCTAGTGACTAGGCTGTGTGGATTGACTTTGGCTCTAGGTATTCCATTAGGCCAAATCTTCCACCTTCTCTACCGACTCCAGATTGCTTGTAGCCTCCAAATGGGAGCTCTGAGCTTCCTCCGAAGGAGTTGACATAGACATCTCCAGCCTTTATTTCATAGGCTATATACATGGCTTCTTTCTCATTGCCGAAAACTGCTGAAGATAGGCCAAAGTCTACTGCATTAGCGACCTCGATTGCTTCCTCCTTGTCCTTAACCTTAATTATAGATAGAACTGGTCCAAAGATTTCTTCATCGTGGATTTTCATGCCTGGCTTAACATCAGTAAATATTGCAGGTTTTACATAATAACCCACTTCACTTTCACTAGGAACTTCTCCTCTTATAAGCTTGGCACCTTCTTTGATACCTTCTTCGATGTAGAATTTAACTTTGTCAAATTGTTTCTTACTTGAAAGTGTTCCTACAACAGTGGCCTCATCCTCTGGATTTCCAACTGGGTAATTATCATATTGCCTTAGAAATTCTTCTAGGACTTCTTCGTAGATATCTTCGGTGATGATTGCTCTGGATAGGCAAGAGCAGGTTTGTCCTACATTTAGATAGACCCTGTCGAGGACTTGCTTGACACCGTCTTCCTTATTGCATCCTTTGACGAAAACTCCAGGAGACTTGCCACCAAGCTCTAGGACAACTTTCTTAGATGTATCCATAGCGTTTTTGGCAGAAGCTGATCCACCGGCAAGGCTTCCTGTGTAGGATATCATAGCTACATTAGGATTTGTATTTAATATATCTCCAACTTCGGCGCCAGATCCTGTTATAAGATTGAAGACTCCCTTAGGAAGACCTATCTCATCAAAGGCCTTGGCGACGAAATAAGCTGTAAGAGGAGTATCTGAGGCTGGTTTTTCTACTACAGGGCAAGCCATTAGTATTGCAGGAATTACCTTCATTATGATTTGGCCTAGAGGATAGTTCCAAGGGGTAAGGCTTGCTACAACTCCGATTGGCTCCATCCTTACGAAGCCTCCATTCATTTCAATCTTGTAATCTATTAATCTCGCTTGGTCGATAAAGGTATCTATCCTTTTGATTTGCTTATCGAACTGACCAGGCTTAGAAATTTTTATAGGAACTCCAAGCTCCTTAAGGATTGTATCCATTATTTCTCCCTCATGAGCTACTAGCCAGTCTCTAAATTTTTCTATATAAGAAATCCTCTCCTCAAGGCTAGTTTTTGAAAATTCCTTAAAGGCTTCATAGGCAGCCTCACATGCTTGATTTATCTCGTTAGTAGTCGCCTTAGGCACTTTTCCTATTATCTCTCCTGTGGCAGGATTTTCTACTTCAATCCATTTGTTGGATTTACTTTCTATATATTCTCCATTTATATATAATTTTTCATTATTTAAATTTTTAAAATTCATCTAAGCCTCCTTATATAATAACTACCCAAATTTTTTCTTATTTATTGAAAGGGTATAATATTTAGGAAGAATTTACTCAAAGTAGACAAAGGAGACATATATGAAATATTTTGGTACAGATGGATTTAGGGGAGAAGCTAACAAGACCCTTAACGTATACCATGCTTTTAAAATAGGAAGATTTATTGGAGATTACTTCTCAAAAAATAAAAATGGAAATGGAAAGATACTTATAGGTAAGGACACAAGGAGAAGCTCTTATATGTATGAGGCTGCTCTATCTGCAGGAATTACTTCATCAGGCTCAAACGCCCACCTCATGCACGTAACACCTACTCCTTCTGTTTCTTATATTACAAAGACAGAAGACTTTGATTGTGGAATAATGATAACAGCAAGCCACAACCCTTACTATGACAATGGTATCAAGATTATAAACAGCGAAGGCGAGAAGATGGAAGAATCTTTCCTAGAAGAGTTAGAAAAATATATAGATAGTGATATCGAAGACATAGACCTTGCAGTGGATGAAAATATAGGAAGAACTGTTGACTTTATCGGAGGAAGAAATAGATATATAGCCTATCTTATCCAAACTGTTACCAGATCTTTTGAAGGAATTAAGGTGGGACTAGACTGTGCAAACGGGGCAAGCTTTACTATAGCAAAACCTGTCTATGACGCCCTAGGAGCTGATACTTTTGTAATAAACGCTGATCCAAATGGCTTCAATATCAACAAGGATGCAGGTTCAACTCATATAGAAAATCTCCAAAAATTCGTATTAGAAAATAAGCTAGATATTGGTTTTGCCTTTGACGGTGATGCTGATAGGTGTATAGCTGTGGATAATAAGGGAGAAGTAATCGATGGAGATTCCATCCTTTATATATCTGCTAAACACATGAAAAAAGAAGGCTCTTTAAACTCCAATACTGTTGTAACTACAGTGATGAGTAATATCGGATTATACAAGGCCTTTGACGAGTTAGGAATCGACTATGTAAAAACTGATGTAGGTGATAAATACGTTCACGCTTGTATGGATGAAAATGGTTATGAACTAGGTGGAGAGCAATCTGGTCACATAATTTATAAGAAGTTTGCCAACACAGGAGATGGTATTCTAACCTCACTTAAGTTAATGGAAGCTATGATTGAAGAAAAAACTGATATAGCAAGCCTAAGAAGAGACTTAAAAATCTATCCACAAAAGCTTGTCAATGTGAAGGTAAAAGATAAGGAAGAGACTCTGGGGAACGAAGAAGTTCAAGCAAAAATTAAAGCAGTAGAAGATAAATTACAAGATGGCGGTAGGGTCTTAGTTAGAAAAAGCGGAACCGAACCACTTATAAGAGTTATGGTGGAAGCTGAAACAGAAAAAAGTGCAGAAGAAGCTGTTAACGAAATTGTAGAAAAAATTAAGGATTTGGGTCTAAGTATATAATGAAGGATTTTAGGACGGGAAGAGAAATAGATATAAAGGAAGCTGTTCTCGTCGTTGGAAATAAAGTTTATGCAAGAGAGTCTTTCATAGCCGTGGATACCTCAAATCTTATAGATTATCCTCCCAAGGTCTACTATGATAAGGATGAAAATCTTCTAGGAAATATGTATGATGAGGGAGTTTTTGAGCTAGAGGATATAGAAGATATCCTATTAGATTATGAGGACCAGATCTTTTCCAACCATGACTTAGATGATATAAGAAAGTTTCTTATAGAAAGAAGGAAAAAATTCTATGAAAAACTCTCACAAAACCAATAAAAATCTTTGACAAAACCGTCTAAAGGTGGTACTATCATACCTTGTATGGAAGTATCCGTATAAATTAATAGGAGGTGTTTTATGGCAGATAAAGTAAAAATGGAATGTACAGAATGCAAAAACAGAAACTATGATACAACAAAAAACAAAAAACATCATAGCGAAAGATTAGAGCTAAAAAAATATTGCCCATTCTGTAAAAAACACACTGTTCACAGAGAAACAAAGTAGGAGCAAATATGGCTAAGAAAAAGGATTCTTTCTTTTCTGGTGTATCAAGAGAATTTAAGAAGATTCAATGGCCAACAAAGAAGACCGCATTTGAGTATTCTTGGATAGTAATTGCAATCTCAGCTGTAACAGCTTTGGCAATTTGGCTGCTTGATCAAGTATTCCAATTCCTACTTCAAACTATAATGTAGGTGTGAAATGACAGATTCTTACGATTTCTCAGAAAACAAAGAAGAAGAAAATTTATCAGAAGATAAAGAAATTTCAACAGAAGAATCTAAGGATAGGGACTTAGAAGCTATCAAGGAAAATGCCAGATGGTATGTAGTTCATACCTACACAGGCTATGAAAATAGAGTTAATGACAAGATTCAAATGATGATTGACAATGAACAAAACCCTGATATCTTAGAAGTAACTGTACCAACAGAAGAGTATGTTGAAGTTAAAAATGATACTAAAAAAGTAAAAACTAGAAAGCTATTTCCAGGATATGTAATGGTTAAGATGAATATCACCAACAAAAGCTGGTATATCATCAGGAACACCCAAGGTGTTACAGGCTTTGTAGGACCAGACGGAAAACCAGTTGCCCTAACTCCAGCTGAAGTTAGAAAGTTCGGAGTAAAAGATGAGGCACCAATACTCAATATCAATGTCAATGTTGGCGATGATGTAAATATCATAAGCGGCCCATTTGAAGGATTCGTAGCCAAGGTTGAAGAAGTTGATAAGGAAAAAGGATCTATCAAAGCTTTTGTAGATATGTTTGGTAGAGATACACTTATAGATCTAGATTTTACAGATATCGAAACTATTTAGTAACTGTCGAAGTTAGTGGGAGGGCTTTGCCCGCAAAAACCACAAGGAGGTAAAAATGGCAGATAAAGAAGTAAAAGCATTAGTTAAATTACAAGTACCAGCAGGAGCTGCATCTCCAGCACCACCAGTAGGTACAGCACTTGGACCACACGGAATCAACATCATGGAATTCGTGCAAGCATTTAATTCAAAGACAGCAGACCAAGCTGGAATGATTATACCGGTAGAAATGACTATTTATGCGGATAGGACATTTGACTTTATTACAAAAACACCACCAGCACCAGTATTAATCAAAAAAGCTATCAATCTTCAAAAAGGTTCAGGAGAGCCAAACAAGAACAAGGTTGGTTCAATCAAGAGAAGCCAACTTGAAGAAATTGCAAAGACAAAAATGCAAGATCTTAATGCAGCTAGCTTAGAAGCAGCTGTTAGCATGATAGCTGGAACAGCAAGAAGTATGGGAGTTACTGTAGAAGATTAGTGGGAGATATAAATCGTAGACCACAGGAGGAATTAAATGGCTAAAAGAGGAAAAAGATATATTGAAGCGAAAAAATCTTTCGATTCAGCAAAAGAATACACACTAGACGAAGCTTTAGATATAATTGAAAAAACAGCAAGTGCTAAGTTTGACGAAACAGTAGAATTACACTTCTCACTTGGAGTAGACAGCAGACACGCTGACCAACAAGTAAGAGGAACAGTAATCCTTCCTCACGGAACTGGTAAAACTCAAAAGGTTCTAGCTTTCGTTAAAGAAGACAGAATCGACGAAGCACTAGCAGCAGGCGCTGACTATGCAGGTGGAGAAGACCTAGCAGCTAAGATCCAAAATGAAGGATGGCTAGACTTCGACGTTGTAGTAGCAACACCTGATATGATGGCAGTTGTAGGTAGACTTGGTAGAGTACTTGGACCACAAGGCTTAATGCCAAACCCAAAAACTGGAACTGTTACACCAGACGTTAAGAAAGCTATCGAAGAGATCAAAGCTGGTAAGGTAGAATATAGAACAGACAAGGCTAACCTTATCCACGTACCAACAGGAAAGGTATCTTTCGGAAAAGAAAAACTAGCTGAGAACATCAGAAGCTTACTAACAGCTGTAGCAAAGGCAAGACCAGCTGCTGCAAAGGGTAAATACATGAAATCAGTTACTCTTGCATCAACTATGGGACCTGGAATCAAATTATCTCCAGCAAGAGCTATGGATTTAGTTGAAAAATAAATTTGCAAAAAAATTATTTTGTGATATAATAAATAAGTCAAATAAACAGGCTACCAAAGACTACGCAGACAGAAAAGTTTAATTATTGCGTATAGGTGGGAAGAAGAATCTACATCCCCACCGATGTAGGCAGAACTAATTCTGCCTAATGTGGGGATTTTTATATACCTACCAAAGCCTATAGGAGGTGAAATAGTGAGCGAGAAAGCTATAGCAGCTAAACAAGAAGTCGTAAACGAGATTAAAGAAAAAATCGAAAACGCACAATCAGTAACATTAGTTGGATTTGACCGTATGGATGTAAAAGAAATTACAGACCTACGTAACAAGTTCAGAGAAAAAAATGCTGAATACAAAGTTTACAAGAACACAATGATGAGATTTGCCTTCCAAGAGTTAGGATATGAAGAACTCATTGACGAACTTAAGGGATCAAACGCACTAATCTTCTCAAACGAAGACTTAGTTAACGGACCAAAAGTAGCAGTTGACTACACAAAAGAAGGCGACGAAGAAAAAGAAAAATTAGTTCTTAAAGCAGGAGTTGTTGAAGGAAACTTCCAAACTGGTGAACAAATGATGGCAATAGCTACATTACCACCAACAGAAGCACTTCACTCTATGCTAGCTAACGTACTACAAGCACCAATTAGAAGACTTGCAGGAGATCTTAACAACACAGTATCTAAGATTGCAATTGCTCTTGATGCAGTACGTGAGAAAAAAGAACAAGCAGGCGAATAATAAAATATAAACATTAAAGGAGAATATAATAATGGCAAGCGAAAAAGTAACAAACCTATTAGAAGAAATCAAAGAACTTACAGTACTAGAACTATCTGACCTAGTAAAAGCAATCGAAGAAGAATTTGACGTAACAGCTCAAGCAGCAGTAGCAGCAGCTCCAGCAGCAGCAGCTGGCGCAGGTGAAGCAGCAGCTGCTGAAAAAACAGAATTCGACGTAATTCTTAAATCAGCAGGATCAGCTAAGATCAACGTAATCAAAGTTGTTAAAGACGCAGCTGGACTTGGACTAAAAGATGCTAAGGCACTTGTAGATGCAGCTCCAAAAGCAGTAGCTGAAGGCGTTGCTAAAGATGCAGCTGAAGAACTAAAAGCTAAACTAGAAGAAGCTGGTGCTGAAGTAGAACTTGCTTAATCTATTTAAGTAGAAGGGCCCTCTTTGAGGGTCTTTTATTTTGCTTATTTGACAATTTGATAAAAATAAGTATATTAGTAATATAGAATAATTCTAATGTTAGAAAGAGGCAAATGGTGGAAAAGATTATTAACGAGCTGAGAAATGAAGAATACAATCAAAGATTACCCAAACTCAGAGAGCTTTTAGCAAATCACAATATAAGGGTTTCACACCAAAGGCTTCTGATATTGGATTATCTAATAATGAATCCGACTCATCCTACGGCAGATACAATCTATAAAGATTTAAAGAAGGTAGATCCGGTTATAAGTCAGGCGACAGTCTACAACACCCTAAATCTTTTAGTTGACCATAAACTAGTCAAGGAACTTGACTTTAATATGTCAAGCAAGAGATATGAGTTCAAAAAGACCAACCACGGACATTTTATCTGTGAGTCATGTGGTCTTATAGAAGATTTGGATGTCGACGACTTAGAATATCCAGAAGAGCTTAAGGAATACGAAATAGATAATGTTGAGGTAATATACAGGGGCTTGTGCCCGGTTTGTTTACATAAAGATTAAGATGACTTGTGCTTTTTAGCGCAAGTTTTTAATTTGTTTAATTTACATATTTAGGGAAGCTTTTGCTGGGATAATCGCCATGCAATGATTAAAGAGAATTGAAAAAAACATAAAAAAATAAAAATCACAAATTTGTAAAAATGTAATTTTCCAAAAATCCTAAACTGCTTAAAGTTTTGTCTTGGCTAAAAAGTAATATTTTCAAATATAAAAACAGGTAGACTATAATCCACCTGCCTTACAGATTCAAATCCTCAAAAAACTTCATCGAATGATCTATATCGTGATATTTAAAGCCTAAGTCGAAGGCTTCTTTTCTTTGGGCGCTAGATCCGTGGGTGAAGGAATCAACGTCTACATCACGACCTGCCATTTCTTGGATCCTATCATCACCAATTGCAGAAGCTGCATTCATCGCCTCTTCTATATCTCCTTCTTCAAGATAGCCCTTCTCTTTTACATAATAGGCGAAAAGCCCTGCAAAATAATCTGCCTGAAGTTCCTGGGCTACAGATACCTTGTTATATTCCGTTTCTGACAATCTCTGTCTTAAGTCATTAGTTTGTTTTATGATACCAAGTTCATTTTGAACGTGGTGGCCTATTTCGTGAGCTAGGACATAGGCAAGGGCAAAGTCTCCACCACCTCCGAAACTACTTTTAAGGTCATCGTAGAAGGATGCATCGAAATATACCGTCTTATCTACTGGACAATAGAAGGGTCCCATCCTTGATTGGGCTATACCACAGCCAGTTTTAGTTGTATCTTGATAGAGGGTCATCTGTGCTTCGTGATAGGTCCCGCCATTTTCCTTAAACACCTCATGCCAGACATCTTCAGTATCAGCGAGTATTACTGACAAGAAGTCTTCTAGTTTCTCTCTTTCCTTTGAAACTTCCCTAGACTCTATTTGAGTGTTTTGGTTAACTTGTTGATTTTCGTTTGTTACTACATTAGGATTAACTCCCAAAAAATATAAGAGTAGCATAATTACGATTCCACCAATGCCTCCTCCTACAGCTATAGGAGCCTTGGATCCTCTATTGACATTAGAAGATCGTCTTCTATCTTCCCATTTCATATTTACCTCCATATTTATTTCCTTATATTTATACCCTAAAGTTAAATAAATATGATATAATACTAATGTTATTTAAAGGAGGAGAAATTGAAAAGAATACAAAAAATAATACCAGGCTTTGCCTTGGCGGTTTTCATTGCTATTATAGCGAAATTTATTGAAAACATCCTACCTATGCATCTAATAGGAGGATCAGTAATTGCTTTATTTATAGGAATGTTCCTAAACAATTACATAAATACTGAGGGACTGCTAAAAGACGGTATCAAGTTTACATCAAAAAGACTACTTAAATTTGCCATAATTCTTTTGGGTGCATCACTAAATATTAGTATGGTTCTAAATGTAGGTAGGTTATCTATTTATGTAATGGTCTTTACCCTAGCTACCTGCTTTGGCTTAGGTCATTTTATTGGAAAGGCCTTGGGCCTAAATTGGAAGATGAGTAACCTCATATCAGCAGGAACAGGAATCTGTGGAGGATCTGCAATAGCTGCGATTTCTCCAGTAATAGATGCAGAAGATACAGACGTAGCCTACGCCATGAGTGCTACATTTCTATTTGATATGCTTATGATAGTTTTATTTCCAATAATGGGTAAGGCTTTAGGACTTAGCGACATTGCTTACGGTCTTTGGACAGGAACTGCTGTAAATGATACATCAAGTGTTGTAGCGGCAGGCTTTGCCTTTTCAGAAGGAGCAGGTGACTTTGCTGTTATGGTTAAGCTTACCAGGACTCTTTCTATAATTCCAACCGTGATTATATTTTCACTAATCAATAATCATATTAAGAAAAAAGAAGGTTCTGCAAGTGAAAGTAGGAAACTATCCATCACATCAATATTACCATATTTTATATTAGGATTTTTGATAATGGTTGGCTTAAACTCAGCTGGTGCATTTAGACCAGAAACATCAGACTTACTCAAAAATATAAGTAAGTTCTTAATGGTAGCTGCCCTTGCGGCAATTGGACTTAATACAAAATTCAATGAAATGAAAAAATCAGGAATTAACCCAATGATTCACGGATTTGTTATATCAGTATTGGTTGTAATAGTTGCAATTAGTGTTGAATACTTTATGGGTCTTGTGTAAGTAAGAAGAATAAAATTAGAAAAAGTCGTCTCTTTAAAATCTTCTAGTAAGCTTTTAAATAAAGGGGCGATTTTTGTATATTAAAAAAATAAGTAGAAATTAGAATGATAAATACAATCAGCTAACATCTTGTGTAAAATTGGGCAAAAAAATGGAGCCACTTCCCGGAATTGAACCGAGGACCTCTTCCTTACCATGGAAGCGCTCTACCTACTGAGCTAAAGTGGCACATATATAATTGTACACCATAAAAAATAAAAAGCAAATTTCTGTGGAGAAATTTTATTAATAAGATATTTTAATATAAAAATCTATCTGGTATAATAAAATTAATAGAATTTTTGTTAGCTTTATGGTATTATAGACTATATGAGTATATTAGGAGGATTAAATGAGCAAACAAACATTTGAAAGAAGCAAACCACATATTAATATTGGTACAATCGGCCACGTAGACCACGGTAAAACAACAACAACAGCAGCAATCACTCAAGCCCTAAACAAAAAATACGGTACAGGTGAATACGTAGACTACGAACACATCGATAAGGCTCCAGAAGAAAGAGAACGTGGAATCACAATCAACACATCTGTAGTAGAATACGAAACAGAAAACAGACACTATGCCCACATCGACGCTCCAGGCCACGCTGACTACGTTAAAAACATGATCACAGGTGCAGCACAAATGGATGGTGCTATCATCGTAGTATCTGCAGCAGACGGTCCAATGCCACAAACAAGAGAACACATCCTACTAGCAAGACAAGTAGGCGTTCCAAAAATCGCAGTATTCCTAAACAAAGAAGACCAAGTAGACGATCCAGAACTAATCGAATTAGTAGAAATGGAAATCAGAGACCTACTTTCAGAATACGACTTCGATGGAGACAACGCTCCAGTAGTAGTAGGATCTGCTCTTAAATCACTAGAAGAAGGCGGAGAAGGCCCATGGTCAGACAAAATCCTTGACCTAATGGCACAAGTAGACGAATACTTCGACATCCCAGAAAGAGACAACGACCAACCATTCCTAATGCCAGTAGAAGACGTAATGACAATCTCAGGACGTGGAACAGTAGCAACAGGAAGAGTTGAAAGAGGAACACTAAAAGTTGGTGATACAGTAGAAATCGTAGGACTAACAGAAGATACAAAAGAAACAGTAGTAACTGGAGTAGAAATGTTCCACAAATCCCTAGACCAAGCAGAATCTGGAGATAACGTAGGACTACTACTAAGAGGAGTAACAAGAGATCAAATCTCAAGAGGACAAGTACTAGCAAAACCAGGATCAGTAAACCCACACACAGAATTCGAAGGTCAAGTATACGTACTAACAAAAGAAGAAGGTGGACGTCACACACCATTCTTCAGTGGATATAGACCACAATTCTTCTTTAGAACAACAGACGTAACAGGAGACATCGAACTAGAAGAAGGCGTAGAAATGGTAATGCCAGGAGACAACGCAACATTCAAGATCACACTCCAAAAACCAATCGCTCTAGAAGAAGGACTAAGATTCGCCGTACGTGAAGGTGGAAGAACAGTTGCATCTGGAGTTGTTACAAAGGTAATTAAGTAGTCCCAACATGTTAGGGTGGAAAATGCGAAGCATTTTTCATTTTCGAGACGAAGCGTAGCTGAGTCCGAAAAACTAAGCGAAAAGGTCATGGAAATGACCTTTGAGAGGATATCATGTTAGGGTGGAAAATGCTAAAGCATTTTTCATTTTCGAGACGAAGTCCTCAATGAGTCGAACGGGCTAATGCTGAGTCCGAAAAACTAAGATAAAAGGTCATGAAATGGCCTCCGAGAGGATAACATGTAAGGGTGGAAAATGCGAAAGCATTTTGTTTAAGACAAAACTAAAAAGTAAAAGTTCATAGGGGCGGACCGTTGGGTTCGCTCTTATTCTTTAAGGAGCTTAAATGAAGAATAAAAAGTTAATCATTTCTTTTTTGATGACTCTTGTACTTATTTTCACTGCTTGCTCAAAAGAGACTAGCAAAAGCACAGAGCCTAGTGAAAATAAAAAGAGCGAAGAGAGTATCGAAAATAGAGATGATTCTAAGGAAAAAGATGATAAGGCTAACAACAAGGGCTTGGTTAATGAAGCTGTCGATAAGGAAATTGGTGTACCTTACGAGGTAGGTGTTACTCCTGATGACTACAATATGGACTATGATACTTCAAGACTTCACTCTCTTAAGGATAAGAAGAGCAAATACTATCCTAAAGATGGGGTTAAGGGTTTGTATTTCAATACATATTCCATAAACAATCCCGAAGTTTACGATAAAATAATGGATATGTTGGAAAATACTAGACTTAACTCAATAGTAGTCGATATCAAAGATGACTGGGGCAATGTCACAATGGATTTCGATACTGATGATCCTGATATTGAATATGCAAGTATTGATATTATAAATCCAAAAGAATTTATCAAAGAGATGCACGATAAGGGAATTTATGTTATTGGTAGGGTAACTACCTTCAAGGATTCTATAATTACAGAAAAGCATCCTGATCGGGGCTTTACCCTTGATGATGGTTCCTTGTGGAAGAATGGTCATGGCGAGGCTTTTATGAATCCTTTCCTTAAAGAAGTCCAAGACTATGATATAAAGATTGCAAAACTTGCCGCCGAAGCTGGCTTTGATGAGATTCAGTTTGACTATGTAAGATTTGCTGAAGGCTTTGAGAACTTTGGTGATACTCTAGACTATCCTAGGGGAGAATTTGAAGATAAGAATATGGAAGAAGGCGATAAGAGAGTCGCAGCAATTACAGGTTTTGTTCAAAGAGCTAGAGAAGAACTCCAAGATAAAAAAGTTCCTATTTCTATAGATGTATTTGGCTACGCTCTTCAGGTTGAAAGAGCAGGTGGTATCGGTCAAGATTTTGGTGAGATGAGCAACCAAACCGATGTTATATCTTCTATGATTTATCCTTCTCACTGGGGATTTAACTCTTTTGATATAGAAAAGCCTGACCTTGAACCATATGAACTTGTCAAAAGATACTTGAAAGCGGAGCAAGAGTATCTATCAAAACTTGACCATCCACCTCTATCAAGACCTTGGATCCAAGACTTTACTGCAAGCTGGATAGGTGATGGCAACTGGATGGAATATGATAAGGATGCGGTTGAAGCTCAAATCAAGGCCATATACGATTCTGGTCAAGAGGAGTTTCTGATTTGGAATGCAAGCAGTGAATATACTCAAGGTGTGGAATACTAATGAAACATACAAAGGCGAATGAATTAATAGATAAGTCGGCAACTACTATTGAAATTGTAATATGTTTGATTGTAATTTTGGGAGTCTGCTCTGGTATACCGAAACTAATTGGATATATAGTTGAAATATTAAGGGTAGAGCATCTTCAAAACTCCTATTTACTAATGAATGAATTCTTAAAGCATGCCTTGCTTCTAATAGTAGGAATAGAGCTTATAGCTATGATTATTACTAGAAGCCACGAATCTATCCTAACACTTATTCTATTCGTGATAGCAAGGAAGATGCTTGTTTATTCTCAAGGACTTACAGATATTTTGATCGGAACAGTTTCTGTAGCGATTATTTTTGCGGTAATGAAATTTATCCTATCAGATAAGACTCTTATTGCAAAGCTTGATAATACTTTTGATGCATCTATGTCCATTGAGAAACTCAACAAGGAATACAAGCTTAATCTTCCAACTATGACCCATACTTTGGGTGGTCTCATCTATGAGCTTGCAGATAAGGAAAAGATTAAGGAAATTCATGAAAATACTGCTATTGTATACGGACCATATGTTTATAGGATCTTGTCAGTAGATGATGGTGTAATTACAAGAATAAGAATTGAAGAAAATTAGATAATAAAATTAGAAAAGACCCAAATCCTAAGTATGGATTTGGGTTTTATAGTCTGTGTTTTTTCCTAAATTGAGAAGGGGTTATGCCTACCTTTTTTCTAAAAACTTGGTTGAAATAAGATTGAGAATTAAAGCCTACGATTTCAGCGATTGTTTCCATAGAGTGGTTTGTAGATATCAAAAGTCCCTTGGAGACCTCGATTCTTTTAAGTATTAGATACTCAATAGGAGTTACCCTATAGGACTGCTTGAACTCAGCTATTAAGTGAAACTTGTTCATATAGGCCATATTAGAAAGTCCTTCTAGACTTAGGTCGAGGGAGTAATTGTTGTCGATGTAGCTTTTTATGTAGTCGATTCTCCTATTTATATTTATGTCAGGGACAACTTCTATTTCATTCCTAAAATGTCTTAGGAAGTTAATGAGGAAATAAGAGGCCAAGGCGTCTGCCAGGGTCTTTGCATACAAATTTTCTGAGTGAAATTCATTGACGATTTTAGTAAAAATTTCATTAATCTTGGCTTCCTTATTCTCCCAAGTTATGTGAAAGAAGTTATCAAGCTCCAATTCTTCTTCGGATTGGACCTCATCTAGGTGAGAAGTTAGACCAATACTTTCTAGACCGAATCCTAGAGTTTTTACTGCATATTCGTCTTCATCTACATAAAGATTGTGACCGATATTCGAATTTATTATTACCAAATCATTTTTTTTGATTTTTATTGAATCATTCTCTATAAAGAAGGTTCCACTTCCTTCAACTATGAAGTAAAAATATATGAAGGGATGAAACTGAATTCTCGAGCTATTTTCATTAGTTAAGAAACTCTCATTCGCATTCAAAATTTTTATTTCTATATCATCCTTAAAGATACTAGACTCAAGTATATTTTCGTTTATATTTTCCATAACTTCCCCTGTCATTGGTTCTTAATTACATCTGAATTAGTAGCCAATCTTTTATATATCTTATCATAAAGATAGGTCCTATGACAAATCTTAAGCCAATAATTTTAAAGATAAATAAGAGAGAAAAAAATTATTTGCAATTTTCTAGATTTTATGAAATTGAAAAATAATACAAGTTTAGTATAGTCTTTTTAGGTGATAATATGAGTTTAATTTCTGATAGCAAGATAAATCAAATACTAGAAAGCTCAAATATAGTTGATATTATAGGTGAGTATGTCGATCTAAAAAGAGCAGGCTCATCCTTTAAGGGACTGTGCCCCTTCCATAATGAGAAAACACCATCTTTCACGGTAGATGAGAAGAAACAACTTTTTCACTGCTTCGGCTGTGGAGCAGGGGGAGATGTTGTTTCTTTTATAATGCAAAAAGAAGGACTTTCCTATCCAGAAAGCCTAAAATATCTTGCGGATAAGGCTGGCATTAGCATTGACTACACCGAAAATCCTGGAGTAAATAAAAAGAATAAGGAGCTTTACGATATCAATAAAGATATTATGATGTTTTTTTACAAGAATCTCCTAACCGACAGAAAAGCCCAAGCCTATCTTAAGAGTCGTGGTCTATCTAGTAAGATTGTAAATACCTTTATGCTAGGTTATGCAAGAGATTCATGGGATGATTTGTATTCCTATATAAGAAAGAAAAATTATAGTGAAAAGGACCTGGACGATCTTGGTCTTATCAAGAAATCCTCTAAGGGTAATTACTATGATAAGTATAGGGATAGGATTATATTTCCTATTATTAATCATTTCGGTAAGGTTATTGGATTTGGGGGAAGAGCTGTCTCAGGCCAGATGCCAAAGTATCTCAATTCACCAGAATCTAGCATCTTTAAGAAAAGATATAATCTATACGGGCTAAATATCTACAAGAGACAGAAAAGAAAAGAGCTTATACTTGTAGAAGGTTATATGGATGTCATAGCTCTCAATAACCATGGTCTAGACATTGCTGTAGCATCTTTAGGAACAGCCTTAACTATAGATCAGGCCAAGCTAATGAAAAGATATTCTGATGATATATATATTTGCTATGACCAGGATAATGCTGGAGTTAAGGCGACCGAGAAGGCAATTGAGATTTTTCATGAGATAGGGATAAATCCTAGCGTAATTGTCTTAGATGATGGAAATGACCCGGACGATTTCATTAAGGCCAAGGGCAAGGATGCCTTTGAGGAAAAAATAGCTGATGCCCAAGATTCTTACAATTATAAATACAATAAAATCCTAGATGAATATAGTTCGGCAAAGCCAGCAGAGAGGTTTGATAAGCTAAATTTATTCGTTGATTTTCTCGCTTCTATTAAACAGGAATTGACTCAAGAAATCTTTATAAACAACGTAAGCAAGCTATTTGACATAGACAAGACTACTTTAAAACAAGCTGTTTCAAGGTATAATAAAGATACTGACTTAAAATATAGTAATAAGAGTAAGTTTAATAAGAAAGAAAAAATTATAGTAGAAAGTACCAATAAGGACTTTAGAATAAACGAATTAGAAGTTTTAAGATTGTTTTTCAATCAGAGGTCTGACTATGAGAAAGATAGAGACTTTTTCGATAGGGCTATAGAAAACGAGAAGATAAACAATGTTAAGACTTTTTTAAAAGAAAAGGATGTTAGTAAGTTTGACCTTTCAGATGAGGACTACAAGTATATTTTGGATTATATTAGAGATAATACAAATCCCATACTTGCAGAGGAACTAAAGAGAAAGATAATTCTCTACAATAGAAAGAAAGAACTTAAGAGATTAAAGAAGAGATAGTCTTTAGAAGTAAGGGGAGTAATGATGACAAGCGATGACAGTAAGTTGCTCGATGATGATGTTCTAAAAGAAATAATAGAAGAATTTCAGTCTATGAGCGAGTCTCAAGATGGATTGATTACCTATTCTCAGATAAATACATTCGAAAACTTCAAGGAAATGGAAGATGAGAGCAAGAAGTTTGTTATAAATCAGATTATAAGTTTAGGCATAGAAATCGTTGAAAAATCTGAAACAGTCCTTGAAGAAGATGAAGAAGCGGATGATTTAGATGATGAAATAGATGATGACGACGAAGACGATATCGACGAGAAGAAGATAGAAGAAGATATCAAGAAATCTGTGGATATTATGGCTGGAGTCAAGGTTGATGACCCTGTAAAGATGTATCTTAAGGAAATAGGCAAGGTAGACCTTCTTACAGCGACAGAAGAAATAATACTCGCTCGTAGGATGGAAATGGGAGAGATTGCAAGGAAGAAACTCGAAGGAGTTAAGTTTAACAAGCAAAACAAGACCAAACTCGCCAATGATATCTTCTTCGGAGATCTAGCCAAGATACTCAAAGTATCCAATGAAAAGATTGTAGAAAATGGAAGTCTTGATAAGAAAAGCTACGAAGAGATAAGAGGGCTTATCAGCATGGGCGATCTTTTTAGAGAAATTATGGACAAAGATATGGATAAAGAAGCCCTAGAGGAACTCAAAGCAAGGGTTTTGATTTGTAATATAGCAGAAAATGCTGTAAGCGACAATGTCTTAGATAGAAGTGAGGCCAATTCTCTTTGTGATCTTTTTGATTCATTTGACCATATGCTTAACATTACCGAGTCAGATGAGATAGTTAATTTAATCTATTTATCATTTAATGATATCCTATCAAAGGCTGCCAATAAGGAACATATCAAGACAAACGATAGTATGATTCTAGAAGATTTCATAATTACTAGCCAGAGGGCTAAGAAGATTTCTGAAAACATAGCCTTAGATAAAGATGAGCTAATGGAGATAGAAGAAACTATCGCCCTAAGAGATCTTGCCTACAAAGTGATAAATGACGAAGACTTAAGCGATGAAGATATACTAGATTTAAGAAGAGCTGTTCTTAATTCTAAAAGAGCTAAAAAGAAACTTGCAGAAACTAACCTTAGACTTGTAGTTTCTATTGCCAAAAAATATGTCGGTCGTGGCATGAGCTTTTTAGACCTTATCCAAGAAGGAAACATGGGACTTATGAAGGCAGTTGATAAGTACGACTACAACAGGGGCTTCAAGTTCTCAACTTATGCGACCTGGTGGATTAGACAGGCTATTACTCGTGCTATAGCAGATCAGGCAAGGACTATAAGAATTCCAGTTCACATGGTAGAAACAATAAACAAACTCGTAAGAATCCAAAGGCAGCTAGTTCAGGATTTGGGTAGGGATCCTTCCAATGAAGAGATTGCCGAGCAGATGGGACTAGAAGTAGAGAAGGTTCAAGAGATAAGAAAAATATCCCAAGAACCAGTTTCCTTGGAAACTCCAATAGGAGAAGAGGACGACTCCCACTTAGGAGATTTTATAGAAGATGATAGTGCGATCGACCCTGGTGAAGCTGCAAACTACACTATGCTCCGTGAGCAATTAAACGATGTTTTATCTTGCTTGGGTGCTAGGGAAAAACGTGTCCTCCAATTAAGGTTTGGCCTAATCGATGGAACACCAAGGACCCTCGAAGAAGTAGGCAAGGAATTTGACGTAACTAGGGAGAGGATAAGACAAATAGAGGCCAAGGCCCTAAGAAAGCTTAAATCTCCGAACAAGAGTGAATTATTGAAAGATTTTTTATAATGGAAGATAAAAAAAGATTATTAGATATTATTAGTCTAATAGATAAAAATAAAAAAGTTATAGATATAGGAACTGATCATGGATTGGTTCCTTTATATTTAGCAAAAAATGGAATAAGTAAGGAAATTTTGGCTACAGATATATCAGAAAAGTCTTTAGATAAGCTAAGGGGAGTCCTGGATTCTGATACGGAAAAATTTATTCAGACCATGGTCACCGATGGCTTTAAGGGTATTAATAAGGATGAAGGGCAAGTAGCAATAATCGCAGGCATGGGAGCAAATACTATTATAGATATAATAGAAGAATCCATGGACTTTTCCCAAAATCTCGATTACCTGATTCTTGCTAGCAATATCAACACAGAAAAACTTAGGCTATTTCTCGTAGAAAATGACTTTGAAATAATGAATGATTTTTTAAGCTTTGAGAATAAGAAGTACTACGATATCATAAAGACGAGATTTTCCAAGTCTAAGACACTTAAGCTTTCAGAAATCTACTATGGTAAGGATGATATAAAAAATAAGAGTCAAATCCTAAAAGAAAAGCTTGAAATCGACCGTAAGAAAAACCTAAAGTTTAGGGAAGATATTCTTGCTAAATCGAAAGATAAAAAGAATCTCGGAAGAATTGATGAGAAATTACAAGCTATAGAGGAGATAGAAAATATATGGAAATTAGAGAATTAATAGAAAAGTTAGAAAAGAAATACCCTTTCTCCCTCCAAGAAGAGTGGGATAACTCAGGACTTCAAATAGGAAATCCAAAAGAAGAAGTAAAAAACGTCTTAGTTTCCTTAGACCTTGAGGAAGAAGGAGTTAAAGAGGCTATAGCCAATGATTGCAATCTAATCATAACCCACCACCCATATTTGTTTAATGGAGCAAAGTCAATTGACTTTAGTAGGAGATTTTATAAAAGATTAAATACTTGTGTCAAAAACGATATAACAGTTTACTCCTTCCATACCAACCTCGATATAGCCAAGGGAGGGGTAAATGATAATCTATGTAGGATTTTGGGAATAGATAAGACTAGGGTCCTCGAAAAGGGAAAAGACTTAGGACTTGGCCGATACGGCTTCATTGAAGAAAAGGATGCTGACCAATTTATAAGAGAAATCAAAGATAAATTAGAGGCAAGCGGACTAGTAGTCTATGGAGATACATCCAAGAAGGTTAAAAAGATTGGAGTCTGCGGTGGAGCAGGGAGTGATTTAATAAGAGATGCCCTAGACATATCTTGCGACATGATTATTACAGGAGATGTAAAATACCACGATGGTATGGATCTAGCCAATGAAGAAATCATAATCTGTGATGTAGGGCATTTTGCAAGCGAAAATCACATGATCTATAAGCTTCAAAAAGATATAGAGGAAATTTTTGATGGAGAAGTGCTTACATTTTCTAAGGAAGACAGCTTTAGGAAGTTTTTCTAGTTGTTTTTTAGAAGAAAAAAAGTATAATTAAGAAGGAGTAAATCGGGTAATCGCGGGTTAATTCACGAGGAAAGTCCGTGCACCACAGAGCGAGGATGCTTGATAACGTCAAGTAGGAGTGATCCTCAGGCAAGTGCAACAGAAAGTATACCGCCAGATTTTCTGGTAAGGTTGGAATGGCGAGGTAAGAGCTCACCAGCTGTCTAGTGATAGACAGGCTATGTAAACCCCATCCGGTGCAAGAACGAAGGGACAGTAGGATGCCTGCTCGGCACGGTCCAGTATGGTTGTTCGCTTGAGCTTATTGGCAACATTAAGCCTAGACAGATGATTATCCAAGACAGAACACGGCTTATAGATTTGCTCTCTACATAATATTAACATTTTGTAACTAAATATAGAGAAAATGTTAGAGGATATTACATTTTTCGGAAATAAATTTTAGTTTTATTGGTTATTTTATGGATTTTGGTCAATAAATCTAAAAAAATATCTGAAAAGTGTAATTTTTTTGTAACAAATTCTTGACACTTTTGTTAAAAAGATATAAAATATATACAGATTTCAAAACAGAAACATTATCAAAATAAGATTCATTACATAGATATGGAGGACTTGATGAAGAAAAAAAATATAGGAGCTATGCTATCAGTTATAGCTGCAGTTACAGCAGGTGCGAGTGCATATGCTACTACAATTGACAATTTAGACCAAGATCAACATACAAATTCGCTAATTACAGAAGCGAACTATACAGAAAGCTATTCTGATTATGATCTAGTGAAATCTGAATATACTGAAGATGTAAAAAACACAAAAATTGCTAAAGAAGACAAACCAGCCAAAGAAGAAAAAACAGATAGTAAATCTGATTTAGATAAATTAGTAGAAAATGCTGCAAGAGATGCCCTAGTTGAAATAACAGCAACTAAGGAAGTTGAAGCAAGCGAAGAAGCTCCAGCTGAAAAAGAAAAAGTTGAAGCTAAAGAAGAAGCTAGCGAAATAGCGGACAAAGAAGAAACTCACGAAGAAAAAGTTGAAGCTGCTAAGGGAAAAGACAAAGACCTTACCCTTGTAAAATACGTTAATACAGAAATCCTTAACGTAAGAAGTAGCAAGGATATGGATGAGAATAATATCGTATCTTCCCTCAAGGCAGGAGATGAAATAGAAGGAGTCCTAGAAGAAGGATTCCTAAAGACTGAATTAGGATATGTAAATGATGAATTTCTTTCAGATGTTTATCCTGTAGATTTAGTAAATGAATTAAATAATAAAGGAGAAGAAAAAGCCCAAGAAGTTGAAAAGCAAGAAGAAGCGAAAAAGGCTGAAGATGCAGAAAAAGCTCAAGAGGCTGAAGAAGCTAAGAAAGCTCAAGAAGCAAAGAAAGCTGAAGAAGCTAAGAAAGCTCAAGAAGCAAAGAAAGCTGAAGAAGCTAAGAAAGCTCAAGAAGCAAAAGAGGCTGAGGAAGCTAAGAAGGCTCAAGAAGCAAAAGAAGCCGAAGAAGCAAGAAAAGCCGAAGAAGCTAAGAAGGCTGAAGAAGCAAAAAAAGCTGAAGAGGCTAAGAAGGCCGAAGAAGCAAAAAGAGCTGAAGAAGAAAGACAAGCCCAAGAGGCTCAATCATACTACTATACAGGATGGGTTAACACATCAGTCCTCAATGTTAGAAGTAAGGCAGGAGACGGCAGTATCATCGGATCTGTTAGAAAGGGTGACTGGCTAGAAGGCGAGGCTAGTAATGGTTGGCTAGCAATTGACTATAATGGTCAAAAGGGATATGTAGCAGCAGACTTCCTATCTGACACAGAAGTAGCTAAGGAAGAAGTGAAAGAAGAAGCAGCTGAGGCTAACGAACAAGTCCAAGAAGTTGAAGAAGTTCAAGAAGTAGAACAAGCTTCAGCACCAGCCTATAATGGTTCTGGACTAGCAGCAGCAGATCTTGCAACACAATTCGTAGGAAGCCCATACGTTTGGGGTTCTGCTAACCCAGGAGTAGGCTTTGACTGTTCAGGTCTTACATCTTATGTATATGGCCAAATGGGCATATCTATCCCACACCAATCAGCAGCCCAATACTCAAGCGGATACGCTGTAGATTCATCTAACCTTCAAGCAGGAGATCTTGTGTTCTTCTCTTATGGTGGAGGTGGAATCGACCACGTAGGAATTGTAGTTAATTCTGACGGTACCTTCGTTCACGCATCTACACCTGCAACAGGTGTTAGATATGACAATGTATACAACGGTAGCTTCCAAAACGCATTCGTTGGAGCTAGAAGGATATATTAGTAATAATTAATCTACCCCGATTAGGTTTAGCCTAGTTGGGGTTTTTGTATGGAGGATATATGAAAATATTAAATACAGACGAGATCAAAAACTCCTTGATTGATAAACTAGGAAGTCATAAGTTTACTAATAAGCTTTTGCTCTTATCCAAGAATCCTACTAGTGAAGTCCTATATTATAAGAAGTCTATAATTAAAAGATGTGAGGAATTTGATATTGAATATGTGGACTGTGAGTTTGATAAAGAAAGCCCAGAAGAAATCCTAGCTTTTATCAATACCTTTGATAAGGAAGATGGCTACATAATACTGGCTCCCTTCGGAGAGGGGAAAGATTTGACCTTTCTTAAAGACAATATAGAAATCAGGGACCTCGATGCCTTCACCTACAAAGCCCAAGGTCATACTATGGAGGGATCTACAGAAAGGCTCCCTCAAACAGCTAGGGCAATTGTAAGATTTCTAGAAGATAAATACTCTAGTCTTAAGGGTAAGCATATAGTAATTTCAAATAAGACTACAACTATAGGTAAGCCACTTGCAATGAACTTAGTGACAAAATATGCAACTGTTACCATGATAACTCGCCATACTGCAGATCAAAAAAATATAATAAAAAATTCCGATATATTTATTTCAGCTATAGGAAGGGCTAATTTTTATGATAGGTCCTACTTTAGAGATGGTATGCTTGTAGTAGATGTGGGTACGACTTACCTTGATGGGAAGATAGTAGGAGATATTGATTATGGGAGCCTAGAGGATGTGGATATAGAAGTTCTCACAAATAAGAGGGGCATAGGTGCCCTTACGACCCTAATGCTCTTAGAATCTTTAATTTAAAATAAAAAAGGATAAGAACCCTTCTTGTTAGATTCTTATCCTTATCTTAATTTTCTAAACTTTTAACAACTTCTATTGCTTTTTCATAATCTGGTAAATCGGTATTTTGCTCCAAATATTCAGCGTAGGCGATTTTGTTATCCTTATCAATTACAAAAACTGACCTATTTAAAAGCTTAAGTTCATTGATTAAGGTTGAGTACTTCTTTGAGAAATCATGGTGAATATAGTCCGATACGAACTTATTGTTTGTCATTTCCTTCTCTTCCAAGAATCTAGCTTGGGCAAAAGGTAAGTCGTTTGATATAGTTATAAGAGAAACTTCATCTGATAAGCCCTCTTTTGCCTTAGAAAACATTGTTGTCTGGATCTCACAAACAGATGTATCTATAGATGGGATAACAGAAATTAATTTAATCTTACCATCATCTTCTTTTGAAGAATACTCATTGAGATCCTTATCAATCGCCAAAAAGTCTGGGGCCTTATCCCCTACCTTTAGTTTTTCACCGTCTACACTTACATCTACACTTCCGAATTTAATTTTTCTTGACATTGTTACTCCTTTCTATATAATATCTTCATAATTTATATACCCGATTTGTAATGATTGAAACTAAAACATTGTAAATGAAATGTTTATGAGGTATAATTAAGCAGTATGAATATATAAGGAGGCAAAATGGCAGAGTTAGTTTTACAAGCAGAAAAAAGAGAAGCTACTGGTAAAAACAAAGTTAACAAGCTAAGAGCAGCTGAACTAATACCAGGAGTTATTTATGCCAAAGACGAAGAAAATATAAATGTTCAAGTGACAACTAGAGATTTTGAAAAGGTACTTAGACAAGCAGGAACATCAACAATTATAACACTAGATTTTGGTGATGAGAAGAAAGATGTACTTATCAAAGCATATCAAAATCACCCATTCAAAAATCAATTTTTACACGTTGACTTCCAAGCAATCAACCAAAACGAAGCTATCAGAGTACAAGTTCCAGTTGTACTTGTTGGTAGAGATGAAATCAGAGTTGAACCATCTGTACTAGTTCAAAACATAGACGTTGTTGAAGTAGAATGTCTACCAAAATACATCCCACAAACAGCTGATGTTGAAGTAAGCGATCTACAAATCGGTGATGTTAGAACAATAGCTGATCTTGACATTGCAAAAGTTGATGAAATCACAATTCTTGAAGAGGATGACGAAGTAATCTGCTCACTACAAGAACCTAATGAGGAAGAAATTCCAGAAGAAGGCGAAGAAGCAGCTGACGCAAGTGACGTTCCTACAGTTGATGAAACTGAAGAAAGTGAATCAGAAGACGAAGAATAAGATTAAAAAAGGCCAGACGGTCTTTTTTTTTGCAAACTTTGGGGAAATCTTCTAAGCTAAATTTTTCCTAATATGGTATAATAGGAACATGACAGGAAAACTAATAGTATTTGAAGGTCCTGATGGATCTGGAAAAACAACAGTTATAAATGAAGTAAAGAAGAGACTTAAGAAAGATCAGATAGAATACTTGGACTTTAGAGAACCCGGTGGAACACCGATTTCTGAGAAAATTCGAGAAATTATCATAGATAATGACAATGAGGATATGACAAGTAGGTGCGAATGTCTCCTATTTGCCGCAAGCAGGGCCCAGCTTATAGAAGAAAAGATAAGACCAGCACTTGAAAAAGGAAAGCTTGTTATATGTGATAGGTTCGTCCTAAGCTCTCTCCTCTATCAAGGAGTGGGTAGGGGACTCGGCATCGAAAAGGTAAAGGTAATAAATGACTTTGCAACAGAAAATACAAAGGCAGACCTTACCATATTTTTTGATATAGACTACAAGACAGCTCTAGTAAGAAAAAGAGCTAACTTCTCAGCAGATAGGCTCGAAAGTGAAGACTTCGACTTCCATAGGAAAATCTTTGACGCTTACCTAGACATAACCGAAAGATACAAGGACGAGATAAAAAGAGTAGATGCAACTAAATCAATCGATGAAGTAACTGATCAAGTAATGGAGTTAATTTATAAATCTTTGGAGGAGATACTATGAAACTACTTATAGCTATAGTTCAAGATGCAGATGTGAACTTTTTAGTTGACGCATTGACAGACAAGGGATATAGGATTACAAAGCTTGCAACTACCGGTGGCTTTCTCAAAAAGGGAAATACAACCCTTCTAATAGGTGTCGAAGAAGAAGACCTAGACGAAGTATTATCCATAATAGAGAAAAACTGTAAGAAGAGAAATACAACAACAACTATAATTAATCCAACAGCAGAAAGCTCACTTTTAACAAACACAGTTCCAATAGATATAACTGTAGGAGGAGCTACAATATTTCTGATTGACGTTGATAAATATATCCAACTATGAGCTTTAAAAATAGGGAAATAGACATAAAAAATCTGTCCAATGCCTATATTTTTGAAGGCAAAAACGAAGAAGCCAACAAGGTCTTTGCCCTTGACTTTGCACGAGAAGTCTTTAGCTATTATGGGATAGATGATAAGAACAACCCTGACCTTTACCTAATTGATAAAAAAGGTGGAGTAATAGATATTGAAACTATCAGACAAGTCTTAAAGGATATCTATCTTAGACCCTACAACGGCAAGATTAAAATATATATAATCCACAACGCCCAGGACCTAAGGCAAGAAGGGTCTAACGCCATGCTAAAGAGCTTAGAAGAGCTAAGAGATTATGTAAAAATTATCTTCACATGTACCAATAGATATAATCTCTTGGCAACTATTAGGTCAAGATGTCAGATAATTCCAATACAAGCAGAAGAAGGTGACCTTGATATAGATATGGATAAGCTGTATTCTATAATGGCTCATATCTATAATGGAAAGATAGATTCATTTTACAAAAACAAGGACTTCTTTAACAAGTACAAGGACGACAGGCAAACTATCTACAAGGCAATGCTTAAAGTCTACCAGGCCCTAATAAGCTACAATTATAATAAGGATAATCTTGACTATAATACAAAATATATGCTGAAAAAATTTCCGCAAGTATCAATAGACGAAATCGAAAAAGCAATATTTTTGATAGAAGACATACAAAATGCGGCAAGAACAAATATTAATTATGACCTAAGCATAGAAAAAATCATATTTAATATATTTAGAGAGGGGAATTTCTGATTGAGAGTCGTAGGAATAAGATTTAGACCAGCGGGTAAAATATATCATTTCGATGCAAATGGAATTGAATTTGAATATAAGGATAAGGTAATAGTAGAAACATCCAACGGAGTAGAAATGGCAGAAGTTGCCTTAGTTGATGTCGACGAGTCAGAAACTAAGGGCAAGCTTTCGGAAGTAATTAGAAAAGCTACCAATGATGACCTCTATTACTACGCTAAAAACGAGCAAGATGCAAAAGAGGCAATTAATCTCTGCCAAGAAAAGGCCAAGGCCCATGGTCTAAAGATGAAGATAATAGATGCAAAATATACCTTTGACAGAAGCAAAATCACCTTCTACTTTAAGGCTGAAAATAGGGTAGACTTTAGGTCACTAGTAAAAGACTTGGCCTCAATCTACAGAAATAGGATTGAGCTTAGACAAATAGGAGTAAGAGATCATGCCAAGATGATTGAGCACCTAGGCCCATGCGGTCAAAAATGCTGTTGCGGGAGATTTCTTAATGACTTCAAGCCCCTATCCATAAAGATGGCCAAGGACCAAGACATCACCCTAGATCCAGGCAAGATTTCTGGTATGTGTGGAAGGCTTATGTGCTGCTTGTCATATGAAGAAGAATGCTACAAGTGTAGCAAGAAAAAAATGCCTAAGGAAGGTCAAAAGGTAAAGACAGCAGACGGATACGGCATGGTTCTTAATAACGACTACATCAGAGAATGTTCCAAAGTAAGGGTTAAACTTACAGGAACTGATGAAGAAATCGAAGAGACTTATGCATGTAAGGAAATGGAATATTAAAAATGATAATTAATATCAATTTGAATAAATTATCATTTTACAATTAAAATCAGAATAAATATAAAAAATTCTTGACTTTTAATTCCATATGTTGTATATTATAGACATAAGAAATAAACAAATAGGAGGAAAATTATGGCTTATAGAATAGATGAAAATACATGTATTTCATGTGGATCATGTGAAGGTGAATGTCCAGTAGGAGCAATCTCTCAAGGAGACGCAGCTTACGAAATCGACGCAGACGCATGTATAGACTGTGGTTCTTGTGCAGCAGTATGTCCTGTAGAAGCAATCGACCAAGAATAATCAAATACATAAACAAATGACATACTAAGGCCCTTCGGGGTCTTTTTTTATAGCTAAAATAGAAAAATATATCAAGATTTAAGCTACAAAGATAGGATATAATAGAAGTAATTACATAAGTTAAGAGAATCGATTTTAGAAATAATAGGGAGGCTTTGATGCATATTAGTAAAGAGGATATGAAGATTTTGTTAAAATCCCAACAAGGGGAGTTGGATGTAGTCTTAATGTATAAGGCACTTGCAGATGTTGTTAAAGATAAAGAAGACAGAGAAACTTTTAAAAAGCTTGCTGCAGAAGAAGGCCATCACGCAGCTGTATTTCACAAGCTCACTCAGGTAAATCTAAAGCCAAAGAAGAAATTAGCTATTATTATGCCAATGCTTTACAAAATATTGGGCAAAAAGAGATTATATCCTAAAATAGCAGAGGGAGAATACAAGGCTGGTCAAAACTATGGTCCAGTTGCAGAAAAATTTCCGGAAATAGAAAGTGTAAAAAATGACGAAATTAGACACGGAGATATGGTTAAGGGTCTGCTTTAGGATAAATCTTGATCTATTATCAAAGACCTTATTCATATAGCTATAAATTAAGTAATCATCTTTACTAAATTTATTTGATTTTTTTCGTCTATAATTAAATCAGACCTAGGGAATAAAATGAAGAGTAAATTAATTGAAATAAAAGACAAAAAAGATAAAGAAAAGATAGGAAACTTGGTCTTGGATGACCTTACAGATTGGTTTTCGATAGGTGAAAGTAGGAAAACTTATATAGAAGAATCACTCGATAAAAGATTCTTGGCGATTTTCCTTGATGATAAGCCAGTAGGATTTTTGGTAATGAAAGAGACAAGCAAGGATTGTGTGGAGATTTTTGTAATGGGTATTATGAAAAAATACCACAGGCTGGGCCTGGGGAAGCAATTAATCGAGGCCTTCGAGGACTTAGCTAGGACTTTATTTTTCTCTTATGCCCAGGTAAAGACTGTAAAGAGAGGAACCTACGAAGAATATGATAAGACCAATGACTTCTACAAGGCTATGGCCTACAAGGAGCTAGAGTGTTTGCCTGGACTGTGGGATGAGAACAATCCTTGCCAGCTCTATATTAAATATCTAGGCGAAAAATAAATTACAAGGGGACATCATGAACAAAACTATAATTAGTACTACTATAAAAACAGCCCTAGCTGCTAGCCTTTCCCTATCCTTGGCAAGCTTCCTGGGTCTTAACTATGCTTCTTCTGCAGCAATCATTACCATCCTCAATATATTTGAGACCAGAAAGGCAACACTTAAAGGAGGGGCCAAGAGGAGTCTTTCCGCAATCCTAGCCCTTATAATAGGAGGGCTTGTCTTTGAGCTCTTTTCCTATAAGACTTGGGCCTTCGGTATCTACTTACTCCTATTCGTGCCCCTATCTCTACTATTAAAAATCGAACTGGGACTTGGCCCATCAAGTGTAACCGTCACCCACTTGCTAAGTTATGGACAAATTAACCCTTCTATAATAAAAAATGAGCTGGCCCTCGTCCTTATAGGAACAGGCTTTGCCTTCTTGACCAACCTCTATGCACCAGAAAGTCAGGATGAGCTTAAAGAATGGATTTATAATATAGATAGGGACATCAAGGATATTCTAAACTTTTTCGGCAATACCCTAGTCAACCATCTGGACGTAGAAATATATGAAGATAAGATAAAAAAGCTAGAAGCGGATATAGGAAAGGCCATGGACCTTGCAATTGTCGAAAATGATAACAGAATCCATAATAGCAAGGATATCCTAAGAGACTTAAGCCACAGGCAAATAGAGATGGACCTTCTAAAAGAAATGTATGAGGACTTAAAGGAGATTCCAAGGTCCTATGACGAAGGTAAACTAATTTCCGACATAATAATCGATACAGGAGAAAAGCTCGGAGATGCGAACGAAATGATTAAGGTCAAGGAAAGGATAGAATATTTGAATAAGCACTTTAGGATGATAGACCTTCCTCAAACTCACGAAGACTTTGCCATTCGTTCGGCGATTTTTCAAGTTTTTAGAAGCCTTAGTGAATTTATAGACATTAGTATCGATCTAAATAAAATAAATAGGCTTTGATGATATTTTACAAATCTCAAGGGAAAACTTATACAATAAAAGAGAAGGCAGCAACTTAAGCTAGCCTTCTTTTCTTTACTTATTTTCATCTCCTAGGTGTCTTAACTTTTCTACTTGATCTTCTCTTCCTAGAACTATAAGCACATCGTTAGTCTCAAAGATGTAGTTTCCTGGAGGATTGAAGAACATTTTCTTATCTTTATTTCTCTTTATGGCAAGGACTATGAGGCCTGTTTTGTTAGGAATCTGGGCGGCTATGAGGTCCTTTTTTTCAAGATAAGAGCCTTTATTTACTATCACTTCCTCAAGGTCCATCTCTACATCTCCAACTTTTGTTACAACATCAAGGAAGGAGATAATATTTGGCTTAATCATAAGCGATGCAATTCTTTTGCCGCTGATTTCTATAGCAGACATAGTTTTATTTGCTCCAACTTTCATTAATTTTTGACTACCTGATTTAGAGGTCGAGTTAGCTATAATATAGATATCCTTGTTGAGGTGTCTTGCCGTTAGGACCGTTACAATATTATCAACTTCTGAAGGAAGGGCAGCTATGAGCCCCCTTGCCCTTGATATGCCTGCCTTTTCGAGGACTTCTTCCTCAGTAGCTTGGCCTTCTATGACCAAAATATCGTGATGACTGTAATCATCCAGGTCAGCCCTATCATCAGTAATCACAAGAAAATCTAAGCCTTCCTTGGTAAATTTATCTATAATCACATCTGCAAGCTCTCCTGACCCACATATTATATAATGCTCATCTAGAGCAGAAATCTTCTTATCCATCTTGCTTCCCTTCCATAAATCTACAAGCCTCCCCTCAACTAACATTGCCTCAACTGTGGTGAAGGCGTATCCTACAACACCAACGCCCAGAAAAATCATAAGTACAGAAAATAACTCCGAAAGTTCACTAGTAGTTCCGACCTCTCCGAAACCCACAGTCGATATGGTAATAACTGTCATATACAAGGCATCCACAAGACTTACCTTAAGTAGAATCATATAGCCAAGGGTGCCGAGTATTAGTAAAAGTGCAAATACAACAAAAATAAATTTAAGCTTCCTCTTATCCTCCATAAGCCCTCCTGATAATTTGATTATAGCTTAAATTAATAGAAAAAGCTATAGGATAAAGTTCTTAATATCTAATAGATTAAATTTAAAAGTATTGTCTTTATTGCAGTAAATAAGTTGTTATAGAGTTAATTCCATAGGAATAACAGGGAAATAATTGATTTATATTTAAATTGTCAAAAATTTATAAAATACCCTAATAATTTATCAAAATAAATAGATTATATATGAAATATCAGTATAATGAAAGTATGAATATATGAATTAACACACTAAATATATAGTGAGGAATGGAGATAATTATGAATCACAAGAAAAACAAATTCGTAATACCATTGTCCAACGAATCAATAAAGAAAGCTCTACTTGGAGCTTCAATTATTGTTGGTGGATTTGGACTATTAGGAAATTCGAACACTGTTTATGCAGACACTAATACGCCCCAAACAGAGATTGTAAATGACAATCAAAGTCAAGATGGCAACCTAGATTCTGCAAGTAAAGAAGACGAAAACACCCATAGCGAAAGTGCGGGAGATAATAAAGAAACTAAGGGAGATTATAAAGAAGAAGCTCAAGAGGAAGAAGATAAAAAAGAAGAAGGAAAGCAAACTCCATTAATAAATGATGCAAATGGTGAGCAAGCAAAACCTGAATTTGGTCAAGATAGAACACCAACAGCCCAAGGAGCTGGGGAAACAGAGACTAAAAAAGATATACACAATCAAAGCGCAGATGACCCAAACTATGGTGAAGATGAAGGAAAAATAAAGGACTACGATGGATCTGAACGTTATAAACAAACAGACCTCCAACCAGGAGATCCAAATCAGACTCAATATAAAACTGATGAGAAGAAAGTAAAAGATGGTTTTAAATTCGAATTTAAAAACCCATCTTCAACATCACCAAGTAAGACTGAATATGGTTATCAAATCACCATAGACAAAAAGACCGGCCAAAGAACCTATACTAAGGTTTATGTAACTGATTCTGGTAATTTACCTGTTGATACAGGCGAAAAACCAATGATTGGTCAGGGAGATAAGTTAACACCTGAATCTCCTGGTATAACCTACAAGCCGGATGAAAATACAGAAATTACGGCTGCCAGGACACAAAGAAATTTGAACTATGAGGCCAGTGAAGAAACCTTAAAGCACATCAATAGCAAGGACAATCCTTCTACTTCCTTTGGTTTTAAGGATAATTATACTCAAGATAATCCAAAAGTTAAATTTTTTGGAGCTCAAGGTTTCGCTCTTGGCTACAAGGTCAACCCATGGCCAAATGAAAATGATAAGCTAGAGCAATTAAAATTAAATGGTAAGTATGATAAAAAGGTCTTTGTACAAGGCCAAGATATAGACACCGGAATCAAGGTAGACAATATCGATGAGAGTGCTAAGGAAAGACTAGTAGGCCAAGTTTATAACCCTATTACAGGGAAAATTGTTCCGGGAGCAAGTGCCTATATTAAAAACGGAACTATCCATATCCAGATGCCAGAAGGCGCCCTAAAGAAGGATAAATCTGGCAAGACTGTCATCAATGAAGATTCTATATTCAATACGCCTGACTATAAGGCTCTTCAAAACCTAGATGTTAAATTCTTTGCCCGTCCAAGAACAGCTGATGAATTTAAAAAGATAGCGGAAACACCAGATGAATTTGGTGAAAAAGGAACTTATGTAGGAACAGGTGCAGGATCTGCTACCATTAATCACAATGGAAAAGATGTCACCATCGATAAGCAAGGCATAGACCGCTACGACCACTACAACCTCATAGGTAACTTCAAATTAAACCTAGATGACACAAGATACTATGACCAAAGATTCGAAGATGGTAATGGAGATGATACTTCTAAGGTGACCTCATCAGCAGTAAAACCAGGCAAGCCCTTTAAAGTAGGAATTGTAGAACCTGAAAATCCAGGAGAAACTGACAAGTCTGCTGAAGAAATGAATGAGGCTGAAAATAAGGGAGAAGCTTCTGGTAGGCTAATCATGGACTTCATCAATAAGGCAAATGAAGGCAAGGCACCAGAAGACCAGTGGAAGGTTGATCTAAAGGATGGAGATATTTCAAACTTTACCATAACACCACCAAAATCAGCCAAGGCGGGTGACTTTATAGCTATCCCTATAGAATATACCTACACAAACGGGTCAAAAGATGTCCACTGGTTCCACTTTGTAGTCCAAGAGTCAACCTACATCAGACCGGAATACGATGCTCAAGTAAACTTCCCAGTAAATGAACAAACATCAGAGGCAAAAGTAGCACAAGATACTAAGAGAATTTCACCGGACCACTATACGCTTCCGGATACTCTAGAAACTGACGAAGCTGGTAACAAGCTAGCTACAGATGATAAGGGAAATAAATGGACTGTAAAAGTTGATGAAAAAACAGGTAAGGTTAGTGCGAAACCAGTGGACCCTACAGCCTTTGACGGTGGAGAAAAACTTACAGTACCTGTAGTTGCTCACTATGTAGATGAACAAAAACCACGAGAGGACGTAACCGAAGAAGTAAATGCCTACTTCGTAATCGAAGAAAAGGCTAATATGACTCCTCGCTACAATGCTAAGGCTGGTAAGGAAGGAGACACCCTTTCTTCAGATGTAATCCTAAATGAAGAAGATAGATACAACAGAAGACCAGGCAAGTTTACCCTAGACTCAAAAACATACACAGATGATAAGGGCAATACTTGGAATGTTTCAATCGATGAAACAACTGGTAAGGTAACTGCTACTGTACCAAACGCAGAAGAAGGTAAGTCAATTGACGGCGCCCTACTAAATGTACCGGTAACAGCCCACTACTATGAAGAAGACGCAGAAGGCAATAAGGTTGAAGCAGGAACAAAGACAACAGAAGTTCAATTCGTGGCCTATGGTACAAATGGAAAAGTAGAAAAAACTCTAGAAATTCCTTTCGAAACCAAGGTAGAAAAAGATCCTACACTCAAAAAAGGTGAGATAAAAGTTATCACTGAAGGTAAAAAGGGATCTAAGAAGGTAACTTACACTATTAAGGATTCCAAGATTGACGATACAAAGACTAAAGAAGAGGTTATAGAAAAAGCTGAAGACAGAGTAATCCACGTTGGAGAAGGCGTAAATGATGGCACTCACAAAATCGAAGAAAAAGTTGAAATAGGATTTGAAACTGAAATCCAATTTGATGACAGCCTTGCTCCAGGTGAAACTAAAGAAGTTCAAAAAGGCGAAGCTGGAGAAAAGAAGAGAGATATTACTCTTACAATTGAAGATGGCAATGTAACAAAAACTGAAACAGGTGAATTTACTGAAACTAAGGCTCCTACAAAGAGAATTATAAAAGTAGGTAGAAATACCGAAGGCAAGGTAGAACACAAGGAAGAACTACCATTCAAATATAAGGTTGAAGAAGTAGACGACCTTAAGAAGGGTGAGTACAGAATTGCAAAACCAGGTAAGGTTGGTACAAAGACTACAACTTGGACAATTAAAAATTCTAAAGTAGATGGCGAACCAACTGTCACAGAAGATCCAGCAGAAGACGCACTTATCCAAGTAGGTAAGGGAACTAACGATGGTACTCACGAAGTAAAAGAAAAGAAAAATATAGATTATAAGACAATAATCGAATACGATGAGAACCTAGATGCAGGCCAACAAGAAGTTGTTAAAGAAGGAAATCCAGGAGAACAAGAAAGAACGAACACGCTTGTAATCAAGGATGGTCAAGTAACAGAAACTAAAGAAGGCGAATTCAAGACAACTAAAGAAGCAACTGACAGAGTTGTAAAAATCGGTACAAAACCAGTAACAAAAGTTGTAGAAAAACCATTCAACACAGAATATGTTTATGACGAAAACCTCGAATCTGGAAAAACTGAAGAAGTGACCCCAGGTAAAAATGGAAAGGTAACCATCACAACATCTTATGACAAGGACCAAAAGAAAGTTGTAACTTCTGAAAAAGAAGAAAAAGGTCAAAACAGAGTTGTAAAAATCGGTGGAAAGACTAACGGAACTGAAAAAGTTAAGGAAGAAATTCCATTTGAAGTAGAAGTTAGAAAAGACCCAAGCCTAAAGAAGGGCGAATGGAAATACGCCAAAGATGATGAAGGCAATGAATTAAAGGGAGAAAAGGGAGAGCAAGAAAGAACCCTTACAATAGAAAACTCTAAGGTAATAAATACTTCTGAGCCAACAGTAACTAAGAAAGCTAAAAATGCGGTAATCTTAGTTGGAGAAGGTACAAATGACGGTACTCACAAAATAGTTGAAAAGAAAGAACTTCCTTTCGAAACTAGATACGAATACGATGACTCATTAGAACCAGGTGAAGAAAAAGTTGTAACTCCAGGTTCTCCAGGAGAACAAGAAAGAACAAATACCCTTGTAATTAAAGATGGAAAAGTTGTAGAAACTAAAGAAGGCGAATTTAAGACTACTAAAAAGCCTCAAGAAAGATTAATCAAAATCGGTAGAAAACCATCTGAGGGTGAAACTACAAAGACTATCGAAAGAGAAATTCCTTACGAAACTAAGGTAATCTATGACGAAAACCTTGAAGCTGGCTTCCAAAAGATTGAAAACGAAGGAAAACCAGGCAAGGAAGAAGTAACCATTACCCAAAAAATCAAGGACTCTAAACCAGTTGGAGAAGCCACAGAAACTACAAAGACTATCACAGAAAAAGAAGATAGGGTAGTTAGAATCGGTTTGAAACCAGTTGAAAAAATTGTAGAACTTGGTAATGATACAGAGTACAGACACAATCCAGAGCTTAAGGCTGGTGAAGAAAAAGTCATCGAAGAAGGTTCTAAGGGATCTGTAAAATACACCACTACTTTCAACAAGGAAACAGGTAAGCTTGAAGTTACTGAAGAAAGAGTTGAACCAAAGAACAAGGTCGTAGAATATGGATCTAAGACTGATGGCGAGTTCACTTACGAAAGTGAAAAAGCTTACGACATCATAATTAGAGAAAATCCAAATCTTGAAGCTGGAAAAACTAATGTAATCCAAGAAGGTAAGCCAGGTAAGACTGAAACTACTGTTAAGATAGAAAACTCTAAAGAAGTTGATAGAACTACTAAGACAATCACAGAAAAACAAGATAAGATTATAGAAATCGGAACTAAGAATGTATGTGAAATCCCACCAGTAGATTCAGACCCAAGTAAACCAGGTGAAAAAGAAGACCCAAGTAAACCAGGTGAAAAGGAAGACCCAAGTAAGCCAGGTGAAAAAGAAGACCCAAGTAAACCAGGTGAAAAGGAAGACCCAAGTAAGCCAGGTGAAAAAGAAGACCCAAGTAAACCAGGTGAAAAGGAAGACCCAAGTAAGCCAGGTGAAAAGGAAGACCCAAGTAAACCAGGTGAAAAGGAAGACCCAAGTAAGCCAGGTGAAAAAGAAGACCCAAGTAAACCAGGTGAAAAGGAAGACCCAAGTAAACCAGGTGAAAAAGAAGAACCAGGAAAACCAGGTGAAACACCTGAACAACCAGGAAAACCAGGTGATCCAGAGATCCCAGGAGAAAATACAGAAAAACCTGAAGATCCAACAGATCCAAAACCAAACAAACCAGGAAAACCTAATGAGCCAGGAAATCCTGAAAAGCCTGAAGATCCAAAACCAGAGAAGCCAGAAAGTCCTGACAAAACTGAGACCCCTGACAAGTCTAAAAATCCTAAGAAGGACGAAGGCGTAAGAATTGACTTTGCTTCAAAGAAGTCTGAGAAAGCTAAAGAAGCACAAAAAGATAATAAATCAAATCGTGCTCCAAAAACAGGCGTTAGCGGTACAAGTGGAGTGCTCGTAAGCTTGTTCGGCGCTGCATCAGCCCTCTTTGCAACAAAGAAAAAGAAGAAAAAATAAGAATAGCTTATTATCAAATCGTATCGGCGAAAGTTATGCTTTTGCTGGTGCGATTTTTTATATTATAAATCGTTAAATAGAATTTCCTAGAAGAAAGTAATTTGTGATATAATTATTATAATCAAAAATAAGGAGGATCATATGGAGTGGGATATAGCAACCGTATTTTTCCTTGCGATTATTTTGGCCCTTACTGTCTTTAGGGCTAAGTTTAAGGGAGATATAGGAGAGCTTGCAGTAGCTTATATGCTAAAGGACTTAGATAAGGAAAAATATAGGATTATCCATGATATTAAGCTTAAAAATATGGGAGGCAGTACTAGCACAACCCAGATAGACCATATAGTTATTTCTATTTACGGAATATTTGTCATAGAGACAAAGGCCTACAAGGGTAAGATTTACGGTAAGGAGAAGTCCCGCACCTGGAGTCAATACTTATACAATCAGAAAAATAATTTTATGAATCCAATTTTCCAAAACTACGCTCACATAAGGGCAATCGAAAGTATCTTAGAAGATTCATATCCAGAAATGACCTATCATTCGATAATAGCCTTTTCTGGAGAGGCCAATATTGACTCAATCGAAGTGACCAAGGCTAAGGTCTGCAAAATAAGATATGTAAGTGAAGCAATCAAAGATCTTTCGACAGAAGAAGTCATTGGCAAAGAAGATATAGGAAGGATAATAGAAATCCTAGAGAAGAACAAATCCCACCAGACCGACTTCGTCCATACGAGAGAGATTAAGAAAATCAAAAAGGAAAATGAAGAGAAGATAAAAGCAAATATCTGCCCAAAATGCGGAGGGAAACTAGTCGAAAGAGAAGGAAAATACGGGAAATTCATAGGATGTTCTAACTTTCCTAAGTGTAGGTTTGTGGTAAGTCAGAATAAAAAATCGTGAATATATGACCTATATAAATAGTGTAACATTCATAGTTAGGGTAAATCACATAAATTATCAAATTAAACAAAGGATAGATTATGAAAATAGAGTCAATAGCAAGCCCAAGGCTTATTATCAGAAGTTTTGTGAAAGAAGACGCCTATTGGGCTTATCAAATATGGAATGATCCCGAGATGGGAGAGTACCTCCCAGATGAATCCAAAGAAGGTGTAGATTTGGCATATATAAAAGAGCTTGAAGAATTAGAAAATGATCCGGATTGCACCTACCTTATCCCAATATCTAAAGAGACTAAGAAAAGAGTAGGCACTTGTAGTTTTCTTTTAACAGATGGGGGACATACATACGATATTGCTTGTTGTGTCCATAAGTCCCCATGGAATAAGGGCTATGCTACAGAAATTGACAGGGCTCTTATATCATACGCTAGAGAAAAGGGAGCAAGAAAAGTAAGTATTATTGTAAATCAAGACAATATGGCATCAAGACGTGTTGCAGAAAAATGTGCTGGAAAGATTGTAAGTGAAGATACCTTCATAAAAAAAGGAAGTAGAGAAGTAAAAGACCTATAAATATGAGATTAAACTATGAGATACATGAAGAAAGCGACGAGGATAGTATGAATTTAGCTAAATTGGCTAAGAAGATTTGAGATAGCGATGATCTCATAGAATTGAAGAAGGATTATAGATATGATTCAAAATAAAAAAGGGGGACTACTTTTATCTTGTATTTAAAAGACTTGCCTGTGGCCTTTCCAAGCTTTTTTTTAAGATATGATTATTTTGGAAGAACTGATTTTTATCCTGTAGGATATTTGGAAAGAATATTTGTAAAATAAGGCTTTCGTAAGAGATCTTACGGTAAAAATACTAAGAAAATATAAGAGGTTTCATATGACTTTATTTAAAAATGAATTTCCGATTTTAGAATTTGATGATAGGAAGGATGCAGTTATCAATCCCAATCATGAAGACCTTGACCTAAAGCTTCCTAGAAAATGTGTCTACGCCTTTCTATCTAACCATATAGATGAATATGCGGCAAATAATAAGGCTATCAAGGTTTCTGAGTTTGTATCGGCTACCAAGGTATATCCAGTCTATGTAATAGACTATAAGGGAGAGAAAGTGACTCTTGCCCAGGCTCCAGTAGGTTCAGCGGCGGCCGCCCAATTCATGGACTGGCTTATATCCTACGGGGTAAGGGAGATTATATCTGCTGGAACTTGCGGAGCCCTAGTCGATATAGATGAGGGAGTCTTCCTTATTCCAACAAGGGCCCTAAGGGATGAGGGAGCAAGCTACCACTACATGGCTCCTTCTAGATTTGTTGAGATAGATAGGAGGGCGATTTCTTCTATAAGATCAGCTTTGTTTGAAAGAGGGATTTCATATGTAGAAACTACAACTTGGACTACAGACGGATTTTATAGAGAGACTAAAGATTTTGTCAAATATAGGATAGAAGAAGGATGCCAAGTTGTGGAGATGGAGTGCGCCTCCCTTGCTGCTGTGGCAAGTTTTAGAGATGTGATTTGGGGCGAGATTCTCTTTACTGCGGATACTCTATCTGACCCCCATAATTATGACCAGAGAAACTGGGCCGAGGATTCTTTCGCCTTTGCCCTAGAGCTTTGTTTGGATTCTGTGATTAATATTGGGAAGAAATAAAAATTATCGCTTTAGCGATTTTATTTTACATACAGGGCAAACTCTATTATAATAGTAGATGTAAATTAATGATCTATGGGAGCTATATGCTGAGAGGAAGTTTTGACTTCGACCATCTTACCGGTCAGGATAATGCCTGCGAGGGATGAAGCATTTTTTCTCCTATAAATTTTTAGGAGGTTTTTTTAATTTATGAAGTATAAGACACAGATGGAAGCTGCAAAGAATGGTTTTGTAACTGAAGAGATGAAGATTGTTGCCAAGAAGGAAAATGTTAGCGAAGAATTCTTGCTAGAGAAAATAGCCAAGGGCGAAATTGTTATTCCTAGAAACAAGAACCACAATTCAATTTCTCCAGAAGGTATTGGAACAGGCCTTAGGACTAAGATTAATGTAAACTTGGGTATTTCTAAGGACATCAATGACCTTGATCTTGAGATGCAAAAGGTAGATATGGCCCTTGATATGGGAGCTGAATCTATAATGGACCTTTCAAACTATGGAAAGACTCAAGAGTTTAGGAAAAGACTTATAGAAAAATCTACAGCAATGATTGGAACTGTACCAATGTATGATGCGGTAGGATTTTTAGATAAGGGGCTTAGCTTTATCAAGGCCCAAGAGTTCCTTGACGTTGTTAGAAACCATGCGGAAAACGGCGTAGATTTTGTAACAATCCATTGTGGAATTAATAGAGCAAATGCTGAGATTTTTATGAGAAATAGAAGGGTTAACGAGATTGTTTCCCGTGGTGGATCCTTGTTATTTGGATGGATGATGATGAATGATGCTGAAAATCCTTTCTATGAATATTATGATGAACTTTTGGATATTTTAAGAGAATATGACGTAACCTTATCACTGGGAGATTCACTAAGACCAGGAGGCATCCACGATGCAACAGATCCTGCCCAAATAGCTGAGCTAATCACCCTAGGTGAGCTTACCAAAAGGGCCTGGGAGAAGGACGTTCAAGTAATTATCGAAGGACCAGGCCATGTTCCAATAAACGACATAGAAATGAATATGAAGCTTGAGAAGAAACTCTGTCACAACGCACCATTCTATGTATTAGGACCTTTAGTTTGTGATGTGGCGCCAGGTTATGATCATATCACAAGCGCAATCGGTGGAGCAATTGCTGCAAGTCATGGGGCAGACTTCTTATGTTATGTGACACCAGCAGAGCATTTGAGACTTCCTGATGTAGAAGATGTGCGTGAGGGAATAGTCGCAGCCAAAATTGCAGCTCATGCTGGAGATATCGCTAAGCTAAAGGATGCTAGAAAATGGGACCTTGAGATGAGTAAGAGAAGACAAAAACTCGACTGGGAGGGGATGTTTGAACTTGCCATAGATCCAGAAAAGTGTAGAGCCTATAGGGCGGCTTCAGCTCCAGAAGAGGAAGATACCTGTACTATGTGCGGGGCAATGTGTTCTGCAAGAAATATGAATCTTATCCTTGAAGGTAAGGATATTGTCCTATAAAGATTGTATCCATTAATTGAAAAGTATATAATAAGATGGAATAGATAGCTTAGGGAGCTTTGCTAGATCAGCCGACATAATTAGACAGGAGGCTCGATGAGGTATAGGCCCCTAGCTTTTAATTTGTGGAGGCATTGTGGTGGAAAAAGAAAAAATATATTGGCCGAATTTCATCTTACTTTTAAGTGTGACCTTTATGGCAATCATCTCAGAGCTTATTCCTTCGGGGATTTTGCCAGAACTTACAGAGGGTCTAAGGATTAGCGAAACTCAGGCCGGAAATCTCTTGGGCTTTTATGCTATAGCGAGTGCAATTTTTTCGATTCCTCTTATATCTGCTACGGTTGGATTTTCTAGGAAGAAATTGCTCCTGGCTCTTCTTATGGGCTTTGCCCTAGGCAATTTCCTTGTGGGAATTTCCACTACATATGGCATCGCTCTTCTTGGGAGGATGATAGGAGGAATTTGTGCAGGGATTCTTTGGCCCATGGTTGCATCTTTTGGGATGAAGTTAACTGATAAGGCCCACAAGGGTTTTGCCGTCGCCTTTATCATGAGTGGGACGACCTTTGGTATGAGCCTGGGCCTTCCGATTTTTACTGCAATAGGTAGAAATATTTCTTGGAGAGCAGAGTTTTTTGCTGTTTCACTCGTTATTTTCCTTATAGGAATCCTTATATATTTTATCCTACCAGAAGTTAGCGGTGAGATTCGTGATAGGACGAACTCCCCTTTTACCTTGATTAGAAACAAGGGCGTGCTCATAGTAATGCTTCTTACTTCCCTTGCAGCCATTGCAAACTACGGGGTTTACACTTATACCACAAACCTAATAAGGGCTATCGATTACACAAGAGGAATTGGCTTTGCTCAAGTTTTGTTTGGTCTTGGCTCTATTATTTCTGTCATTATTGCAGCAAAGGTAATTGACAGGCACATCAGATCTCTTACTATTTTTATGTTCGGATCAGCTCTTTTGTCCCTAATCATATTTGCTTTTTTCGCAAGTTATAGCCTCTTTTGTGATATGGCCTTTTTACTTCGGGGAATAGGATTTGGGGCCTTGGTTAGCCTATTTCAAACAGCGGTAGCTAGGCAGGTTAGGGAAAATGCATCGGCTGTAGCCACATCCCTCCAGTCAGCAAGCTTTAACTTCTCTATAATGCTTGCAAGTTCCCTTGCGGGGAGCCTTCTTACAAATTATTCTGTTAAATTTATGCTTAGCTTTATGTGTCTGGTCCTTGTAGTTGGCATATTTGTAGCGTTTTTATCAAAGAAAACTTTATATTAATGGAGGTTATATGAAGAAAAAATTTATCAATGCAAAGATTTATGGTTATGAAGATGCGAGAGAAATTCTCGTAGAAGATGGTTGTTTTAAGGAATTTGGCAATAAGCTAGAGGCTTGTGATGAAGTAATCGATCTAGATGGAAGGCTTGTAATCCCACCTTATGTAGATAGTCACCTTCATCTTGATTATTATATGATTGGCAAGACCGATGAGGTAAAGAATGAATCGGGAACTCTTTTTGAGGCGATTGACCTATGGAATGACTTCAAGAAGGGCTCAAGCAAGGAAGAGATGAAGGAAAGAATCTATGGGGCTGTAGAAGAATGTCTATCCCACGGAACTCAATATATCAGAGCCCAAACCGATTGTACAGATCCTAATCTTACAGGAATTAAAGCAGCCCTTGAGGTTCGTGATGAATTGAAGGATAAGGTCACAATCCAAGTCGTAGCCTTCCCACAAAATGGTATGTATTCATATGAGGAAGAAGGAAAGACAGGTAGAGATCTTGTAGAAGAAGCCCTAAAGCTTGGTTGTGAAGTAGTCGGAGGCATCCCTCACAACGAATGGTCAAGGGATTTAGGAGAAAAATCCATCAAAGAAATCGTAAGGCTTGCCGTAAAATACGATAGGCTAATAGATGTACACTGTGACGAGACAGATGACGTGATGGCAAGATTTGTCGAAGTACTCAATGCGGAGGCTATGATAAATAAAATAGGGGAAAAGACTACAGCAAGCCATACCTGCTCTTTTGGGTCTGCGGATGATTCCTATGCCTTTAGGATGATGGGCTTATTTAGAAAATCTAAGCTTAACTTCATAGCCCTTCCTACAGAAAACGCATTTTTGCAAGGTAGACAAGACTCTTATCCAAAACGTAGGGGACTTACCAGAGTTTTGGAATTTGTAGATAATGGAATCAATGTTTGCTTTGCCCAAGACTCCATAGTAGACTTATGGTATCCTGCTGGCAACGGTAATCTCATTAATATCCTAGACAATGGAATTCACCTAAGCCAACTTATGAGAGAAAAGGACTTCGAAAAAGACTTCGATCTTGTTACCTACAATGGGGCAAGGACCATGCACATAGAAGACGATTACGGTTTTGATCCAGGAAAGCCTGCCAACTTTATAGTTTTGGATGCAGAAAATGAATTTGAAGCTATAAGAAACAGGGCCGAGTGTTTGGCATCAGTACGTGAGGGAGAATTCCTATTCAAAAAGGCCAAAAGAGAATATGATGTGAAACTAAATATAAGATAAATTGATGGGGCTGTTGCAAAACTATTAATAATCATCGTACCATCTTTAGAAGTTTCTATTAGGAAATTTTACCTCCCATTGCCGGTGGGCCAATCATAGCCTGCCGGCTGATGGAGGCTATTAGCCCGTCGGCTTAGTGAGACTTTCCGTGGAGGTTCTTCTAACGATAACGGTACGATTTATTCATTCAGCAACAGCCCCTTTCTAATATTTTCTAGATAAATTTAATAATTATAAAATAATATCCCTTAAAAATTTATAATTCAATGGTATATTCATGGTGGAAGCCGATTCTAATTTTAAGTATTTGCGAGTGCGAAAGGAAGTAATGATGAAGACTGATATTGAAATAGCGAAGGAAGCCCAACTAAAAGACATCGATGAGATCTGTAAGGATTTGGGGATCGATGATTATGAGAAATACGGAAATTACAAGGCTAAACTGCCGTTAGCCTATGCGGGTAAGATGAAGAAAGACTCTAAGCTAATCCTTGTTACTGCAACAAATCCAACCCCAAGTGGAGAAGGAAAAACTACCCTAAACATAGGCCTATCCATGGCCTTAAATAAAATCGGCAAGAAGGCAATTTCTGTCCTAAGAGAGCCATCTATGGGACCTTCCTTCGGAAGAAAGGGAGGAGCTGCTGGTGGAGGCTACAGCCAAGTTCTCCCAATGGATGAGATCAACCTACATTTTACAGGAGACTTCCACGCCATAACTAGTGCGGTAAATCTTGTTGCTGCTATTTTGGATAATCATATCTACCAGGGGAACGAAAAAAGAATAGATCCAAAAAGAATCGTCTGGAGAAGGTGTGTCGACCTAAACGACAGGGCCCTAAGAAATGTAGTGATAGGACTAGGCAATAGGACAGATGGTGTAAGTCGTGAGGATAAATTTGATATAACAGTTGCTACAGAGATGATGGCAGTTTTATGTCTTGCTACAAGCATCGAAGACTTTAGAGAAAAAGTAAGCAAGATGATCGTAGCCTACGACTATGACAATAATCCTGTAACAGTCGATGATATCAAGGCAACGGGATCTGTCGCTGTAGTTATGAAGGAAGCCCTTAAGCCAAACCTAGTTCAAACAATAGAGCATACCCCAGCCCTAATCCATGGAGGACCTTTCGCAAATATTGCCCACGGTTGTAACTCCCTCCTTGCGACAAAAACCGGCCTTGGCATAGCAGATTATGTAGTAACAGAAGCAGGTTTCGGGGCAGACCTTGGAGCCGAGAAGTTTAACGATATCAAATGCAGGCTAGGAGGACTCACTCCTTCCGCAAGTGTAATAGTAACATCAATAAGAAGTCTAAAATATCACGCTGGAGTTGACTTTGAAAACTTGAAGGAAGAAAATCTAGAAAAACTTGAACTAGGTTTTAAGAACCTCAAGATCCATATAGAAAATATGAGAAAATTCGGTAAAAATATAATCGTCGCTATCAACAAGTTCGATACCGACACCGACAAGGAAATAGAACTCGTAAAGAAGATGACAGAAAAGCTTGGAGTAAAGGCAGTCGAGACAAGTGTCTTTACTGATGGTGGAGCAGGTGGAAAAGAGCTTGCCCAAAATCTAGTTGAGCTTTGTGAAAATGACAATGACTTTAACTACCTCTATGACCTAGACCAAGGTGTAAAGGAAAAAATAGAGACTATAGCTAAGGAAATCTATAGGGCGAAGGGTGTAGTTTATAGCAAAAAGTGCGAGAAGGATATCAAAAAAATCGAAGACTTAGGCTATCAAAACCTACCAATTTGTGTAGCCAAAACACCTTATTCCCTATCAGATGATGGAAATATCAATATCACAGAAGACGACTACGATATAACGATTAGAGAAATTAGGATCAATGCTGGAGCAGGATTTTTGGTTGCCTACACTGGAAATATTTTGACCATGCCGGGACTTCCAAAGGCTGCTAATGCCTATAAAATTGATTTAGATGAAAATAACGAAGTAGTTGGATTGTTCTAATTGTTTACCTTTTCATAATAATTTAGGCTAGAAATTTCAGAAAAAAATCACTTGAAAAACTTGCAAAATTTGTTATATTATTTATAATATAGATATACAAAAATTTAGGGAAGATGGAGGGTGCTATGAAAAACAAATGTCTAACAAACAAAACATTTACTATAAAATTCATTTCTATTAGCGTGATTAACTCTATCTTTGCCTACATCAAAAAGTTGAGATTTACAATTGAATTTCTTTGCCCTGCACTAAGAGGACCCTGTTTAGGGTTCTCTTTTTATGTGTGTAGATAAGTGATATAGGAGAAGATAGACTAATGAGCGGTGTAGTAGGTATAAAAACTAAAGTAGGAAAAACACAGAAATTATTTTATTCACTAAGTTCAATTCAGCATAGGGGCCAGGATGCTTCTGGAATTATCTTATCGACTGGAGAAAACTTAAGAAGAATAAGAGGTCTAGGACTTGTCAATGAAATTTTTGCTGATGAGAATCTTAAAGATAGCAAGGGCGAATACGGTCTAGGCCATGTGAGAAGTGCTCCAGAAGGATGTAACCAAGACTATAATGTCGAACCCTTGGTAAGCTTTGCTAAAGGAAATGAATTTTCCTTAGCTCATGATGGAAATCTTGTAAATTATAAAACATTAAAGAAAAAAGAAGAAGAAATGGGCATGGCCTTTCATACATATACAGATAGCGAGCTGATCCTCCTTCTGATTACTAGGTACTTTGAGGGTGATATAGTAAAGGCCATAAGGCGAGCCATGGAAGATATAAGGGGAGCCTATTCATGTGTCCTATGCATGCCGGATAAGATCGTAGGCTTTAGGGACTATAACGGGATAAGGCCCTTGATGATAGGCTTTGATGATGAGACTACGATTATAGCAAGTGAGAATTGCTCTATAGAAATTCTTGATATTGAAAATTATAGGGACATAGAGGCAGGGGAGATTGTAGTTTGCGATAAGGACGGGATTAAGTCCTACAAGGAAGACAGTAAGGTAGATTGCAAGCATTGTATCTTCGAATATATCTACACAGCAAGGCCTGACGCCAACATCGAAGGAACTAATGCCTATATGTTTAGGAGAAGGAGTGGGGAGAAGCTTTACGACCAGGCTCCGATAGAGGCAGATCTAGTCTGTCCCGTGCCAGATTCTGGCACTCCTTCAGCTATAGGATTTGCCCAAAGATCAGGTATTCCCTTTGCAGCAGGCCTTGTAAGGAATAGATATATGGGTAGGACCTTCATAAAATCAGACCAAAAGGAAAGGGAACTTTCTGTAAGGCTTAAGCTAAATCCACAAAAGTCGGTCCTTAAGGATAAAAGAATTGTTCTCGTAGATGATTCCATAGTAAGGGGGACTACCAGTGCCAAGCTTATACAAAGGATAAGAAAAGCTGGGGCTAGGGAAGTTCACCTAAGAGTCACCTCGCCTCCTTTTACTAATCCTTGTTACTACGGAGTGGACACTCCAGATAAGAGTAAGCTAATAGCGGCAAATCTTTCGATAGAGGAGATAAATAAGAAAATAGGAGCAGATAGTTTGGAATTTCTAAGCCTTGAGAATATGATGGAGCTTACAAATGATCCTTGTGATTATTGTAAGGCGTGTTTTACAGGAGATTATCCAGTAAGGAGGGAAGAGAAGTGAGGCTTGCAGTATTTATTTCAGGAACGGGATCGAACTTAAAGGCTCTTATAGATGCGGAAAAGGAAAATTATTTCGATAGCCAGATTAAATTAGTAGTCTCAAACAAAGACGCAAAGGGGCTCTCTTTTGCCAGAGAAGAAGGTATTTCATATATCATAAGCAAAGATGACGAAGAAATCCTAGAAGAGCTAAAAGATAAAAATATAGACCTCATAGTTCTTGCAGGATATTTGCCAAAAGTTACTAAAAATATTATAGATAAATATAAGATAATCAATATCCACCCTTCACTCTTACCCAAGTATGGAGGTAAGGGATTTTATGGAATGAATGTTCACAAGGCAGTATTTGAAAACAAGGAAAAGATAAGTGGAGTAAGTGTTCATTATGTAAATGAAAACTTGGATGATGGAGATATTATTCTTCAAAGACAAGTTGACATAAGTAAGTGCGAAAGTGCTGAAGAAATTGCAAAGACGGTCCTAGAAGTAGAGCATAAGAGCTTGAAAGAAGTAATCAAACAATTGGAGGAATTAAATTGAGAGCTTTACTATCAGTTACTGACAAGACAGGAATAGAAAAACTAGCCAAAGACCTTAGGGACTTGGGAGTAAGTTTGGTTTCAACAGGAGGCACCTACAAAAAGATCAAAGATAGCGGAGTAGATGTATCAGAGATTGAGGAAATAACAAACTTTCCAGAAATACTAGAAGGAAGGGTAAAGACCCTATCTCCTTATGTACATGGAGGAATTCTTTATAAGAGGGATGAAGCTAGTCATGTTTCAACTGTAGAAGAGTTGGGGATAAAGGCAATTGATATAGTAGTTGTAAATTTATACGAATTCCAAAAGGCCCTTGATAAGGGAAATCCAGAAGAGATAATCGAAAATATCGACATCGGTGGCCCATCCATGGTTAGGTCTGCTGCCAAAAACCATAAAGATGTCTTAATTGTAACAGATCCAAGTGATTATGATGAACTAATCGAAAGACTTAAAAACGATGATATAGACCTAGCTTATAGGCAAAGACTTGCTATGAAGGCCTTTAGCCTTACAGCATTCTACGATTCAGTAATAGCAAGGTACTTCACAAAACTTACTGGAGAAGAATCTAAATATAAGACCTACGGCTTTGAGAAAGAAACAGATTTACGTTATGGGGAAAATCCAGGACAAGAGGCAAGTTTATACAATGATCCATTTGTCACAGGACTTATGGAAGATATAGAAGTAATTCACGGCAAGGAAATGAGTTATAACAACTACAATGATCTAAACCCAGCCCTAGAGCTTGCCCAAGAGCTAGGAGATAATGCAGTAGTTGCTCTTAAACACCAATCACCATGCGGGGTTGCTGTAGGAAGTGATGTCTATGATTCATACATTAAGGCCTTCGAGTGCGACAGCCAATCAATATTTGGAGGAATCCTTGCAGTAAATGGAGTAGTTGATGAGAAAGCAGCTTCGAAAATGCATGAAATATTCCTAGAAATAATAGCAGCAAAAGACTTTACAAAAGAGGCTCTAGAAATTCTTACAAAGAAGAAAAATCTAAGGCTCGTTAAAGTCGACTTTGCTAATGAAAGTGTAAGAGAAGAAATCAGATATCTTAATGGAAAAGTCCTAATTCAAGGAAAAGACTTCGGCAAGGACGAAGTAAATATAGTAACTGACAAAAAGCCTAGTGAAGAAGAAATCAAAGACCTCTTATTTGCCCAAAAGGTGGTAAAATATGTCAAATCAAATGCCATTGTAGTAGCCAAGGGAATGAAGACCCTAGGTTGTGGGGCAGGTCAACAATCTAGAGTTTGGGCGCTTGAATCTATCAAAGATCACTTTAAGGATAGGGACTTTGAGGGAGCAGTCCTTGGATCAGATGCCTTCTTCCCATTTTCAGATACAGTAGAGCTTGCCCACGAGATGGGAATTAGCTCAATCATCCAACCAGGTGGATCAATAAGAGACGAAGACTCAATCGATAAATGTAATGAATATGGTATGAGCATGGTATTTAGCAAATCACGTCACTTCAAACATTAAGGAGAAGCAATGAAAATTTTAATTGTAGGATCTGGTGGAAGAGAACATGCCCTGGGAGAGAAAATTAAGTCTTCTGATAGAAAGCTTTATTTTGCTCCAGGAAACGCTGGTACCAGTGAAATTGGCGAAAATATAGACATAAAAGCTACTGATATCGAAAAACTTGTAGAATTTGCCAAGGAAGAAGAAATTGATTACACAATAGTGGGCCCAGAAGATCCCCTATGTATGGGCCTAGTAGACAGATTCCAAGAAAATGATTTAAGAGTTTTTGGAGTTAATAAGAAGGCTTCTAAGTTTGAATCAAGCAAGTCTTATTGCAAAAATTTCCTAGAAAAATATAAAATAAAGACATCAGCCTATCTGAGAAGCGAAGATAAAGAAGAAATCCTAACTTACGGAGAAAAATTAATAAAAGAAAAAGGAAAACTTGTCCTAAAAAGAGACGGCCTTGCAGGAGGTAAGGGAGTTTATATCATAGATAAGATAAGCGAGTTTAGGGAGAAAGCTACCGAAATCCTTGCCATGGATAAATTCTTAATTATTGAAGAATTTATAGATGGATTTGAGATGAGCCTCCTTGCCCTAACAGATTCTTCCACCATAATTCCTCTCCCAACAGCCAAGGACCACAAGAAAATCTATGATAGAGAAATTGGCCCAAACACTGGAGGCATGGGAACATATGCTCCCAATGTCGAGGCAGAAGCCTTTAAGGAAAAGATAAGTGAAGATATCCTTCCTAAAATCCTAGAGGGTTTCAATAAAGAAAACATCGACTACAGAGGAGTCCTCTTTATAGGCTTTATGATAAACGAATCAGGAATTTATGTTCTGGAGTTCAATGTAAGATTCGGAGATCCTGAAACTCAAGTCGTATTAGAGCTTATAGATAATGATATATTAGACCTACTTATGAAAACTTCTTCTAAAAAGCTAGACCAAGTTAAACTAGAAATTAATGACAAGAAAGCAGTATGCTTGGTCCTAGCATCAGAAGGATATCCTTTATCATATGAAGTCTCAAAGGAGATAAGATTTGATGAGGGAATAAAGTCAAAGATAATCCATGCTGGCACAAGGAAAGAAGAAGGAAAAATCCTAACAGCTGGAGGAAGGGTCCTAAATATCCTTTCAGTAAGTGATAGCTTTGATGATGCTATTGCAAGAGCCTATGAGGACAGCGAGAAAATCCACTTTGATGGTAAGTATTACAGGAAGGACATTGGCCCATCAGTTAAGAGAGTTTATGTTAAGAAAAAGGATGCTTACGACTTTGAATCCAAAAATTTAAGGGAAAAAATTCAAAATTCTCTAGGAATTAATCTTGAATCTATTAAGATTTACAAAAGATATGACCTAGAAACAAAAGATGAAAATATAGAAAAGCTTCTCTACACAGTCCTTGCCGAAGCTCCGGTAGATTCAGCTTACGCCTTTGATGATGCGCTTAATCTTCAGAAAAACTTTAAAAATACTATAGTAAGTGAGTACCTACCAGGTCAATTCAACCAAAGAGAGCAGGGTCTTATAGATACAGCTTCCCTTGTAATAGATGATCCAAATCTTTTAGTAAGGGCTGCTACAGTTTATGAAATTAGTGGAGTAAGCCCAGAGGACCTTGTAAAGATAGAAGAATTTATTATAAATCCAGTAGATTCTCATAGGGTTAATCTCTTAGGGATTCCTACAAGCCTTAAGTTAAGTCATGAGAAAAATCTAGAAAATATAAGCTATGACGGCTTTAGGGATTTTGATGATGATAAATTAAGGGATTTCATAGAAGAATACTCCTTGGCTATGAGTCTAGATGACTTAAGGATGGTTCGCGAATATTTCATTAGTGAAAATCGAGATCCAAACGAGACTGAAATTAAAATCCTAGACACTTATTGGTCAGATCACTGTAGGCATACGACCTTTAACACTTATTTAGATATAAATATCGAGGCAAAGACTCTTCTGGATGAAGCTGTTAAGGAATCCTTCAACAAATACCTAAAAATGAGAGATGAGCTAGGTATTAAAAAACCGATTAATCTCATGAGTTTTGGAACGATTCTTTCTAAATACATGAGAGCTAATGATAATTTCGATGATTTAGAAATTAGTAAGGAGATCAATGCTTGCTCTGTCTTCACCAAGGTAAGGGTCCTAAAGGATGGTAAGGAAAGCTTAGAAGATTATCTACTAATGTTTAAAAACGAAACCCACAACCACCCGACAGAAATAGAGCCATTTGGTGGAGCATCTACTTGTCTTGGGGGAGCTATAAGAGATCCACTTTCTGGAAGAAGCTATGTCTACCAAGCTATGAGACTAAGTGGAGCTGGAAATATAAAGGAAGCTTACGAGGATACCCTAGAGGGAAAACTCTCACAAGCAAAGATTACCAAGGAAGCGGCTTTGGGATATTCTTCTTACGGCAATCAAATTGGACTTGCAACAGGTCTTGTAGATGAATTCTACCATGAAGGTTATACAGCAAAGAGGATGGAGTGTGGAGCAGTAATAGCAGCAGCACCGGCTGAAAACGTAAAAAGACTTGACCCAGTCCCTGGTGATTTAGTTATTCTTCTTGGTGGAAGAACTGGAAGAGATGGTATAGGGGGAGCTACAGGCTCATCAAAATCTCACAAGATAACTTCCATCCAAACAGAATCTGCTCAAGTCCAAAAGGGTAATGCTCCAGAAGAAAGAAAGATCCAAAGACTCTTTAGAAGAGGCGAAGTAGCAAGTCTTATCAAAAAATGTAATGACTTCGGTGCTGGTGGAGTATCAGTTGCCATCGGAGAGCTAGCAGATGGAATTGATATATACCTAGATAAGGTTCCCTTAAAGTACGAGGGGCTAAAGCCTTTTGAGATTGCCATATCAGAATCTCAAGAGAGGATGGCTGTGGTAATTGATAAGAAAGATCTTGATGAATTTATGACCTATGCCAAGGAAGAAAACCTAGAGGCTACTTTAGTTGCGAGGGTTACAGACAATAATACTATGACCCTTTACTACGGAGACGATACGGTTGCCAAACTTTCTTATGACTTTATAAACACCGACGGAGCTGAAAGATTTGCCAAAGTCTCCTACATAAGCGAAGATAAGCCAGATCTTTTAAAAGAAAAAGATGATGATCCAAACAAATTCTACGAAAAGATAAAAGACCTAGATAGACTAAGTAAGAGAAATCTTATAGAGATGTTTGATTCATCCATAGGAAGAAATACTGTCCTAAGTCCTCTTGGAGGAAGGAAACTCTTAAACCCAGCCCAAGTTATGGCAGCAAGGATTCCAGTTGATAGAGGCGTATCAAAGACAGTATCTCTTATGACCTATGGTTTTGACCCAAAACTTTCATCAGAAAGTCAGTATCTTGGAGGATACTATGCAGTTGTAGAGTCTATAGGAAGGCTTGTAGCTGTAGGATCAGACCTAGAAAAAATAAGATTATCCTTCCAAGAATTCTACGAGTCAATGGATAGTGATAAGGCCTGGTCTAAGCCACTTAAATCCTTACTAGGAGCCTTTGAAGTATCAAGCTTCTTTGAAACACCTCCTATAGGCGGGAAGGATTCTATGAGTGGTAGTTTCGAAGATCTAAAGGTTCCACCAAGCCTAATATCTTTTGCAGTAACTACCGAAGATATAGAAAATATTATTACCAATGACTTTAAGGGATGTGGAAGAATCGGTCTTATAAGAACTTCCTATAAGAAAGACGGAAGCCTAAATCTAGAAGAATTAAAGGAGAATTTCCAAAATCTTAACAAGGATATAAGAGAAGGAAATCTAATATCTGCAATTTCTCTAAGTAGGAAGGGACTTCTGACAGATTTGTATGAGCAAAGTATAGGAAATACTGGTTTTACAATAGATTACGATAATCTCTACAATCCTATGTTTGGATCTTTCCTAGTTGAATATAAAGATGATCGTGACTTTATAGAAAATATTGGAATCTTTAGCGAAGATATCATCGTAAATGGAGTAAAGCTTGATAAGGAAAAGCTTGAAGATTCTTACCTCCATGGTTTAGATGAAATATTCCAAGGATATGAAAATACTTCCCATGAAAAGCTAAGTCCTAGCAAGCTTACTAGGAGATTAAAATCTAAAAATCATGTTTCAAAGCCAAAGGTTACAATCCTTGCTGCTCCTGGAACAAACTGTGAGCTAGATAGCGAGAAGGCCTTTAGGAAGGCAGGGGCAGATACAGAGATTTTAGTTTTTAGAAACCAAAATGAAAGCGAGATAAAAGAATCTATAGACAAACTAGCAGAGCTTATAAAAGAATCTCAAATCTTTATGATTCCTGGAGGTTTCTCATTAGGAGATGAGCCAGATGGTTCGGCTAAGTTCTTGGCTAATATTATAAGAAATGAGAAAATTTCCAAGGCAATAGATTATCTATTAAATGAAAATGATGGTTTGATAATAGGAATCTGTAATGGCTTCCAAGCTCTAGTTAAGACTGGACTCTTGCCATACGGCAGGGTTAAAATCCAGGAAGAAACTGACCCAACTTTAACATTTAATAGGTCATCACGCCACATAGCAAGTTTTGTTAATACTAGATGCTTGACTAATAACAGCCCATGGACAGTGGGAATTGACCTAGATAAGATCTACAGAGTTCCAATCTCCCACGGCGAAGGAAGATTTATTGTAAATAAAGAAAAACTAGAAGAGCTTCTAGACAATGATCAAATATTTTCAGTCTATGAAACTTCTCCTAATGGGTCTAACTATAATATAGAAGGAATCTTATCCAAAGATGGAAAAATCCTAGGTAGGATGGCCCATGCTGAAAGAGTTGATGATGATTTGTTCAAGAATGTTTATGAAGTAGAAAGAGAATTGTTGTTTGAAAATGCTGTAAATTATTTTAGAAAGGAAGAGAAATGAAATTTTTAGGAGATGGATTAACCTTTGATGACGTTCTACTTGTACCAGGACCTTCGGAAGTCCTACCAAACGAGGTAGATACGACCACCAAGCTTACAAAAAAGATTAAGCTAAACATACCAATAATGTCTGCAGGTATGGATACTGTAACAGAATCTCAAATGGCTATAGCCATGGCCAGACAAGGTGGGATAGGAATCATCCACAAAAATATGCCGATAAATGAACAAGCTAGGCAAGTTGATGTTGTAAAAAGATCAGAGCACGGGGTAATAACAGATCCCTTCTACCTTCATCCAGATAATCTACTCCAAGATGCCTTAGATATAATGAAAAACTATAAGATATCAGGAGTTCCTATAGTGGATAAGGATATGTATCTTAAGGGAATTCTAACCAATAGAGACGTAAGATTTGTCGAAGATCCAAATCTTGTGATTGATTCCATAATGACTAAGGAAAACTTAGTTGTAGGTTACGAGGGAATCAAGATGAAGGAAGCTATAGGACTTATGGAAGAAAGCAAGATAGAAAAACTTCCTATAGTTGATGAAGACTACAAGCTTAAGGGCCTTATCACAATAAAAGACATTGAAAAGTCCAAGCAATATCCTCAGTCTGCAAGGGACGCTAATAACAGACTAGTAGTTGGAGCAGCTGTTGGTATTACAAACGACATGATGGATAGGGTAGATGCCTTAGTAGCTGCCAACGTTGACGTCATAACCCTTGATACTGCCCATGGTCATTCTCAAAACGTCCTTACTGCTATAAGAAATATCAAAGAAAAATATCCCGACCTAGACCTCATAGCAGGAAATGTCGCAACTGCTCATGCAACTCGTGATTTGATAGAAGCTGGCGTAGACTGTGTGAAAGTAGGTATTGGACCAGGATCTATATGTACGACCAGGGTGGTAACTGGTATAGGGGTTCCACAAATTACCGCAATCATCGATTGTGTAGAGGAAGCTAAGAAATACGACATTCCTGTAATAGCAGATGGTGGTATCAAGTATTCAGGAGATATAACCAAGGCTTTAGCATGTGGGGCAGATGTAATAATGGCAGGTTCCCTCTTTGCTGGTACAGAGGAATCTCCTGGAGATACAATTCTTTTCGAGGGAAGACAATACAAGGAATATCGTGGCATGGGTTCACTTGCTGCTATGAAGGATGGATCTGGAGATAGATATTTCCAAACCAATACCAAAAAGTACGTTCCTGAAGGAGTTGAGGGAAGAGTCGCCTACAAGGGTCCTGTTGGAGAGGTAGTCTATCAGCTCTTGGGCGGACTAAAATCAGGAATGGGATATGTTGGAAGCAAGGACTTAGCTGAACTTTATGAAAAGGCTCAATTTATAAAGATAACTCCAGCTTCCCTTATAGAAAACCACCCACACAATATCACAATAACTAGAGAATCACCAAACTATTCTAAAAACTAGGAGGAATTATGACAGACGTAAGAATAATAATGGGTTCAGCCTCAGATGTAGAAATCGCCAAAAAAGTAACATCAATCTTAAAAGACTTCGATATTGATTACCAAGTATCTGTAATTTCTGCTCATCGTGCACTAGATCTTCTGGAAGAGACAATAAAAAAAGATGACTGTAGTGTCTATATAGGAATTGCCGGCATGGCAGCTCACCTTGCAGGAGTTATGGCAGGAATGACAATAAAACCTGTTATAGGAGTTCCAGTTGGTGGAAGTAACACAGCAGGTCTTGACGCCTTACTATCAATGGTACAAATGCCAAAGGGAGTTCCAGTAGCTACAGTTGCCATAAATGGTGGCAATAACGCAGCCCTCCTTGCTATACAAATTCTCGCTCTAAAGGATGAAGAGCTAGCCTCTAGACTAAAGGCTTACAAGAAAGAAATGCTTGAAAAAGTTCTAGCAGATGATAAAAATCTCGGTGAAATATAATGGCAAAACTAACTTATAAGGATAGCGGAGTCGATAAGGAAAAAGGCTATAAGGAAGTTGAATTAATCAAAAAAATCGTAAAAGAAACACATAGTAAAGAAGTCCTAACAGATATAGGAGGCTTTGCTGGGGCCTTTGCCCCAGATCTTACAGGAATTGATAATCCAGTTTTCCTAAGCGGAACAGATGGGGTTGGGACAAAGATTAAACTTGCTATGGAGATGGATAAGCACGATACAGTAGGGATTGATTGTGTAGCCATGTGTGTCAATGACATCCTCTGCCAGGGAGGAAGGCCCCTATTTTTCCTAGATTATATAGCGACTGGTAAGCTTAATCCAGAAAAAATGGCAAAGCTTGTCGAAGGAGTTGCAAGAGGATGTAAAGAAGCTTCAGCAAGTCTAATAGGTGGAGAGACTGCCGAGATGCCAGGTATCTATAAGGAAGATGATTATGACCTGGCAGGCTTTGCTGTAGGAATTTGTGATAGGGATAAGTTAATTGATGGGAAAAGTCTAAAAGAAGGAGATATAGCCATAGGACTTTACTCATCAGGAGTTCACAGCAACGGCTTTTCTCTAGTAAGGGCCAGCATGGAACAAGGAGGAGTCTCACTAGATGATAGATTTAGTGAAGAAGAAAGTATTGGAGAAAAACTCCTAAGACCTACCAAAATCTATGCTAAAGAAATCAAATCCTTACAAGAAAATATTGATCTAAAAGCAATCGCCCATATAACAGGAGGAGGTTTTTATGAAAATGTCCCTAGAGTTTTAGGAGATGAGTTGGGAGTAGACTTCGACCTAAGTAGGCTCAATCTCGATCCAATCTTTACTAAGATTCAAGAATGGGGCAACATAGATACGGATGAAATGTATCATACCTTCAATATGGGAGTAGGAATGGTAGTATTTGTAGACGAGAATGACAAAGATTTGGCCCTAGACCTCCTAGAAGGCAAGGCTCAAGTAATTGGTAAAGTAAGAAGCGGTAATAAGGATATCAAAATTAATTTATAAGGAGATTAAAATGGAGAAAGTATACACAGGAAAGACAAAAGACGTTTACAAATTAAATGAAGAAGAATATCTATTAAAATTCAAAGACGACGTAACAGGTAACGACGGCGTATTTGATCCAGGTGCCAACAGTGTGGGACTTACAATGGAAGGGGCAGGCCACCAAGCCGTTGCTATGACCAAGTTCTTCTATGAAAAATTAAATGATAAGGGCCTTACAACTCACTTTATTTCAGCCGACCTAGATAAGAACGAAGCAATAGTAAAAAAGGCAGAAGTATTCGGACAAGGTGTTGAAGTAATAGTAAGATATTACGCAGTTGGATCCTTCATAAGAAGATATGGCAAGTACATCGAAAGCGGAACAAAGATCGATCCTTATGTAGAAATCACCCTAAAAGATGATGAAAGAGAAGATCCACTAATCACCAAGGATGCCCTAGTTTTATTAGGAATAATGACTGAAGAAGAATACGAAGAGCTCAAGGACTTAGCCTTAAATATAGGTGAAATCGTAAGAGAAGAGCTAGGAAAAAAGGACCTCGATCTTTATGATATCAAATTTGAATTTGGTAGGATTGAAGATGGCAAGGTAGCCCTAATAGATGAAATCTCAGGGGGAAATATGAGGGCCTATAAGGGAGATAAATATATCGAGCCACTCGAACTTGAAAAAATAATGTTAGGTTAATTCATTAGACTCTAGCTAAAGCTTTGAGAAAGGAAGTTTTAGCTAGGGTTTTCTTTTGCCAAAAATCACTAAGATAATTTCATTTTATAAAATTGAAAGTATAATAATACCTATAATACGATAATGCTTTAACGTAAAGGAGAAAATTATGGGCTTATCATTAGCTATGAAAATACTCAAAAGTCACTTACTCAAGGGAGAATTAATTCCTGGCCAAGAGATTGCAATTAGGATCGATCAGACCCTAACCCAGGATTCTACAGGAACTATGGCCTATCTTCAGCTAGAAGCTATGGATATAGAAAACGTACAGACACGAAACTCCCTTGCTTACATAGATCACAACATCCTCCAACAAGGCTTTGAGAATGCAGATGATCACGAATTTATCAAATCTGCTGCTAATAAATATGGTATTACTTTCTCCAAGCCAGGAGGAGGAATTTGCCATCAGGTAAATCTAGAACAGTTTGCCAAACCAGGCGATACCCTCCTAGGATCTGATTCACACACTCCTACTGGAGGAGGACTTGGTGAGCTTGCCATTGGGGCAGGAGGACTTGAAGTTGCAGTAGCTATGGCCAGGGGCTTTTACTTTGTCAAAGTGCCTAAGATATATAGGGTAAATCTAAAAGGAAGCCTTCCGTCATATGCAAATGCCAAGGATGTAATCTTATACATATTAGGAAGGCTAAGTGTTAAGGGAGGAACTGGTTATATTATGGAATATAGCGGGGAAGGTGTAAAGTCCTTATCTCTTACAGATAGGGCTACTATTTGTAATATGGGGGCAGAGCTTGGGGCTACTACTTCGATTTTCCCGACAGATGAGAATACTAGAATGTATCTTAAGTCACAAAATAGGGAGGATGATTATATTAAGCTAGAAGCAGACCCTGACGCCTCCTATGATGAGACCATCGACATAGATTTAAGTGAGATTGAACCAGCTGTCGCAAGACCCCACTATCCAGACCAATATATGAAAGTTTCTGATTTAGGAAAGATAAAGGTTGATCAAGTAGCTATAGGATCTTGCACTAATTCATCCTACGAAGATCTGATGAAAGTTGCTTCAATCTTAAAGGATAGGACAGTTCATCCAGATGTTTCCTTAGTTATTTCTCCAGGATCAGCCACTATTCTAGAGAAAATCTCAGAAAATGGGGCCCTTGCTACCTTTATCAAGGCAGGAGCCAGAGTATTAGAGTCAGGATGTGGACCATGTATAGGGATGGGACAAGCTCCAAAGGCGGGAGCCATTTCCATAAGGAGTTTTAATAGAAACTTTAAGGGAAGGTCTGGGACTATGGATGCTCAAATTTATCTAGCAAGTCCAGAAACTTGTGCTGTAAGTGCTGTTATGGGCTATATAGCAGATCCAAGAGAAATATCATATGAGACAGACTTTGATAAAAATGTAAGCTTCAACCAAAGCCAAGCTTATTTTATAAAGCCAATCGAAGATAGGTCGAAGAGGGTAAAAGAAACAATTAAGGGGAAAAATATCAAAGACTTTCCAAAGGCAGAAAAGCTAAAGGATATAGAAAAGAAAGTAATCTACAAGGCAGGTGATGGGATAACCACAGATGATATCTGCCCATCAAATGCCAAACTCTTACCATTTAGGTCAAACATAGCCTATCTATCAGACTTTGCCTTCACTACCAAAATCAGCGACTTTAAGGAAAGGTGCGAGAAATATGGGGGAGGAATTATTCTAGCAGGAGAAAACTACGGTCAAGGCTCTTCTAGGGAGCATGCTGCCCTCATTCCTTTATATCTAGGAATCAAGGCGGTAGTTGCCAAGTCCTTTGCAAGGATACATAGGTCAAATCTAATAAACAATGCTATAATTCCTCTAGAATTTGTAGATCATAATGACTATGGCAAGATAGATGAATATGACGATATTAGAATTTCAAATATAAGAGAAGATATAGATAAAGGCGAGTTTATCCTAGAGGATTTAACAAAGGATATAAGGATTAGATTAAAAGCCGACCTATCGGAAAGGGAGAAGGAAATCCTCCTAGAAGGTGGCTACCTAAATTATGCGAAAGGATTGGAATTATAGGAGTATGTATGTAACGTTAATTAAGGGAGATGGGATAGGGCCAGAAATTACAGAGTCCCTAAAGAAAGTAGTAAGTAGTTTAAAAGTTGATATAGAATTTGAAGAAATAAATGCAGGTCTTTCTGTCTTCGAGAAGGAGGGGGTCTACATTCCCCAGACTTTATTTGACTCTATTAAGAAAAATAAAATTGCCATCAAGGGACCAATCACAACTCCCATTGGCCATGGATTTAGGTCGATTAATGTAGAGCTTAGAAAGAAATTTGACCTATATGCAAATATCAGACCCATCAAATCTCCAGGTCCACTCGATTTAAAGTTTGATGGAGTGGATATGGTTATATTTAGGGAAAATACTGAAGATCTATATGCTGGAGTTGAAGAGATGGTATCTGATAATGAGGCTCATTCGATTAAAATTATTACTAGGGAAAAATCAGAGAGAATAATAAAGGCAGCCTTTGAATATGTCAGGGCAAATAAGAGAGAAAAAGTCAGCGTTATAAGCAAGGCCAATATTATGAAGCTAAGTGATGGGCTTTTCCTTGATGTGGCAAGGGAGATTGCAAAAGAATATCCTGATATAGAATTCGAAGAGCTCCTAGTAGATAATACAGCCATGCAGATGGTGATTAATCCAGAAAGATTTGATGTAATAGTTACAGAAAACCTCTATGGAGATATCCTATCAGATCTTGGGGCTGGTCTTGTTGGAGGACTGGGACTTATGCCTGGAGTAAATAAGGGTAAGGACATTGCAATTTATGAATCTATTCACGGTTCTGCTCCAGATATAGCAGGGAAGAATCTCGCAAATCCTATAGCCCTTCTTTTAAGCTTCTGCTTGCTACTCGATGATATAGGAGAAAAAGATAAGGCTAAAGTTCTTAGAGGGGCAATCTATGAAACTTTGAAGGATAAGAAAAACTATACTAGGGACCTCGGCGGGACAAATTCAACTTATGGCATTACAGATACAATGATTTCTTTCTTGGGTGATAATAATGGATAAGAAACAAGAAGAAAAACTAAAGTTCTATGCCAAAGAGATTGAAAGAAATAATAAAATCAAAAAAGAAGTCTATGAAAATTATAATATAAAAAGAGGTCTTCGAAATAAAAATGGGACTGGAGTCCTTGTCGGAGTAACCCAGGTGGGTGATGTATCAGGCTATAAAATCATAGATGGAAAGAAAATCCCTAGCCGAGGTGAACTCTACTATAGGGGCTACCCACTTACAGAAATTGTTGAAGACATAGAAAGGGATAAAAGATTAGGTTTTGAGGAGATTATTTACCTATTACTCTTTAGCAAACTAGCCAATGAAGATGAGCTTAAATCCTTTAAGAGTATCCTAGTCGAAGAAAGAGCTCTGGCGGATGGTTTTTTTGAGGACATAATCCTAAAAGTTCCAGGGTCTGATATAATGAATAAGATGATGAGGTCTATGCTCGCCCTTTATACCTACGACAAAAATCCAGATGGGACAGATGCCCTAAATGTTCTAAGTCAATCCTTATCTTTAATTTCCAAGATACCAATCCTTGCAGTCTACTCCTACCAGGTCAAAATCCACAATTTTGATAAGAAGTCTCTGATAATCCACAATCCAGATGATAGGCTGACAATCGCAGAAAACATCCTTCAAATGCTGAGAAATGACCAAGCCTACGAGAAAGTTGAGGCTGAAATCCTAGACCTAATGCTAATAATTCACGCAGAACACGGGGGAGGAAATAACTCTGCCTTTGCAACCCATGTAGTCTCTTCATCGGGGACAGATACATATTCTGCTATAGCAGCAGGTCTTGCATCCCTTAAGGGTCCCAAGCATGGTGGAGCGAATCTCAAAGTAAGTAAGATGCTTAAAGATATTAGAGAAAACGTGGATGATTTAGATGATAGATCTAAGATCAAAGCCTATCTAGAAAAGATTTTGGATAAAAAAGCCTTTGATAAGAAGGGTTTAATATACGGTCTAGGTCATGCCGTCTACACCTTATCAGATCCTAGGGCAATTCTTCTTAAGAAAAAGGCCAGGGAACTTTCTATAATCAAGGGAAGGGAAGAGGATTTTCACTTTATAGAAAATGTAGAAAAAATAGGAAAAGACTTGATAAGTCAAAGGCAAAACAGGCCATATCCACCTTGCGCCAATGTAGACCTTTACTCGGGCTTTGTCTACGATATGCTAAAAATTCCTGAAGAGCTCTACCTTCCTATGTTTGCTATAGCAAGAACAGTTGGCTGGTCTGCCCATAGGTTAGAGCAAATTCAAGATGAGAAGATAATCAGACCTGCTTACAAGTCTCTAAATGACAGGAGGGACTATCTTCCCCTAAGAGAAAGAAAGTAAAGCATCCTATATGTTCTTAAGAAACTTAATAAACTTAATATAGAAAATTAGAATTCAGGTAAGTGCTTGGCTTGCTTGAATTTTTTCCTTTTGGGTAAAATTATAAGGTGAATAAAAAATAAATAGTGAGGATTATCCCTAATTTAAAGTAAATATTTTAATAATAAATTTATAAGTTATAGGAGGGTAAATGATAAGAGAAATAGTTAAAAATAATATAGGTATTATCTATCTTGATAGGGGAGAGAAGATCAATGCTTTAAATCTTGATATGATATATGAGATTTATGACATATTAGAAAAATGGAAGGATGACGGAAGAATTAGGGCAGTCCTATTTGATTCTTTGGCAGAGAAGGGATTTTGTGCTGGAGGAGACCTTAAGGAAGTCTATGAGGATTATCTAACAAATGACGATGAGGAAGATAAGGATAAATTCTTTAGGACAGAGTTTGAGCTTGATAAGTACATCGAAAGATATGAAAAACCGATAATCAGCCACTGGTTTGGGATAACCATGGGAGGGGGAATTGGCCTTACTATAAACTCCGACATAAAAATTGCTGATGAAACGACAAACTGGGCCATGCCAGAGACAAGACTTGGCTTTGTACCAGATGTTGGAGTATGTAAAGAGATTTCAAAGCTACCACAAGCCCTAGGCCAATACCTTGCCTTGACAGGATCAAGTCTTGGGGTAAGTGACCTTATTAAATATGACCTAGCAGATTTCTATATTAAATCATCTAAGTATGAAGAAATTATAAATAAACTCTTTAATTTATCTGTTCAGTATGAAGGAGATAGGTTATTAGATGAGTTTAGGAAAGTTTTAAGAGAATATGAAAATAAGGAAAATACTTCAAAAATAGAAGATGATTTAGGAAAGATTGAAGAATACTTCTCCCTCGATTCCTATAAGGAAATCTATAAGAAACTCAAGGCAAATACAAAAGATGACTTTGCTAAAAAAACTCTTGCCAACCAAAATGAGAGATTTCTTTTTATGTTAAGCCTACAATTTGAGAAATATTTCCTCTGCAAGGACTTAACTTATGCTGAAACAATAGATTTAGATTATGAAATTTTAAAATATTCAGTAGAAATCGGTTCAATGGAAGAAGGAATAAGAGTGACCATGATCGATAAAGAAGACTCAGCAAAGTGGCCAATTAGGAGTCTTGATGAAGTAGATATGGCAAAGGTTAAAGAGCTTTTGGGCATAGATAAGACTTATGAAGAAAGGCTTAGTAAATAATTAGCTCTAGCTTAAATTGGGTATAAATTTATTAATAGAGGAGGGGAATATGAATAAGAGAAAGATAAGTATGATATTTTTCATAATAGGTCTTTTGGCCTTTGGTATATCTTTGATCCTACCTGTTGATATCTTAGAAGCCTATACGAACTTAAGACCTGTAGGAATTGGAACTCTAATAGTTTGCCCAATACTTGGTATAGTTGGCTTATTATTTGCTATCAAGGAAAAGACAATAACAGTTGCCTTATTAAATGTCTTACTGATTTTATCATTTCCACTAGTGATGCTGATAGGATATAGCTTAATGTAAGTACTAGCTTCTAGCTAAGGCTGGGAGCTGGTTTTATTTATTATAGAAGAAAACATTTGCATAAGGAAGAAGGAATAAATGACTAAGAAAAAAATAGCAATTCAAGACACCTACGGAGAAAGATTCAAACACTGCTGGGGATGTGGATCAGATAACGAATCTGGACTTCACCTAAAATCCTACCCAAGTGAAGATGGGAAATCTTGTATAGCAGAAATCGTCCCAGATGATAAATACACAGGCGGAGTCCCACAAAACCTATTTGGAGGAATGATAGCCATGCTATTTGACTGCCACGGAACAGCTTCCGCTGCCTACTTCAAACACAGGGATAAGGGCCTTGACCTTACTGAAGATACAGTAATAGGAAGATTTATCACAGCAAGACTTGAAATAAACTTCAAAAAACCAACACCTATGGCTGAGACTGTAAGAATAATAGCAGAGCCACTAGAGATAGGTGATAGGAAAGTGATAGTGGATATGAAAATGTACGCCAAAGAAGAATTGAGAGCTGTGGCAAAGATGGTTGCCGTAGCTGTAAAGGATAATATGTAAGGATTAATATTTAATAAAGAGATTTATTAATAGTTTAAAGAGCTTGTTAGTTATTTATCTTATATTGAAATATTTTTAAGATATTTCAGAGAAAATGATGAGTACTGCTAGCTCTTTTTTAAGTTAAAAAGATATTGTATTGACAGCTAATGAGTATTAGCTTATAATATATATAAGGCTAATGACTATTAGCCTTGGAGGATTATGTGAACACTAGAGAAAAAATTTTAGATAAATCTTTAGATTTATTTTCCGAAGATGGATATTCTGATGTAAGTTTAGAGAAAATTGCTTGTGCAGTTGGTATCAAGGCACCATCGATATACAAGCACTTTAAGTCAAAGAAGGATATTTATGATAGCCTCTTGGCTACAGCTATATGTAAGGTGGACCAACGTCTAGAAGGGATCGATAAATATGTAGTTAATAAGGGCCAGTCAAATAGGCTTGATATTCCTAGACTTTCTATCGATATATTTGAGTATCTACTTCATGATAATTATGTTTCACGAATTAGGAAAATGATTTCAATAGAGATGTATAAAAATCCCCATGCCATGCAGTTTTATGTGGAGAAGTTTATTGAAAACCCAATTGCCAAACATGAGGAGTTTATTAGAAATCTGGGAATCAAGGAAGATTATGACGTAAAGGTCCTAGCGACAATATTTTACTCACCGATACTTCTAGCAGTTAAGCTATATGATGCTGACCCAACTAAGGAAGATGAACTAGTAGATTTATTGAATAAATCTTATAAGAGGTTAGAAAATATACGGAGATAATATGGAGGAGAAAATATGAATTTGAATGAGAAATTTACAACTTATGCAGTAGGAAAAACTTTATCTTATATTCATAAAGATCCAGAGAAGAATTTGCCAAAGGCAGTGAGCCTTGCTAGAAAGATTTCCCCAGATGCCTATTCTTCACAAATTGATAGGATTGAGGAAGTTATAAATGATCCTGATAATGTTTTTTATAAATACATTATAAACATGTTAGATACTATCGATGAGGACGTTTTTGATAAGACAATTACAAACTTCATGCTCAATGGTGTTTTGTTTAGTGAAGATCTTAAGAGAGAAACAAGAGAAAAATACAATTGCAATGTCCCTTGGACAATCCTACTTGATCCAACTACAGCTTGTAATTTGAAATGTACTGGCTGCTGGGCTGCAGAATATGGTAAGAGCCTTAACCTTAGCTATGATGAAATAGATGACATCATTAGACAAGGTAAGGATATGGGTATTTATTTTTACATATACACAGGTGGCGAGCCTTTAGTTAGAAAGAAAGATGTTTTAAAGATTGCTGAAAAACACAACGATTGTGAATTTTTAATATTCACTAACTCTACCTTGATTGATGATGACTTTGTCGATGAAATGCTAAGACTAAAAAATATCGTTCCTGCTATTTCTGTTGAAGGATCTGAGTTTACGACAGATGCTAGAAGAGGAGACGGTACTTATAGTAAGGTCCTAGAAGCTATGGATAAACTAAAGGAAAATGGACTTCCATTTGGTATATCTTGCTGCTACACATCTATGAATTATGAATCAATTATAAGCGAAGAGTTCGTAGATGATATGATCGATAGGGGAGCCTTATTTGCTTGGTATTTCCACTTTATGCCTGTTGGAAAGGGTACAGGCAAAGAGCTTCTTCCAAAACCAAATCAAAGAGAACATGTCTATCATGAATTAAGGAAATTTAGGAAGACTAAGCCACTGTTTTTCCTAGATTTCCAAAATGATGCCGAATACATTGGTGGATGTATTGCAGGTGGTAGGAATTATCTGCATATAAATGCCAATGGAGACGTTGAGCCTTGTGTATTTATCCACTATTCTGACTCAAATATTAGAGAAAAGAGCCTACTAGAAAGCTTACAAGCTCCATTATTTATGGCTTATCACGATGGTCAACCATTTAACGAAAATATGTTAAGACCATGTCCAATGTTAGAAAATCCACAACTTCTCAGAAATATGGTCAAGAAAAGCCAAGCCAAATCAACAGATATTCTAGAAAAAGAAGAAGTGGATGATCTTTGTGATAAGTGCGAAGATTACGCAAGTAATTGGAAACCAACAGCCGATAAGCTTTGGGAAGAAAGTCTTAAGAGATAAATAAGGAGAAAAAAATATTTGGATAATAAAGAGATTCATTTAATAAATTATTATGATGATTTTGATACGACTTTGTCTTGGTATCAGGACCCTACACTATGTAAGCATGTTGATAATATAGACTACACTTATGATTTGGATAGACTTATCAGAATGTATAGGTATCTATGTAAAAATGGTAAGTGCTTTTATATAATGTTTGGTCAATCTATAGTTGGTGATATAACTTTATTAGATAATAATGAGCTTGCGATTGTTGTAGCAAAGGAGTACCAAAATAAGAAAATAGGAAGACGTGCCTTAGAGATATTAATTGATATAGCAAAGAAAGAAGGAAGAAAGTTTCTTAAAGCTGAAATCTATAGTTTCAACATTCAAAGTCAAAAGCTTTTTGAATCTCTCGGATTTATAAAAAAAGAAAACGAAATGTATATCCTCAATTTAGACTAGAGATTAAATCAAAATGAACAATTGTCCCTAAAAAGCTTATGAGTATTTGCAAAATATATATAAAAATCTCATGAGCAAACCATAAATTAATCTTTTCACTTATTAAGGAATTTCTAAAAGATTTTTTATGATTTAGGGACTTTTGTTCATATGTTTTCATAATATACTTAGCTACCTGCCTATTATAGATTATATACAAGAATTTTATTCCTTTCCAGACATTTTTAATATTTCTATACTTATTTTTAATCGCAGATTCTGTAGATAATTATTTCATGTGTTCGTACAAATTTATTCGTATTTCTTAAATCAACCAACAATTATTCACGCCTAATCCATTAAATCTTGTAAAAATCCCTCCATTAATATAAACTATAACTAATATAGGAAAGATTGAGCTTAAAGGAAAATGGTACAAGATTGATATTGCTATTTTCCTTGAGGAAGGATGGAATCTTAATGAAGATACTAATAGTTGAGGATGATAGAAATATAGCAAGGCTTTTATCAGAAGAGCTTAGGGCATGGGCTTATGAGACCTATGAAATAAGGGACTTCTCCAAGGTGGTAGAGGAAGTAGAAGATTTAAAGCCTGATCTAATCCTTATGGATATTTCTCTTCCTTTTTTTAATGGATTTTACTGGACCCAAGAGATTAGGAAGAAATCAAAAGTCCCTATTATTTTTATATCCTCTCACACAGAGTCTATGGATATAATCCAAGCTATGAATTTTGGAGCGGATGATTATATTACAAAACCAATTGACATAGCAGTAACTAGGGCAAAGATTCAAGCAGTCCTTAGGAGAGCTTATGATTATAAGATAGATTCAAATATTTTAGAATTCGATAATGTCTATCTCGATCTTTCCAAGGCGAGTATTTCCTTTGGGGAAGAGACTACTATTTTGACAAGGACTGAGCTTATGATTCTTGAAAGTTTATTTGAATCTAAGGGAGACATAGTGATGAGGGAAGATATCATAGAAAAATGCTGGCAAGACGAGAACTTCATAGACGATAATACTCTCGCTGTAAATATCACAAGATTAAGGAAAAAGCTAAGACAAATTGGCAAGGATAATTTCATAAAAACTAAAAAGGGAATGGGATATTTCCTAGAGGCAAGTAATGAGTAAATTAAAGGATTTTCTAAAAAGTCAAAACCACATAATCGGATTGTTTTTTTTATTTGCCCTTAGCTTCTTTGCTATATTCATTCTATCGGAATTTCCTTTAGACAAATTCCTCTTGGGATTTGAAATTTTAGGATTTTTCTTCATAATATATTTATCTATTCAATATTCAAAATTTAGAAAAGAAGAATCTTTTAAGGAAAAATACGAAAACTTATTGGATGAGAATAAGAGATTAAGAAGTGCCTATATCAAGGAGAAGAAAGACTTGGAAGAGTATTTTCTCCTATGGACCCATCAGATCAAAACTCCAATTACTGTTGCCAACTTAATCTTAAACAAAAAGTCTGATCCTGATACTAAAAAGCTAAAAGAAGAAATGTTTTATATTGAAGAATATACAAATATGGCGATTAACTATATCAAGCTTACAGATAGGGCAACAGATATGGATATAGAAAAGGTTGATTTAGATAGGCTTATCAAGACCCTTCTTAAAAAATATTCCTTGATTTTTATTAACAAGAAAATATCTCTCGATTATAGAGATACCGAGGTTGAAGTTCTCACAGATTCTAAGCTTCTTTCCATAATGATTGAACAAATCATATCCAATGCCTTAAAATACACTGAGGATGGAAAGATTAGAATTTTCTTTGATAAGGAGAAAAGCACTCTTTCAATCATGGATACAGGAATAGGTATCAGAGATGAAGACTTGGTCAAAATATTTGATAGGGGATATTCGGGATTTAATGGCAGAGTCAATCACAAATCAAGTGGACTGGGCCTATTTTTGGTGAGGGAGATTTCTAAGATTTTGAAGCTTAGGGTAGAAGTTAAGTCTAAGTTAGGTCAAGGAAGTGAATTTTTTATAATTTTCCCAGCCAATCTTACAAAATTGTAAGTTTAAGAGTCATCTTGTAATATTAGATAAATGCTAGAAATATTTATATATTCTATAATATAAGTATAGAAAAGGAGACGAATATGCCAATATTAGAATTAAAAAATATTAAACGCATTTATGAAAGTAAGAACATAAAGACTGAGGCCCTAAGAGATGTGAACTTATCGGTAGAAGAAGGCGAGTTCATTTCTATAATGGGAGAGTCGGGAGCAGGTAAGACTACTCTTTTAAATATTATAGCTACCCTCGATAGGCCATCTTTTGGAAATATTAGTCTAAAGGGCAAAGATATGACAAAGCTTAAGGATAGTGAGCTTGCATCTTTTAGAAGAAAAGAGCTGGGCTTTGTCTTCCAAGACTTCAATCTCTTAGACCAATTTACAAATAGGGATAATATCTACTTGCCTCTTGTCCTATCAGATGAGAAGGAAGAGCTTATGAATAAAAGACTAGATGAGATTAAGGAAAAACTTGCTATAGAAGAAATTCTAGATAAATACCCTTACCAAATTTCAGGTGGGCAAAAGCAAAGGGTAGCCATAGCTAGGGCCTTAATTACAAGGCCTGCCCTACTTTTAGCTGATGAGCCAACGGGATCCCTTGATTCAAACTCTTCAAATATGATCCTGGATTTATTTACTAGGGTAAATGAAATGGGTCAAACTGTCCTTATGGTAACCCACTCCTTAAATGCAGCTTCTTTCGCGAAAAGAGTTCTTTTCATCAAGGATGGAGTCGTATTTCATGAAATCTACAAGGGAGAAGGAGAAGAGCGTAGCGACTTTATGGAAAGGATCAACAAGTCACAAATCATGCTATCAAGGGGTGATTTATAATGAATAAGAAAATCGCCCACAAATTTGCCCTAAAAAACCTCAGGGCACACAGACTAGTCTATCTTCCCTTTATCCTATCATCTGGGATAATGCTTATGGTATTTAATATTATGGCAAGTCTTTCTGCTAACACTTATGTAAGAGAAAGACATGCCTCTCTTCCGACTGTTATTAATATAGGAATTGTTATAATAGGTCTACTAACTTTTATCTTTTTATTATATAGTACAAATTTCCTAAACAAGAGGAGAAATAAGGAATTTGCTCTTTATGGAATTCTAGGACTTGAGAAAAGACATATAAGAAAAATTATTTTCTTAGAGTTATTGATTGCTTTTGTCATAATAGGAGTGATTGGTCTTATAGGAGGATATATATTTGGTAAGCTATCCTTCCTTGCCTTAAATAAACTAATGAAAGATGTTGCGGGAGGCTTGATGGATTATCCTTTCTCGTTAAAAGCGATGACAGAAACTATTCTTCTTCTTCTCCTAGCTCTTTTAACAAGTTTATTTGCAACGAGTCTAAAAATATATAATTCTACTCCTGTAGAGCTTTTAGCTGATCAAAAAAGTGGGGAGGGAGAGCCTAAATCAAGATATATTTTGATGGTTTTAGGTTTTGTCTTGCTTTTATCAGGCTATTACATAGCTATTACGACACAAGGTATCCTAAAAAGTCTTGGATATTTCTTCCTTGCAAGTCTTATAGTAATGCTTGCGACATATATTCTGTTTATGTCATTTTCTGTAATTTATCTAAAAAGACAGAAAGAAAAGAAGTCCTACTACAAGAAGGAAAGATTCCTAGCTGTATCTGGACTTTTGTATAGAATTAAGTCAAATGCTATATCCCTTGCTAGTATTTCTATAATGAGCGTTGGCGTAATCATAGCCCTATCCGCATCATTATCTATATACGATCGAATAGAGTATTCAGCTACAAATGTTGTTCCAAGAGAGTACAATCTGGATAGTCCAGTAGAGATTGATAAAGACAATCTAGAAGAAGAAAAAGAAAAACTTAGAAGTATTGTTCAGGCCACTACAGCTAAGGGTGGAAAAATCACCAATGACTTCATATCCTATGGACTATTTACCGGTATCCAAGTAGACGGAGATAAGTTTGAGACCTTTATGGGAGATGGTAAACATAAACCATATTTTCTAGTGGCTTGTGACCTAGATGGCTACAATAAGAGAGTCGGTAAAGAATATAAGTTAGCTGATGATGAGATACTCCTTACAGCTAATCAGAAATTTATGTTGGATAAAGATAAAATTGAAATTGCAGATAGGACTTATAAGGTTAAGATTATCGATAACTTTATCCCTTCTAATGTCGCTATCGAGACTTATGGCATAGTTGTAAAAGATTTTGATACTATTAAATTTCTATCTAGCGAATTTAAGATATTTGATAGGGAGACGTCAAGCTATAAGGACTCAATTATTTCTCTTTCAGCAAACTGGGACGTCACTAGTATAGATAAGAATATTTATAGGAAAAACCTAGAAGAATATTCTAAGGATAAGGATATAAATATCGAATACGCAGATAAGTATCTGGAAGATGCCTATGAGCTTTACGGAGGGTTCGTATTCCTGGGAACAATAATCGCCATAATCTTTCTCATTTCAACTATTTTGATAAGTTATTACAAGCAAATAAAAGAAGGCTTTGAAGATAGAAAGAAGTATGAGATTATGAAAAAGATTGGTCTAGAAGATAAGCTAATCAAAAAGACGTCTGCTTCTCAGATAAGCTATCTATTTGCAGCTCCTCTGGTCTTTGCTATAATTAATTCTCTAGTAGCTTCCAAAATAGTCTACCAGCTTCTAGCACTTTTTGGAGTGATGACCTTTATGCAATACGGAAAATACTTCTTCATCATGATAGGAGTCTTTGTAGTAATATATTATATGATATTTAAAATAACAAACAGAGCCTACTACAGGATAGTAAGTAGGTAAAAGTAGCCGCTTAGGAGATGGTCCTGGCGGCTTTTTTAATCTTATGTTATAATTAGATAAAGGAAATGTTGAGATATTTTAAGAGGTTTTATGCAGATATTACTTATGATATTATCCCTAGTAGATGGGATTTTTGCCCTAATTAGGGATAACGATCAAAGAATTATATATTCATTTAGAAGCATGGGAATTGGTCTTATGGCGATTGTCGTATCATATTGTTTTGATGCAGAAAAAATATCCAAAGAAGATTTGACCTATGCAATGGATGTAGTCCCAACTATGGCAAAAGTTTGTCTAGGCTTTGCTGTCCTGCTTATCTTAATTAATGGTCTTGTGATTTATAGATATTGGAAGGAGATTAAATGAAAGTTTTTGCTCTTATGTTAGCTCTTACTGGCCTTGTTTTTCTGTTCTTTGGCTATAAGATTTACTTTAAAAAGTCCTATGATTTAATCAATGGTTTTGAGAAAGACTATAAGAAGGGACTTAAGGATGAGAATTATGCTATAAGAGTGGGTAAGATTTATTTTCTTATCTTTATAGCTATGGAGATTTTGGCAATTTATATTTTATCTTAAAAGGTGGATTATTGATTTTAATCCACCTTAATTTTGTTAAACTAGGCAAACGTTTTTGTTAAAAATTAAATAATAATGACATTATGATTTCTATATGATAGAATGAAATAAAGAATTTAGAATGGAGGGAGAGATGAGTTTTTGTTATAAATTAGATAAAGATAAGCTTGATGACTTTACAAGCTATTTGGATTCTATTAAGGATGTTGATGGTTGTGTAATGCCAGCTCTTCAGAAGTGTCAAAACGTTTTCTCATATATTCCAGAGCCTGTAGTAGATTTAATGGCTCTTAAGTTAAATGTTCCATCCAGCGAAATATACGGGGTGGCTACATTTTACTCACATTTTTCTCTTAAACCTAAGGGAGAGCATGATATCTGCGTCTGTCTGGGTACGGCTTGCTATGTCAATGGCTCTGATAAGATTCTAAAATCTTTGGCAGAAGAGCTAGGGGTAGAAGTAGGCGATACGACTGAAGATGGAAAGATTTCCCTAAGTGAGGCAAGGTGTGTAGGTGAATGTGGATCTGCACCAGTTGTTATGATAGACGGAGAAGATTTTGTAGAAAAGGTCGACCCATCTCAGGTTCACAATATTATACATAAAGTTAGAAAGGCTGATTTATGAATAAGAAAGAATTATTAGATCTCAAAGAAAAGTCTCTAGCAGAGCTTAGGGAAAAAATAGACTATAGCAAAATCTATGAAGATGATAAAGGTGATTTTAAGCTTAAGGGAGATTTCTTTGAAAATCAAAAAAGACTAGTGCTTAAAAACTGTGGTATAATCGATCCATCATCAATCGAAGATTACATAGGATTGGATGGATATAAGGCTCTTTATAAGGCTATTTTTGAATTAGATAGAAAAGAGATAATTGATATAGTAAAAGATTCTGGTCTTAGGGGAAGAGGCGGAGCAGGTTTTCCTACTGGAAGAAAATGGGAAGCGGCTTTCCTTCAAGATACTGATATTAAATACATAATATGCAATGCAGACGAAGGAGATCCCGGAGCTTTTATGGATAGGTCAGTCCTTGAACTAGACCCACACTCAGTACTCGAGGCTATGGCCATATGTGCGAGGGCCATAGGTTCAAATAAAGGATTTATATATGTTAGGGCTGAATATCCAAAGGCGGTTAGAGCTCTTGAAATAGCAATTGATCAGGCTAAAAAATATAATCTTTTAGGAGATAATATATTAGGATCAGATTTTTCTTTTGATATAGAGCTAAGACTTGGAGCAGGTGCTTTTGTTTGTGGTGAGGGAACTGCACTAATGGAGTCAATAGAAGGAAGGCGAGGCATGCCTCGTAACAAGGAATACAGGACGACTGTAAGAGGGCTATGGGGTAAGCCTACTGTAATAAATAATGTAGAAACTTTCGCCAATATCGCCCAAATTATTAATAAGGGCTCAGCTTGGTTTAGGTCCTTTGGAACAGAAAAATCTCCAGGTACTAAAGTCTTCGCCCTATCCGGCAAGGTTAAAAATGCAGGTCTTGTCGAAGTGGAGATGGGAACTAGCATAGATCAAATAGTTTATGATATAGGAAAAGGTATTCAGAATGATAAGGATGCTAAAGCAGTACAGACTGGAGGTCCTTCTGGAGGTTGTATACCTAAAAGGCTCTTCGATACAGCTTGTGATTTCGAATCACTGGGAGCTATAGGTTCCATAATGGGATCAGGCGGCATGGTAGTTATGGATGAGGATGACTGCATGGTTGATGTTGCTAGGTTTTTCCTAGAATTTTCTGTAGACGAGTCATGTGGTAAATGTACTCCTTGTAGAATTGGCAATAAGAGATTATTTGAAATGCTCGATGATATTACTAAAGGTAAAGCTAATCATGAAACACTCGATAAGCTAGAAGAATTATCAGAAATAGTATCCGAAGCTTCACTTTGCGGACTTGGCAAATCTAGTCCTAACCCGATTATTTCTACAATGAGATATTTTTATGATGAATATGAGGCCCATGTAAATGAAAATAAAACTTGTCCATCCAAAAGATGTATTAGCCTTTTAAATTATACCATAGGAGAAGATTGTATAGGATGTGGTAAGTGTAAGAGACTATGCCCTAATGAGGCTATAGCTGGAGAAGCTCGCAAAAAACATGAAATAAATCAAGACAAATGTATTAAATGTGGCCAGTGTAAAGATAATTGCCCAATAAATGCTATAGCTTTGGCCTAGGAGGTTTGTATGCTTAAGTTAAAGATAAATAATAGAGAAGTAGAAGTTAATGAAGGATCTACAATCCTAGAAGCTGCAAGTATTTTAAATATCAAAATTCCAACCTTATGTCATATGGATCTTCACGATATAAAGTTTGTAAATAAGCTTGCTTCCTGCAGGGTATGTTTAGTAGAAGATATAGACAAGGATAAATTAATTCCTTCATGTGCTACTTTCGTCAAAGAAGGAATGAATATTAGAACGGATAGCAAAAGAGTGATCAGGGCGAGAAGAGCTATTGTCGAGCTACTCTTATCAGATCATCCATCCGATTGCCTGAAATGTGCCAAAAACCTGGACTGTACTCTCCAAGAGCTCGCCTGTGACTTAAATATTAGAGAGATAAGATACAGAGGAGAGATGAGGAGTCTACCAATTGATGATAATTCATATTCACTAATTAGAGATCCAAACAAGTGCATTCTTTGTAGAAGATGTGAGACTATGTGTAACGAGGTTCAAACCGTTGGAGCTCTTGCAGAAGTTGGAAGGGGTTTTTATACTCATGTTGGATCAACCTTCAATAGGTCCATGTTTGAGACGACTTGTACCTTTTGTGGCCAATGTCTATCAGTATGTCCTACAGGGGCTCTTACAGAAAAGTCAAATATACCAGAAGTCTGGAGGGCCCTTTCATCTGACAAACATGTAATAGTACAAGTTGCACCAGCAGTTAGGGTTGCCCTGGGTGAGATGTTTGGTATTAGAGTAGGAACTAATGTCGAAGGAAAAATCGTAACAGCTTTAAGGAGACTAGGATTTGATAGGGTATTTGATACGAATTTTGCGGCAGACCTTACAATAATGGAAGAAGCAAACGAGTTTGTAGATAGACTAAAGGGAAAAGGAGAGCTTCCAATTCTTACATCTTGTTGTCCAGGTTGGGTTAATTTCATGGAACAACAGTTTTCTGA